>CAYXWU010000056.1:0-6528 GCA_964468885.1 uncultured Aquiluna sp. | reverse complement strand
TTTCTCATTCCCCCGTGAATCAGTTAGCAGAAACTCAGCATGATGTTGTGCTGTGCCATCGCGGATTATCGGCTCGCGCTAAGCAAGCCGTGCCAAATTCCCCAGTGATTGTCTTTGACATGTTCTTGGGTGATTTGCGGATTGCCCAGCTGGTCGATGAGATCAAGCGCGGAGCAACCATCAGCGATGAGTAATTTGATTCAAAGGGCCGGGATACTCCTAGATGCCACGGCCTCCTCACCCGAGGAGGCCGTGCGCATCTGTGGTCAACTGCTGGTGCAGTTGGGCGCTGTAAGTGAAGAGTATGCGAGGGCAATGTGGGAGCGGGAGAATGCATTTTCATCCGCAATTGGATTGGGATTTGCAATTCCGCACGGTACCGATGCTTCGCGCAAATATGTGATGTTTGATCAGCTGGTCTTTCTAAGACTCGATTCTGAGATTCAATGGGGAGATGAGATGGTCAAGGGAGTGCTAGGAATAGCATCCCAAGGGGATGGGCATGTTGAGATTCTGGGTAATTTCGCAGAGCTCGTCCAGGAAGATGCAGAGCGGGAAGTATTACTCTCAACTGGTGATACCGAGCAAGTTCTGAATCTTCTAAGCAGAGCAGGCTAGAGGAGAAAAAGTGAGCCAGCAGCCAATTGCTGTGCACTTCGGTGCCGGCAACATTGGTAGAGGTCTGATAGGCGCTCGCCTGCAAGAAGCCGGCTACTTCGTAGTCTTTGCTGATGTAAATCAAGAACTAATTGATCAGCTCAATCAAGCGGGCCACTATGCCATCACCGAGCTTGGAAGTGATGAAAAAGAGCAGACCTACAACAGCTATCGAGCAGTGCATTCTGTAGCCGATGCCGATGAGCTAATTGACTTTATTGCTAGGGCAGAAATTATTACGGCATCGGTTGGTCCAGGAATCTTAAACAAGATTGCTCCTGTGATTGAGAAAGGCTTGCTCAAGCGAAAGTCGGACCAACTGGCAGTTGTGATGGCTTGCGAGAATGCAATCAATGCATCAGATCTTCTGCATTCGTTTATTCAAAATAAAGAAAAGATTTCTAAAAAGGCTGTTTTCCTAAACACTGCCGTTGATCGAATCATTCCAATTCAACGCTCCAATTCAGCAGTTGATGTGGCGGTTGAATCATTCAGTGAATGGGTGATAGATGTTTCCAGGCTGCGAGGAACACTTCCAATTCCTGGCACCATTCAAGTAGACGACCTTGAGCCATTTATTGAGCGCAAGCTCTACACAGTAAACACTGCACACCTAGCTGCTGCCTACTTTGGCCAGCGAGCCGGTCACGAAACCATCGTTGCGTCTTTGCAAGATCCTGAGGTACTTGATCTCACCCGCAAGGTGCTAGATGAAACATCGGCTGTAATTAGAGCAAAGCACTCGATTTCGGCCGGCAATCAGGAGAACTACGTAGCTAAAACTTTGGACCGGATTTCCAACCCAGCTATTGATGACTATGTAGTAAGAGTAGGGAGAGATCCACTACGTAAACTTTCAAGAACCGAGCGACTCATCGGTCCGGCTGCATACTTTGCTGAGCACATTGGAGAACCAACGGCGCTGTTGAGTTTGATTGACGCTGCGCTTAGTTTCACCTCCAGCGAGGATAAAGAGGTACATCAGCTAAGGGCAATGATCAGTGAACTTGAGCCAGCTGCCTTGACGAGGGAAGTCTGTGGCATTCCTGCCGACCACCCTTTGGCTACTGGGCTCACTCGACTTTTTGATCTGCACAAAAGTGCAGTGAGCCGTAAAGGCTGAGCCGCACCCTCACAATTGCTATCATCCCTAGGGACCAAGGAGTTTTTATGGCAACTATTTCTGGCATCGTCACAATCGAGGACCCAATCGGCTTTCACGCCCGTCCTGCTGGTCAGATTGTCAAGTTGGTCAAGGACTCGGGTCTTGAGATTCGCATGGGCCGAGTTGGTGAAAACCTAGTTAAGGCCAACTCACCGCTAAGTCTTATGTCGCTCAAGGGAAAGACGGGCGAGCAGCTGAGCGTCGAAGTTGATAGCGACGATGAAGCAAAAGCTCAAGAAATTATTGATTCAATCCAGCAATTCCTGAAGGGCTAACGTGCTTTCAAGCGGAGCGGTTCTAACGGGATTAGGTGTTGGTCTGAGCGCAGTCTCGGGCGAAGTCTTTAGAGTGAAACCTCATCAACCGCTTCCGATTCCTGCCAAGCACCAAGGCAATACGCAAGCTGAAACAGAAAAGCTAAGGGGTGCTATCGGGCATGTTTCGGATGAGCTGAAGAAATTGGCTGAAAAAGCTGGCGAAACTTCAGCGGAGATATTTGAAGCACTTGAAATGATTTTGCAGGATGAGAGTCTTTTTGATGCTGCTATCACGGAAATTGATTCCGGTTGGGAAGCAGCAACTGCCTTTGTAAATGCAGTTGAGACTTTTGCGGAACTGCTCAGCGGAGATCCAACCTTCGAAGAGCGATTGGCTGACATCAGAGATTTGGCGAAGCGAGTTGCAGCCAACATTCACGGAATTTCACTCGGACTAAACCTTCCCGAAGAGGGCAGATATGTAATTGTCGGTGAAGACTTTTCCCCCGCTGATACCGCCCAGTTCACCAAGGCTGTGGTCGGTGTTATCACGATTCAAGGTGGGCCTACCTCTCACACCGCAATCATTTGTCGCTCCAAGTCCATCCCTGCCGTCGTATCTTGCGCAGGCGCCAAGGATCTGGTTGATGGTGTCCAGGTTTTGGTTGATCCAGTTGGCGATCGGGTAGTTGTCGAAGGCAAGGAATCAGATGCTACACAGGCAATTTCATTTATTGCCAAGTCAACTGAGCCAATCATCCCTGTCCGGGCCAACATTGGCTCTTTGGAAGATGCCATCGCTGCGGCAACCACTGCTGCTGAGGGAGTTGGTCTGTTCCGAACTGAACTTCTTTATCTTCAAAGCACGACCAGGCCAAGTAAAGAAAAACAAATTGCTTCCTACACCGAAATTCTCAAGGCTGCGCCTGAGGGGCCGATCGTTGTTCGCACTATTGATGCTGGAAGTGATAAGCCAGTTCCGTTTCTGGAGATGCCAGAGGAAGAAAATCCTGCACTAGGTGTTCGTGGATTTAGATTGGTTGTTCCGCACCGTGAATTCATTATTGATCAACTTGAGTCACTGGAAGAAGCAAGAAAGCAATCTGGTCGAGAAGTTTGGGTAATGGCACCTATGGTTGCTTTAGCTTCGGAGGCTGCTCAGTTTGCTGAACTTGCGAGAAGTGCAGGAACCTTCAAAGTTGGCATCATGGTTGAAACCCCATCAATCATTTATGAGATTCCAAATCTGAAGGGAACTGTTGATTTCATTTCAGTGGGCACTAACGATCTCTCGCAGTATTTGTTTGCATCGGATCGCTTGCACCCAAGCCTTGGCAGCTTGCTAAACCCCTGGCAGCCTGCACTAATTAGAGCACTCAGCGAGATTGCCAAGGAGTGCAAGGCAGTATCGATATACTCCGGCGTCTGTGGTGAGAGCGCCTCTGATCCTGCGTTTGCAGTGGTGCTAGCTGGCATGGGATTTGATTCAGTTTCTTCGTCCCGCTCCCAAGTGGGGGCGGTTCGAACAGCACTTTCTTCACTGGATGCTGCACAAGCAAACGACATCTACCTTTCGGTCCTGGACGCGAAGACCTCTGATGAGGCGAAGTCAATTGCCCTGGCAAAGCTCAGCTTGCTAGCTGGCTAGACTTTGCCTTATGTCGGCACCGCTTCCCTCCCAAATTCCGCAGATTCGCTCGACCCTGCGCTTTTATAGGGTTTCCTCTTATATAACCGGTGTCTTTCTGCTCCTATTGATGGTGACCTGGGGAATAAGACGATTGCCATTCCTTGGTTTTGATTTGTGGCTAATGGGCCCCAATGGATTTATAACTTTCGAAAGTTACGGTGTTGAAGGGGAAGGCCTTCCTACCACGGGCATCAATCTCACTGTTTTGATTTTGATTGTGCACGGCTGGCTCTACGTCGTTTATTTGCTGGCTGATTTCAGGCTATGGACTTTGATGCGCTGGCCAGTTACAAGGTTTCTCTTTATTGCCCTAGGCGGCATTGTTCCATTTTTGAGTTTCTATACAGAGGCAAAGTTTGCCAAACTGGCTGAAGCACAGCTGAGGGAGCTAGAAAAGTGAAGCCGGTACTCGTAGTTGACTTTGGTGCTCAATACGCCCAGTTGATTGCTAGACGCGTTCGCGAGGCAAGTGTTTACTCCGAGATTGTTCATCACGACATCTCCGCTGAAGAAGTTAGTGCTAAAAATCCAGCTGCAATCATTTTGTCTGGTGGCCCATCTAGTGTTTATGAGGATGGTTCGCCAAAGTTAGATCCAAAGATCTTGGAACTCGGAGTTCCAGTGCTTGGCATTTGCTACGGCTTTCAGATTCTTGCCCAAACTCTTGACGGCAGAGTCGACAAAACTGGCAAGCGAGAATACGGCGCCACCAAGCTATCGATTGCAAGCGGCGGAACGTTACTCGCAGGTCAACCGGATCTGCAGGTTTGCTGGATGAGCCATGGCGATCAAGTTATGCAAGCGCCTTCCGGCTTTGAAGTTCTGGCTTCGACCGAGACCACCCCAGTTGCTGCGTTTGAGTCGAAAGAGAAAAAAATTTACGGTGTGCAGTGGCACCCAGAGGTCAAGCACTCCGAGCAGGGTCAGAAAGTGCTGGAGAACTTCCTATATAAAGGAGCAGGGATTGATCCCACCTGGACCTCGGGCAATGTAATTTCCGAGCAAGTTGAAAAGATTCGTGCGCAAGTAGGTTCCGCTCGGGTTATTTGTGGACTGTCTGGCGGTGTTGACTCAGCGGTTGCAGCAGCGCTTGTGCATAAGGCAGTTGGAGATCAGCTGACCGCGGTGTTTGTTGACCACGGACTTCTGCGTGCCGGCGAAGCAGAGCAGGTTGAGCGTGATTACGTTGCCGCCACCGGTATTCGACTGGTGGTTGTGAATGCTGAAGAGAAGTTCCTCTCTGCTCTAAAGGGAGTTAGTGACCCTGAGCAAAAGCGAAAAATTATCGGCAGGGAGTTCATTCGCACCTTTGAAGAAGCAGAGCGAAAGTTGGTTGCGGAAGCTGCCAAAGACAATGCACCAATCAAGTTCTTGGTGCAGGGGACGCTTTATCCGGATGTCGTTGAATCTGGCGGTGGGGTAACTGCTGGAATCAAGAGCCACCACAACGTTGGTGGTTTGCCAGATGATCTGCAGTTTGAACTGGTGGAGCCACTCAGAACTCTATTCAAAGATGAGGTTCGCGCTATTGGTGCAGAGCTTGGGCTTCCTACCGAGATAGTTTCTCGTCAGCCATTCCCAGGACCTGGTCTTGGTATTCGAATTGTCGGGGAAGTTACCAAAGAGCGACTTGATCTACTTCGCAAGGCAGATGCAATTGTTCGAGAAGAACTTACGAAGGCTGGTCAAGACAAACTAATTTGGCAATGTCCAGTTGTGCTCCTCGCCGATGTTAGGTCAGTGGGGGTTCAAGGAGATGGCAGAAGCTATGGTCACCCAATTGTGCTTCGACCAGTTTCTTCTGAGGATGCAATGACAGCTGATTGGTCCAGACTTGACTATGAACTGCTTGCCAAGATTTCAAACCGGATTACCAATGAGGTGGAGGGCGTGAATCGAGTTGTTCTCGACATAACTTCCAAGCCACCAGGCACCATCGAGTGGGAGTAGTTTTGGAAGTTTTTGGCCACCGTGGAGCCTGCGGCTACCTGCCAGAAAACACAATGGAATCCTTTGAGCTTGCGTTTGAGCTTGGCTGCAACGCTATTGAGTTTGATGTGGTGCTAACCAAAGATTTAGTTCCAGTAATTCGTCACGATCGGGATTTTTCTCTCACTACCGACATTGCCTCTCGTCAGCTGCCATCTGTAATAGTTGATGAACTAAACCTGGCTGATTTAGGGATCGTTCGAGCAACTGAGAGGTATGAGAATCGAGCAGAATCTGTCAAACACAATGGCAGATACAAAATCCCGACGCTTGAACAGTTGCTAAATAATCCTAAGTTTGACGGCAAGCATTTAATTATTGAGCTCAAATACGGCAAGTACTATCGCGAAGCTGGCATGGACTTAGTCGGCGCAGTCAAGCAGGTAATCGATAACTGTCGAGCAGTTGAGAGACAACTCAAACTGACCATTGAGGCATTTGAATTTTCAGTTCTCAGGGAGGCCAAAGAGCGAATTGGCGGTGGAGTTACTTATGTATTCCTTTCGGCACCAGATATGTTGCCAGCAGGGTTTGAAAAGCTAACTGATGAGCTGCTTGATGAGATCGCCGCTAATTTTGATGGGCTCTCTGTTCATTACTCGATGGTGTTGGGTAGTGATCTGGTTGAGCGAACCAAGGCTCGCGGACTGACCGTGTTCACCTACACCGCCCGAATTGAAACTGCCGAGGGTGAGGTAATGGATTGGTTTGAAAAGTTAGCTAGAACTGGCGTCGATGGCATCTTCTGCGACCAGCCCGATCTCATGATC
>CAYXWU010000055.1:0-6597 GCA_964468885.1 uncultured Aquiluna sp. | reverse complement strand
AGTGGGTAGGGGACCAAAATCCCCTCGGGGGTTCAAATCCCCCCGTCTCCGCCAGCTATTTCTTCTTTTTAGCAATAAATACTTTTGAAGTTACCGACCACTCGTAGGGAACCCAATAACGCCAACGCAATTTAGAGCCTGCCTTTACCTTGGCTGAAGTCCACGGCACAACAGGATTGGTCTCAGGGCAACCAGCAGCTATTTCCCAAGCTTTTGCCTTTGCTAAGGACCGCCATTTCTTATTGCTAAATATCTGAAGCTCTGCGTTTATGCCAGAAGCGTGACAACCGTCCCCCTCGAACAGCGTGCCGGCATTCCTCGCTTTTTCTTTTGCCTCAAGCTCAGCCAGCTTCTTTTTAGCTTCGAGTTCGGCAAGTTTCTTAGCTTCCTCTTCTAATGCACGTCGGCTTTCTTCGACTGCAAGGAGCTCAGATTCTAACTTTGGAAGGTATGGCCAAAGCACTGTTGTTAGAGCTTCACCACGCATCCCTGGATCACCATTGAGAATTCTGTCCCATGCATTGCCAGCAAAGACGGTCGCAAGGTAAACGGTCTCGTCATTAATCTTTGCCATCAATGGACTTCCGGAGTCGCCAGGGCAGATTGCAATTCCAGGTGGAAAATCGACAAACATGTGTTTTTCTCGATCTGGGATGTGACTCACGGTTCTGTAGCTACCAGTAGCACCATTGGCACGGTAGGGAACACCTTTACTCGGTAAAAAAGTTTCACCACGTTTACCAAGACAGCCGTATCCGGACTGAAAGCCAATCAACTGGCCCGATCTAAACTTTTCAACTTCCTCTTTTGTAGCAGCGCGACTTAGGTGCTTTCCGCTCAGTTCCTTTTCCAGGAAAAGAAAAGCAATGTCATCTACTTGCGTTTCCATGAGGCCTTTGTCTGGTTCCCATCGGTTGAAAAACGTTGGCTCAGTCCAGATTCGTTCGACTTTTACCAGAGACGTTCTTGATTTTTCGCTCGCTAAATTCGCTCCAGTCTGGGAAACGTACAATTTTCCAGTTGGAAAAGCAAAATCAGTAGCTTTTCCGCCATTACGAATTACGCAGTGGGCAGCTGTAATCACTACTCGAGGAGCAAAGTAAGCTCCACTGCATCGCTCTTGATATGGATTATCGATGTGCACGAGCGCAAGCACAAAATCGGCACCCTCTGCCAGCTCACCATTCACCACACCAATTGCAGGCGTTGTTCCAACTCCAGTGGCAAGCAGCAGTGTCGAAGCAAGAATTCCAAATTGCCGTCTCATCTGCCCCCTATAAGAGGGTAGCTTCTACGGCGATTATGTCCAGAATCAACAGCTGACTGCCTCTTATGTAACGAAATGATAAACGGCAGGTTGCGACACCCCCTATTTATTAGCCTTACCTGTAACTGAGGGAGTATTCCGTAAGCGTTTACCTCGTCATCACGACGAAAGTCCGGGGCAAACGGCTGCCGCAAGGTGGTGGAAGAGACTTAGTCTTTGGTCGACAAGGGTGTTGACGCTAAATGCTTCTCCCTGAGTCCTCCAAAGAGCAATTCCAAACGGAATTTACTACTAGACATATGGAGGACAACTAGTGAAGAAAATCGCAATCGCAGCAACGACGCTAGCGTTAATTGCAACCACCGTTACAGCAGTCCCAGCGACTGCCAACGTGGCCCCATCAAATGCCCGCTACGGTCTGGCTTGTGCAACTGGAGGTCAGGTTGCAGCCAAGCGCGGCGCTGATGGAAGTGATCTGATTTGCAGAGTAGCAACTCAGGGAAGCTTCAAGGGCAAGCGCATTTGGCAGTATGCCAAGTGGCCAACTCTCAAGGGAATGAATGTACTTGTGCCTGCGGGAACTGGTGGTGGCTATGACACAACTGCTCGTCGCCTAATGGAGTCGATGAAGGCGGAAGGCGTATTGCTATCGGATGCCGAATATCGCAATCTTCCAGGAGCTGGTGGAACAACTGGTCTTTCCAGCTTCCTGAACAATGACACTGGTAAGCCAGGTCGAGCACTAATGATGGGCTTTGCTCTCGTTGGTGGAGTGCAGTCAACCAAGGTCTCATTCAAAAACTCAGACACTGTTGCTGCAGCTCGCTTGATGGGTGAATACGAGGTGCTAGTTGTACCAGCTGATTCCCCTTACAAGAATCTGCAGGACCTAGTGAAGGACATCAAAGCCAAGAAGACCGCACTGCCAATTGCTGGTGGAAACCTTGGTGGTATTGACCACTACACCGCTGTGCAGATGTACGAGGCAATCGGCTTGACAATCAAGGACCTGAACTACTTGGTTTACTCCGGTGGAGCACAGGTAACTGCTGCCCTACTAAACGGAACCGCTAAGGCCGGTATTTCTGGCTGGGGTGAGTTCAAAGATCAGGTTGCAGCCAAGACCTTGCGTGTTCTTGGTGTAACTTCTGGCGGCAAGGTCAATGGCATTCCAGCCAAGACTTTCACCGAGCAGGGCGTCAAGTTAGTTTCATTGAACTGGCGCGGTCTAATGCTTCCAAAGGACACCAGTGAAGCAGACCGTAACTTGGTCATTCGTGCACTGGATGTCACAAGAAACGGAAACGCTTGGAAGGAAAACCTAGCCAAGAACGTCTGGAGCAATAACTGGTTGCCAGGAGCTGCTTTCCAGAGATGGCTAGTCAATGAAGAAGGTCGCATCAAGACTCTCTACACCGAATTGGGTCTCTAAATCGGTGCAAAGATCTGATAAGCAGATTGCAAAGGGGGAGCTGGTATTCACCAGCTTCCTCTTTGCAACTTCACTCATAGTTTTAGTTGACACAAGTTTGATGATTGAATCAAACGCCGTCGGATTTGTTGGACCTAAAGTTTTTGCCTACATTGTGGGCGCTCTAATGTTTGTTCTCTCTGCAATTCAGCTCTGGGCTGTTTGGAGAGGAGACAGGGGGGTGCCTGAGGGAATTGAAACTGGAGTTGAGGCGGAAAAACCCAACTGGAAAGCCCTCGGGATTGTCATGGCCGGCTTGGTTGCTTATGCAGCGCTGGTTGAGATTTTTGGATTTTTGATTATGGGGCCATTGCTTTATTTTGCAGTGGCTAAGGCGGTTGGTGCCAAAGGCAACGTCCGTATTGCAATAGTTTCAGTTGTTGTTGCCGGTGCAGTTTTCGTTGCTTTCACGCAAGGTCTGCAGCTTTATTTGCCACTTGGTTTTGATTTTCTGTACAGTCCGGCAGAAGGCGAGAGTGGCTGGTAATGGATTTTGCAAATTTCTTGGCTGGCTTTAGCGCCTCCCTAACGATAACCAACTTGTTGTTTGGTTTGCTGGGAACTGTTCTTGGAACGCTCGTCGGCGTTCTGCCCGGCATTGGGCCAGCTTTAGCCATCTCGCTGCTGCTTCCAGTCACCCTGACTGTCGATCCAACTGCCGCACTCATTATGTTCGGTGCTATTTATTACGGTGCAATGTTCGGTGGTTCAACCACCTCTATCTTGTTGAATGCGCCCGGTGAATCTGGGTCTGTCATGACCACCTTGGAGGGCAACAAGATGGCTCGACAGGGACGAGCCGGAGCCGCACTTGCTACCGCCGCCATTGGCTCTTTCGTGGCGGGTGCGATAGCAACCGGCATCGTTGCCGCCGCTGCGCCAGCAATTGCCTGGATTGGTATTCGCATGACGCCGGCGGATTTCTTCGCACTTATGGTTTTGGCCTTCGGCACCGTTGGAGCAGTGGTTGGTCAGAGCGTTATCCGCGGTTTGTTATCCCTGAGTTTGGGGCTAACCATAGGACTGATAGGTCTTGATCTTCAAACCGGTGCTTCGCGTTTGGTCTTTGGTGTTCCTCGGTTGACAGACGGAATAGAAACAGTCGTGCTAATCGTTGCACTCTTTGCACTTGGTGAAGCACTCTATGTTTCCCTGTTTGGAAAGCTTGGTAAAGCAGACAGAAATGCTTTCTCAGGTTTTGCAACAATGAGCAAAGAAGACTTCAAGCGCTCTTGGAAACCCTGGCTTCGAGGAACGGCGATTGGTTTTCCAACCGGTGTATTACCAGCTGGTGGTTCTGAGCTTCCCACATTCTTGAGTTACAGCCTTGAAAAGAGGTTGGCCAAGAAAAAGCACAACGAATTCGGTAGTGGCGCAATTGAAGGTGTTGCCGGGCCTGAAGCAGCGAACAATGCAAATGCGGCAGGTGCCATGGTGCCTCTTTTGGCACTAGGTCTTCCGACCAGTGCTACTGCGGCAGTGTTGCTAACGGCTTTTCAACAATTTGATTTTCAGCCAGGCCCGCTGCTCTTTACAGATAATCCAACTTTGGTATGGACATTGATTGCATCTTTGTTCATAGGGAACCTCTTGCTACTGGTTCTAAATCTGCCATTGGCTGGTGTTTGGGCAAAACTGTTGCTTATTCCAGCTCCTTACCTGTATGGCGGAATTGTTTTGTTTGCGCTTGTTGGTGCCTATGTTCTAAATGGCGAACCTTTTGATATTTGGATTGCCATAGTTGTTGGAATCATTGGTCTGCTCTTTAGAAGGTTTGGCTATCCAGTTACACCGCTGATTCTGGGTGTAATTCTTGGTCCATTGGCCGAACAGGAATTCCGCAGAGCGTTGCAGGGGTCAGCTGGGGATCCGGGAATCTTGATTGCGACACCTTTCTCTGTGACGCTGTATGTCCTTCTAATCGTGGTGATTGCCGCGCCTCGGATTTACAGATTATGGAAAGTGAAACAGCAGGCATAAATGCCTAAGTTCCGTTTCGGTGATGGTCGCTGGCTGTTACTGATACTTCTGAACTCCGCCTTTATTCAGGCAGGTGTTTATGTCGTAAGACCGATGGTCAGCTATCGTGCAATTGACCTCGGAGCGAATCCGGCCTTAGTGGGTTTAATCGGATCATCTTTCGCAATCGCCCCTTTGATATTTGCAATCATGATGGGCAAGTGGGTGGACAAAGGTCGTGATGGCACGGCTCTCTTAGTGGGGTCAACTATCACTCTTCTAATTACTTCGGCACTGGTTTTTATTGAGTCGCTTGCTTTCTTGTTTTTAGCTATGCCGATTCTTGGCATTGGTCATCTGTTTGCCATGCTGGGCGGACAGACCATGATTGCGAACCGCTCAGAGGATAAGAGCTATGAGCGAAACTTTGGGTTGCTGACTTTTTATGCTTCGGTTGGACATGCAGTTGGGCCATTTATTGGAGGTTTGCTAGCGGATCGTGGCGGCACGGCGGTTGAAGAAAACTCGGCTTTGCTTTTCGCGATTGTCCTGTTTGTCTTCGCAGCCCTCAGCGTCCTTGCAGTAGCCCAGAAGAGTGAGAGAGCCCAACCAAGCAATGCCCTTGACGGCAGCGCCGTGAGAAAAGTCCTGGCAATCAAGGGCTACAAGTCAGCAATTTTTGTTGCTGGATCCTCGACTGCTGTGGTGGATGTCTTACTTGTATTTCTACCCGTCTTGGGCAGAGAGCTTGGGTTTGGTTCTTCTCAGATTGGCATTCTCTTGGCAATACGGGCCGTCGCATCAATGGGTGTGCGGATGGTACTAGGGAAAATTTCAGCTGCACTCGGAATGAAAATTATTTTGAATTCAGGAGCTTTGGTCACAATGCTGGGGATGATCCTAATCGCCTTGGTTAGTGATTTCTTTTGGCTGGCTGTGATAATCGCAATCACCGGATTCGCGATGGGAATTGGGCAACCGGCAACCATGGCCTGGGTATCGAGAATCGCTCAACCGGAAAATCGTGGACTTGCGATCTCAATTCGTCTCACAGCGAATCGTTTTGGGCAAGTTGTAGTTCCAGCTCTTGCAGGTTCCTTAGCTGGATTTGGAATTGGTTCGATTTTCCTTCTTCTTGCGAGCTTGCAAGCAACATCAATTCTTGTGACGAACAAGGCACTTGGGCCGACCAAATAGCCACCAAAATATTTATTTTGGTTTTAGATTTCTCCACATGCTTGGCCGCTCTTGGTATTTTGGCGGTTTCGTTCCATATATCTTTTTGTAGATACGCCGACCAGATAGGTAGTGCCCCAAGTGGGTCATTGCCTCGGTTAGCTCATTGCCCTTCAGGTATTTTTGGTAGAGCCGAGCTGTAGCCTTGGCCCAAGGGTCTCCGTGATAACCACTGGATAGAGCGTGGCCAACTTCGTGAAGCAATGTTTCTTTGTCAAAGTGACAAAGAAACATTGCTCGCTGCTCGTGATCCCACCAACCCATAGCATGCGGGATGTCACCTCTTAGATTGAAGTGTGAATGGATTCTCACCCAATTAACTCGAAGCTTTTCTTTTCGGCAAACCTCATTTAGCAGAAGCAAAATCGGCTTCCAGAGTTTCCATGCCCTTTTGTCAAAGCTTGGACTGGGCCTTACTTCAAATTTGAGTTTGGTAGCCCAAAGCGGGATCATTCGATAACGCCCAGCAATCTTTAGTTCAAGTAGAGAATTTTCGCTTCGAGCAACCATGGCTAAATGCTATTTACTTAGTCAAAAAGCCAGATGCCGCTACCCACAGGGCCCATTTACGGCTGTTCGTAAGGCCCTCTTTCCCACTAGAATTGGGGTTTCCAGCGCTCGTGGCTCAACGGATAGAGCATCTGACTACGGATCAGAAGGTTGG
>CAYXWU010000054.1:3226-6939 GCA_964468885.1 uncultured Aquiluna sp. | reverse complement strand
GAAGCCACCAAACTCCTTCGCAATGCCAAGGCAGAGCTTGCGAGCTTGGAAAACGCCGTAGCCTCCGCCAAGGCATATCTAAAGAACTTGACCAAAGTAGTAGCAGAACTTAAGGATTTGGAGAACTGATGGATAGAGCGAGAATAACTAACGCCTTCCAGTTTGGTTTTCTAGGTGGCTTGGGAGTTTTGGCGGCCGTCTTTCTGGGCGCTGCCATTGGTCAACTAGCCACAATTTTCACCTATGTCGGTCTTGCGCTGTTTATCGCGCTTGGCATGGATCCACTCGTGCGAATGATGATTAAGGCTCGTCTGCCAAGACCAATGGCCGTAATAATTGTAATTTTTGGATTTTTGTCAATTGTTTCTTTGTTGCTGTGGGCAATTCTGCCGATGGCGGTTTCCGAAGCCGGCAAACTAATCAATCGAGTCCCCACCATCATTGAAAACATTGTTGACAATCGACTTATTGCCACCTACGACGCTCAGTTTGATGGAGCGATTTCTGCAGCTGCAGAAAATGCAATCAACTTCGTAAGTGATTCAAGCAATTGGCCAACTTTGTTGGGCGGTTTCTTCCAGATTGGTGCCGGCGTTCTAAGCGGCGTTGTTGGCTTTGTAATTGTTGTGATTTTGAGTCTTTACTTCATGGTTTCGCTTGAATCACTAAAGGATTACATCTCCCTGTTGGTATCTAAGAGTAAGCGTGAGCGATTCCGTAAACTAGCTGACCAAATTTCGCTTTCGGTTGGTCGCTGGGTCATGGGGCAAACATCAGTGGCTCTGCTTCACTCAGTCCTGCTGTTCACTGTGCTATCGATACTTGGTTCACCATTCGCTCTGATATTGAGTCTTGCTGCATTCCTGCTTGCACTGATTCCGCTGATTGGTCCTGCCAGCGCTGGCATTTTGGTAGTTGTAGTCACCTACCTCTCCGGAGCTCCGTTTGCTCTAGTGGTTTTGATCTACTACTTGGTTTATCTGCAGATCGAGGCTTACATCATCGGACCGAGAGTCATGCAGAAAGCAGTTTCAGTACCAGCCGCAGTCGTCGTAATCGCAGCACTTATTGGTGGAACTCTGCTTGGTGTTCTGGGAGCTTTGGTGGCAATTCCAATCGCCGCTGCAATTTTGCTGCTGGTACGCGAGGTTTGGATGCCTCGACAGCAAGAGCGCTAGTACTCGATTGGCAGTGGGCTAGAGCCTGGAGTAACTTCCTCCGCAATAGCATTTAGAACCCTGCGCGTAGCGCTCTCCCCCACCCACAGGTGCTTTTCACCATCGAATGCCAAAAGTTTCACCTTTGGCAAGACTGCAAATCGCTCAGCTGCTTGTGCTGGGTTCAAAAACTCATCCAGTTCAGGAATTAGCGCTATCAGCTTTGCGGGGGTGCTTTGCCAACGCATTAGTTCAGCTTCCTTTGCGCGGTGAAGGGGTGGAGACAACAGAATTGCTCCTTCGATTGGATGATCTGGCCCGTATTTGATAGCCAACTCAGTGCCAAACGACCAGCCAACTAGCCACAATTTAGGAAGGCCTCTTTGCAGGCAGAACTCAACCGCAGCCGCCACGTCAAACTTCTCTGAAACGGATCCATCAAAGCTGCCCGTTGATTTACCTCTAGGAGATTCAGTGCCACGAGTGTTGAAACGCAAAACTGCGACAGAAAGCTGCTCTGGCAGACGATTGGCCATCTTCCTGAAGAGATGGGAGTCCATAAATCCGCCATGGGTTGGCAGCGGGTGCAAAGTGATAAGGGTTGCGACAGGTTCTTTTCCAACCGGCAGAGCCAACTCCCCAACTAGGGTTTGGCCATCGGATGTGTGAAGTTCAATTTCTTCTCGAAAACTGGGTAGTTCTGTGTTGGATCTAATCTCCATTAGGGAAGCATTCCATCAAAAATCTTCCAGCAGTGGTTGTGGAAATGGCGACGAGACTGCACTCCCCTATGAGTATCCCAGGCCACTGTATGAACTATTCCTGGGGTAATCAGCACTACGCAGACAGGGCAAACCCAGCTTTTTCCTTCTTCGGCATTACTCCCTGCTGTTTGAGAAACTTCAAACTCAATTCCGCGCTTTACCTCAATGTGAGGAATGCTCATGCGCAATCGAGTCACATCTAATTCTTGATACTCACGCTTGGGAGCGTTTCTACGGCGCTTACCTCTGGCCATTAGTACCAGTTATTGACGTCGGAATGAAGAAGGGCCGCGCAGGGTGAGCCATAGCGACCGTCGATGTAGCCAAGTCCCCACAAAATCTGAGTCTCTGGGTTTGTTCGCCAGTCCGCTCCAGCGGATGCCATCTTGCTGGCAGGAAGGGATTGTGGAATTCCATAAGCGCCTGATGAACGGTTGGTTGCGTTCCAACGCCAATTACTCTCACGCTCCCACAACTTCACGAGACATGAGAATTGGTTATAGTCCCAGCCTCTTGACCTAACTTCAGCTAAGGCAAAAGCTTTTGGAGTGCCAGGCGCTGGGATTGGTGCAATGCGAACTGTGACGCCGCGCGCCTTTTGGCCTGAAACGACTTCAAAGTCAGCTCGAGCAAATTCGCCGTCAGCCAATGGGGTGATGGTTAGCGTTTGGTAATCGCCGTTTGGCTCAAAGACGTTTATTGCATCTGCGCTGGCCATGGTGCCGGAGTAGGGATCTACCACTGTGACCATCACCAAGGAAGATGCAAAAAAGTAGCCCAGTGCGAACAGGTGTCGCCTTGGGCGGTTCTTTTGAAGCGCGTGTCTTCCCACATTCCTCCCGGAAGAGGCCTTAAGCCTATTGCTTAGAGGGATTTTTTGGCAATCATCTCAATAAACGCTGGGTATGTAGGGCAGTAACTACGAGGGCTAAAAACTCATTTACTTCAGATCGGCTCGGTCCGCCTTTTGCGCTGCCGAGCTCACGGGTTCGAATATCCATCGGCTCCGGCCCTGAAAGTTGTCCATCCGCAACTTTGATGAGTGAAATAAGTTGTTCAACCTGCTTTTGTCTGTAGCCGTTTCTAGCAGGTGAAAATCTTTCTTTGTTTGATCGAGCCAGCGTTTCAGCTATCACCCCAATAATTTTTCGATGATCGCGCTTGATCTCTGTTTTCCCAAACCTAGCTATTCGCTCAGAAATCTCTTTGATTTCAAATTCGTCTGCCACCTTGGCGATAATTGAATCGACCTCATCGATTCGATAGCCGCCAGGAATTAAGTCGAACTTTGCCACTGCCAACATGCCTGGTGTGACTAGGCGAGATTGCGGATTGTCGTACTGCCTTCTTACCCGATCTAGCAATCCATCAACCTGCTCAGGGTCATAACCGAGTATCTTGCCGGAAACTCTTTGTGGGCTCATTAGAAAACAACTAGCGATAGAAGATATGCAATAAAGCTGGATGGCAACATCGAATCAAGACGATCCATAAACCCTCCATGTCCCGGCAGGACATCCCCCATATCCTTGACGTTTAAATCTCGCTTTATGAGTGACTCAGACAGGTCCCCGAGAACTGAACTGATCAGTATTGCCAATCCAAAGACTAGACCAAACCACGGTGAGACGCCCAATAAATACCCTGTGAGGAAGCCGCCGGCCAAAGCGCCAGCAACAGAGGCGAGGAATCCCTCCCAGGTTTTCTTTGGTGAAATTGCTGGTATTAGCTTGGTTTTTCCAAAGAAGCGACCAACCAGATAACCAAATGAATCAATCATTACAACCGTTAT
>CAYXWU010000054.1:0-3126 GCA_964468885.1 uncultured Aquiluna sp. | reverse complement strand
GGATGAAGAAGGGAAAGTAGAAATACCCCACCCAAACTAAACCCAACGATAAGTCGCGGGCCGAGGGTTCGGGTTTTTGAGCTCTCCACCTAAACCTCGAGCAGTTCGGCCTCTTTGTTTTTCAGCGCTTCATCAATCTTGTCGACATGCGCCTTGGTGATTGTTTCTAATTCTTTTTCTGCTCGCTCGATGTCGTCCTCACCTGCGCCGCCATCTTTCTTGAGCGCTTCCAGGTCTTCTTTAGCCTTACGACGGATGTTGCGCACCGACACTCGACCATGTTCTGCCTTGTCGCGGGTTAGCTTGACGTATTCCTTGCGCCTTTCCTCAGTAAGTTCCGGCAGGTTGATTCTGATCACGTTGCCATCACTGTTGGGCTGGGCACCAAGATTAGGAACAGCTAACAACGCCTTTTCAATGGCAGAAAGGGCAGATTTGTCATACGGGGAAATCAAGATAGAGCGAGCCTCTGGATTTTGAATTCCAGCTAACTGGGCAAGCGGAGTTGGTGTGCCGTAGTAATCAATCATGATTTTTTGGAACATGGCTGGATTTGCTCGGCCTGTGCGAACAGAGGCAAAGTCTTCCTTAGTCGCCTCTAGCGCTTTGTCCATCTTGTCTTTGGCCTCAGCCATAATTTGTTGAATCATTTTTGTTTCCTTATTGCTATGGCTTTACTTTGGTTCCAACCTGCTTACCAAGCAGAGCTGCTGACACATCATCCATGCCAAACACGCGCATTGGCATCTTGTTATCCATGCATAGTGAGAATGCTGTTGCGTCTACCACTCTCAATCCCTGCACTAAAGCCTCTTGATAGCTGATTTCAGAAAGTTTCTTGGCCGATGGATCTTGCTTCGGATCGGCTGAATAAACTCCATCGACTCCATTTTTGGCAACTAATACTTCATCTGCATGGATTTCTAGTGCGCGCTGAGCGGCAACCGTGTCAGTTGAGAAGTATGGAAGCCCAGCTCCTGCACCAAAAATTACAACTCGACCTTTTTCAAGGTGCCTGATAGCGCGAAGTGGAAGATAAGGTTCTGCTACCTGCGACATAGAAATCGCTGTCTGCACGCGAACCGGAGCACCAGCCTGTTCAATGAAGTCCTGCAGAGCCAAAGCATTCATAACGGTTCCGAGCATGCCCATGTAATCTGCTCGGCCGCGGTCCATTCCTCGGTTAGAAAGCTCAGCTCCGCGGAAGAAGTTTCCACCACCAACCACAATCGCAATCTCAACATCTTTGGCAGCAGAGGCAATGGATTTTGCAATCTCAGACACCACGTCTGGATTCACACCTAGCGAGCCAGCCCCAAAGGCTTCTCCGGAGAGTTTGAGTAATACACGACGCTTCTTTGCCATCTTCAACCTCCAGCAGACTCTGAGGACAATCCTAGGGGGAAAGATAAAGGGGTCCGGCCTAAGCCGAACCCCTTTAGTTTCTAATCTCTAGGCTCCTACGCGGAAGCGAACAAAGCCAGTCAGCTTCAGGCCTGCCTGCTCGGCAACCTTGCCAACACTCGACTTGTTGTCCTTGGCGAAGTCTTGATCAACTAGACAGGTCTCCTTGAAGAAGCCAGTCACGCGACCCTCAACAATTTTCTCAAGGGCAGCTTCTGGCTTTCCTTCATTGCGAGCAGTCTCAGTAGCAATCTCGCGCTCTTTGGCTACCACATCAGCTGGCACCTCATCACGAGTTAGATACTGTGGGCTGAAAGCTGCGATGTGGACAGCGATGTCGTGAGCGACTTCTGCATTTGCTCCCTCGTAACCAAGCAACACGCCTACCTGAGGAGGTAGATCGCGGCTGGTCCGGTGAAGGTAGGCATCGACGGCAGGGGCTTCAATGACGCTCACTCGGCGCAGCTCAACCTTCTCGCCCAAGATTGCAGCCTGGTCGGTAATTGCATCAGCAACGCTCTTGCCATTAGTAGTGGCGGCCAGCGCAGATTCAGCATCCTTTGCGCCCGCTGCGAAAGCTGCATCAGCTGCTTGCTCGGCCAGCGCAACAAAGTTTTCCGCCTTTGCAACGAAGTCAGTCTCGCAGGCAAGCTCTAGCAGCATTGCCTTGCCACCAGCAACGCGAGCAACTACCAAACCATTAGAGGTGGAGCGACCTTCGCGCTTGGAAACACCCTTCAAACCCTTCAAGCGAAGGATTTCAAAAGCTTTTTCAACATCGCCGTTTGCTTCGTCGAGCGCGGACTTGCAGTCCATCATTCCAGCACCGCTCTTTTCGCGCAGTGCCTTCACATCACTTGCTGTGTAGTTCGCCATTTACTCGGCCGCCTTCTCAGTAGCATCGGTCTTGTTTTCACCCTCAAGAAGTTCGCGCTCCCACTCAGCAAGTGGCTCCGCCTCGGCGCCACCCTTGTTGTGACGAGCGATCATGCCATCGGCAGCTGCGTCAGCAATTAACTTGGTTAGTAGTTCGATTGACCTAATTGCATCGTCATTACCTGGAATACCAATGGTCACCTCATCTGGGTCACAGTTGGTGTCAAGGATTGCAATGACAGGAATGCCCAGCTTGCGAGCTTCAGTCACAGCAAGGTGCTCCTTGTTGGTGTCAACTACCCAAATTGCACTTGGAGTCTTGGTGACGTTGCGAATACCACCGAGTGACTTCTCTAGCTTCTCCTTCTCGCGTTGCAGAAGAAGTAGTTCTTTCTTAGTTAGACCCGACTTGGTTGGGTCTTCAAAATCATAAGTTTCAAGTTCCTTGAGGCGCTGAATACGCTTAGCAACAGTTGAGAAGTTAGTTAGCAAACCACCAAGCCAACGCTGGTTGATGTATGGCTGACCCACACGAAGTGCTTCAGTGGCGATTGGCCCTTGAGCCTGCTTCTTGGTTCCAACAAACATGATGGAGCCACCGTTAGCGACTAGATCACGAACAAAGTTGTAAGCCTTGTCGATGTAGTCAACGGACTGTTGCAGGTCAATGATGTAGATACCGGAGCGATCAGTAAGAATGTGTCGCTTCATTTTTGGATTCCATCTACGGGTCTGGTGTCCGAAGTGGACTCCAGCATCCAGTAGCTGGCGCATGGTTACGCTGGCCATAAGGCACTCCTTTGGACACAAATGTGTCCGCTCAGTTTTTGGTGTTAGCGGTTGCTA
>CAYXWU010000053.1:0-6964 GCA_964468885.1 uncultured Aquiluna sp. | reverse complement strand
TATTTGTCAAACACAACTCAAGCTGATTTTCTCTCCTCAGTTGAAAAGGCAAAAGATTACGTAAGAATTGGCGACGTCTTTCAGGTAGTTATTTCCCAACGGTTTGACCAAGACTTTAGTGGGGATGCTCTTGATGTCTATCGTGCTCTTAGGGCGAGCAATCCAAGCCCCTACATGTATCTCATCCGCATGCAAGACGAGTCGGGTAACTTCGACATTGTCGGTTCCTCACCGGAGGCCCTAATCAAAGTTTCAGGAGGGCGAGTAGTGACCCACCCGATTGCTGGTTCAAGACCTCGTGGCGAGAGCACTGCCGAGGACGCGCGTCTAGCAAGTGAACTTCTGGCTGACGAAAAAGAACGAAGTGAGCACCTTATGTTGGTGGACCTATCGCGCAATGATCTGCTACGTGTTTGCAAACCCGAAGCTCTGCGAGTATCTGAATTTATGCAGATCCATAAGTTCAGCCACGTCATGCACCTAGTGTCGACAGTTGAGGGGGAGCTTCGCGAGGGCTTAGGACCCATAGATGCTCTACTGGCAGCATTTCCAGCTGGAACACTCTCCGGAGCACCAAAGCCAAGAGCCCTAGAGATTATTAGTGAGCTCGAAGACGACTACCGGGGTCTTTTTGGCGGGGTGGTTGGATACTTTGATTTCGCTGGCAATTCCGACTTAGCGATTGCAATTCGCACCACCCTTATTCGTAATGGAAAGTCACATGCCCAGGCGGGGGCGGGAATTGTTTTGGATTCGGTTCCAGAATCCGAATATCAGGAGACTCTGTCAAAGGCAGCAGTGGTCATCAAGGCGGTAGCGAGAGCTAAGGCTTTTGGATGACTAAGTGGGTTTTAGGAGTAGTTCTTCTCGTTGCCATAAGTTGGATTTCGCTTCTGTTCCCATGGGTTCAAGTTCAAGATCGAACTCTGACCGGTGCTGAACTCTCAGATGTACTCACATTGTTGCCAGCTCTTGTGATTCTAATCTTGCTTATTTCGCTTTATGGACGCCTGGTTAGGTCCTTGCGGGTGTTTGCGGCATTTATTCTCGGCCTAAGCAGCCTGTTATCTTTTACAACTGATTTTTCCCAGTCCGCGGCAAGCATCGCACTTCAGGAGTCCATCACTGGTTTGGCAGGTGAAAGTTCGTTGGCGGTTTCGCTACCCACTCCATTACTCTTCGGAGCTTTACAACTAGCCCTTTCTTTGATGTGCTTGGTTTTACTTAGAAGCATTCCTAGCGAGAAAATTACAAAAGAGATTGATGAATCGGACCCTCGAAGCATCTGGGAGAGCCAGAGCTAGGTTAGAATCTTCACCGGAGGAAATAATGAGCGAACAACACGACGAACCTGGACACGGAAACTCAATTGCTGCTTGGGCGACAGTTGGTGTTGTTATTTTTGCCTTCTCCGTCGGCACGGTGTTTTTCTTCCTAGACATGGCACTCATGGTTTGGTTATCAGCTGCTCTAGCGCTTGGTGGAATTGGGCTTGGCTACTACCTCAAGAAAGCTGGCTACGGCGTAGATGGCCAGCACTCGAAGCACTAGTGCTCGAGGGCCTTTTTAGAAATGCTGCAGAGGATGCGGCAATTCGTGAGTCCGTTAATCCTTTTGAGAGCTTGCTTGAGTCAATCGCGAACATCCCTAGGCCAATAAACGTTTACGAACGCTTGTCAAAAATAGAAAGAGTTCGCTTGATAGCTGAGATCAAGAGAGCCAGCCCATCGAAGGGATTTCTAGCGGAAATTCCAGATGCTAGTGAGCTGGCTCGGGGATACGAAATAAGTGGAGCCGATGCCATCTCGGTGCTTACCGAGAGTTCGGGATTCAATGGAACCCTCGATGATTTATCTGCTGCCTCGAAGGCCGTTTCAATTCCGACCCTGCGAAAAGACTTCATTAGTAATGAGTATCAGATTCTTGAGGCTAGGGTCGCGGGTGCTTCTTTTGTCCTTTTGATTCTTTCCTTCTTGGATCAGAAAAGAGCTGGCGAACTAGCGGATTTTGCCGCGAGCCTGGGGCTCGGAGTGCTATTTGAAACGCATTCTGAGTCGGAACTTAATGTTGCAGGTGAGCTGGGTGCTCGTCTGATTGGAATTAACACCCGAGATTTGACAACATTCCAGACTGATTTAGCACTGTTTGAGAAATTAGCTAACTTAATACCTTCAAGCGCAGTTTCAGTTGCTGAATCTGCAGTAAAGAATCTTGACGACGTAAGGCGTTATCGATCTGCAGGTGCTGATGTGGTCTTGGTGGGAGAGGCGCTAGTTACTGGCAACTGGAAGGAGCTAATCCCACAAATCGTCTCCGTCTCGTAGACTTAGCAGATGCCAGAGAACCTCTCCAACGCAATAGGTCCCTACTTTGGGGAATACGGTGGCCGTTTCGTTCCCGAGCCTCTAATTGAAGCTCTGGACCAGTTGGACAGTGTTTACCAAACTGCTCGCAAGGATCCAACTTTCCAGGCTGAGCTTGATTATCTGCACAAGACTTACACGGGTCGGCCTTCCATAATTACCGAAGCTGAGCGGTTCGCCAGGGAACTTGGTGATTTGCGAGTCTTTCTAAAGCGTGAAGATTTGAATCACACCGGCAGTCACAAGATAAACAACGTAATGGGTCAAGCGCTCCTCACCAAGCGCATGGGGAAGAAGCGCATCATCGCCGAAACTGGTGCAGGTCAACATGGTGTGGCCTCTGCTACTGCCGCCGCCTACTTTGGGCTTGAATGCGTCGTATACATGGGTGAAGTTGATACTCAGAGGCAAGCGCTAAACGTGGCGCGCATGAAGCTGCTAGGTGCACAGGTAATTCCAGTTACCACAGGCTCAAGAACCCTGAAAGACGCAATCAATGAGGCGATGCGCGACTGGGTGGCCAACGTAGACACAACTCACTATCTACTTGGAACAGTTGCGGGTCCGCACCCTTTCCCCACAATGGTCAGAGACTTTCATTCCGTAATCGGCAAAGAGTCAAGAGAGCAGATGCTTGAACTAACAGGAGAGTTGCCAGCAGCGGTAGCGGCGTGCGTTGGTGGTGGATCAAACGCGATTGGCATTTTCCATGGATTTATTGATGATCCAAAGGTGCAGCTTTGGGGATTTGAGGCGGCTGGAAGTGGAATCGACACGCCTCTACACGCCGCGACTCTTTCCAAGGGATCGCAAGGGGTTCTGCATGGAGCAAAGACCTACGTACTTCAGGATGAAGATGGTCAAACAAAGGAATCACACAGTATTTCGGCTGGCCTTGACTATCCAGGAGTTGGCCCTGAACACGCCTATCTGAAGGACCTTGGAAGAGCAAACTACTTCGGCATCACAGATGATGAGGCCATGGCAGCGATGCGTTTATTGTCACAGACAGAGGGGATTATTCCTGCGATTGAGACTGCGCATGCGCTAGCTGGAATAAAACATCTAAATTCCATCTTGCCAGCCGGCTCTTCTGTGCTTGTAAATCTTTCGGGGCGCGGAGACAAAGACATGGAAACTGCCGGAAGGTACTTTGGTCTTCTGTGATTTCTGTCGAGGAAACTCTTAGGTCTCGGGCTGCTCAAAAGAAAGGCAGCCTCATTGGATACTTCCCTGCGGGTTATCCAACTGTTGAGGACAGTATTGAAGCACTTGTAGCAATGTCAAACAATGGGTGTAATGTCCTGGAGATCGGGGTTCCTTACTCGGATCCCGTCATGGATGGCCCAGTAATTCAGCGCGCTACCGAACAGGCACGCGAGAAGGGCTTTAAACTTTCTCAAGTCTTTGACGTTATTCAAAGTGTTCGCAGAGTTAGCGATGTACCGATTCTCGTAATGAGCTATTGGAATCCCATCCTTGCCTATGGTGTCAATCGTTTTGCTTCCGATTTAGCTGCGTCCGGCGGCCAGGGAATTATTACTCCTGACTTGATTCCAGATGAAGCCAGCGAATGGCTAAGAATAAGCGACCATCACAATTTGGAAAGAGTCTTTCTAGCAGCTCCCAGCAGTAGTCAGGAACGTGTTTCGCAAGCGCATGAAGCCTCACGCGGCTTTGTTTATGCAGTGTCAACGATGGGTATAACTGGTGAACGTAGCCAGCTTGATGCACTTGCCAAAGCTGTGGTAGCCAAGATTCAACAGGCCGGTGACCGCCCAGCTTGCGTTGGGGTGGGAGTATCTACAGCGGATCAGGTACGAGAGGTAAACTCCTACGCTTCCGGAGCCATTGTTGGAACGGCCTTTATAAAGGCTTATGAAGAAGGTGGAATAACCGGTCTCACTAAGAAAGTCCGTGATTTGGCGAGTGGTTTAGACTAGCTAGATGCTTGAAACCGTCGGTATCCCATCTCCTGAAATTTCGTTTATTGACCTAGGAATTTTCCGAATTCATTTTTATGCTCTCTTCATTTTGACTGGCATTGCAATCGCAACTTGGCTTGCTGACATCAAGCTTTCAAAACGTGGCGCACCTAAGGGAACCATGTTGGACGTCGCGCTCTGGGCGGTTCCGTTTGGAATTTTGGGTGGGAGATTTTTCCACGTCATAACTCATCCCAATGACTATTTCTTTGAAGGGGCAGACCTCCTTGCGACGCTTCGAATATGGGAAGGCGGGCTTGCAATTTATGGGGCCGTTTCTTTAGGTGCCGTCGGCGTCTTTATTGCCACACGTCAGTTAGGGATCCGCTTCTGGAGCGTCGCCGATGCCATCGCCCCCGGACTGTTGATTGCTCAGGGGATCGGACGGTTGGGTAATTACTTCAATCAAGAACTCTTTGGATTACCAACAACTCTGCCATGGGGTCTTCAGATATCAAGCAGTAACCCGGCCTACCCGGTGGGACTGCCAGAAGGACTCATTTTTCACCCCACCTTTGCCTATGAAATGATCTGGAATCTTTCCGGAGCGGCCTTACTTCTTTTGCTTGCGAGCAGGTTCAACCTACAGTGGGGCAAGGTATTTGCCCTTTACCTGGTGATTTATTCATTTGGACGAATCTGGATAGAAGCTATCCGAATCGACCCCAGTGAGATTATCCTTGGACTCAGGATAAACATCTGGTCAGCGCTGATCGGATTGACCTTGGGCATAATCCTTTTCTTGGTTCAATCTCGCCGACACCCAGGCTTTGAACCTTCGATTTGGCTTCCAAACAGAGAACCTGTGAGCGAAGCCAAACCTGTTGAAAGCTCCGAATCGGAGCAAACTAAGTAAATACATTTCGGGCCAACGACGTCCCAGTTTTCTGTGAGTTCGATTGGAGTTGAAGTGAGCGTATCTCCGTTCAAGCGCTTTTCAATGGCGCCTGAAGCGCAAGGGTTGTATGACCCTAGCGCAGAGAGAGACGCGTGCGGCCTAGCTATGGTTGCGACTCTACGGGGAACTGCAGGGCATGACATTGTCGAAACCGCCCTTAGCGCTCTAAGAAATTTGGAGCATCGCGGTGCAGTCGGTTCAGATGCTGGTACCGGTGACGGCGCTGGAATTCTCACTCAACTTCCAGATGAATTCCTCAGAGTAGTGTCTGGCCTTGAACTACCTGCGCTTGGAAGTTATGGCACTGGACTTGCATTTCTTAGTTCAGAGTCGAGTCGTGAAAAGGAAGCTTTTCAGAAGATCGCTAGCGAGGAAGGACTATCAGTTCTTGGGTGGCGATTAGTTCCAACAAGACCAGAGGTTCTCGGCGATCTAGCCAGAGTTGCCATGCCAATCATCGAGCAGGTCTTC
The DNA here is from genome assembly GCA_964468885.1 of uncultured Aquiluna sp. GTDB lineage: Bacteria > Actinomycetota > Actinomycetes > Actinomycetales > Microbacteriaceae > Aquiluna. The sequence goes on along the minus strand of CAYXWU010000053.1, from coordinate 1,247 downwards.
GTTTCTGGGAGAGAGTCTGGGCTAGAGCTTGAGCGCAAGTTATTCAGACTGAGAAAACGCAGTGAGCGGGAGATTGGAATCTACTTCCCATCGCTTTCCATGCGGACAATCGTTTACAAGGGCATGGTGACGACACTTCAACTAGAGCCTTTTTATCCTGATCTTTCAGATGAACGCTTTGCTTCGAAGTTGGCTCTAGTTCATTCACGCTTCTCAACGAACACATTCCCGTCTTGGCCATTAGCTCATCCATTTAGGTTTATTGCTCACAATGGCGAAATCAACACCGTTAAGGGCAACGCAAATTGGATGGCCGCTCGTGAGTCACAGCTCGCCAGTGAACTATTGGGCAACATCGATCAACTTAAGCCAATAGTGACTCCCGGAGCATCAGATAGCGCAACTTTTGATGAAGTCTTGGAACTTTTAGTTCTAAGCGGAAGATCGCTGCCTCACGCCATGATGATGATGATTCCTGGAGCGTGGGAAAAGCAGCTGGACCTGGATCAGCAAGTAAGAGATTTCTTCGAGTATCACTCCATGCTGATGGAGCCTTGGGATGGGCCAGCGGCCGTCATCTTCACAGACGGAGACCTGGTGGGGGCCACACTTGATAGAAACGGACTTAGACCAGGGAGATTCATTGTCACCGAGGATGGTCTGATTATTCTCGCTTCCGAGATTGGTGTCTCGTCAATTACCCCTGATCGAATTGTGCGCAAGGGACGCCTGCAGCCTGGAAAAATGTTTCTGATTGACACCAAGGCTGGCGTCATCATAGAAGATGATCAAATTAAAGCAGAGGTTGCCTCGCTGGAGCCGTGGGGAGAATGGCTAGAGCAGTCGCGAATCAATCTGAAGGACCTTCCTGAACGCGAGCATGTTCGCTACTCGTCGACTTCGGTTAATCGAAGACAAAGGGTTTTTGGATATACCGAAGAGGACATAAAGGAATTCATCACTCCAATGGCTCGTTCCGGCCAGGAACCTATTGGTGCAATGGGGACGGACACCCCGATTGCCGCGATTTCAGATCGACCTAGACTCCTCTTTGACTACTTTGTTCAGCAGTTTGCCCAGGTAACAAACCCGCCGCTAGATGCTATTCGTGAAGAGGTTGTTACATCGATGACGGCTGCAATCGGACCTGTCAGAAACCTACTGACAGCGACGCCTGAGCATGCCAAACAGATGGTTTTGGATTATCCAATTCTTAGCAACGATGAACTTGCCAGAATCAAGCACAT
>CAYXWU010000052.1:0-6988 GCA_964468885.1 uncultured Aquiluna sp. | reverse complement strand
GAAAGCTCATCATTGACGAGATTGGTAAGGGCTCTTTCTTACGAGGTTTACAGGCTGCTGTTCCTGGCTTTACAACACCATTTGGATGGGGGTGTTCTCCTATTCTTACAGGTACAGGGGGTGACATGAAGAGGTTTATGGATGCTAAGTCATTGATGTTTGATGTTGATAATTACAACTTCTTAACATACAATAATGAGGAGGACACCAAACGTGTACATGGCTTGTTCATTTCTAACAAGTATAGAATGGAAGCCAAAGAGGCTGGTACATTAGGAAGCTATCTCAATGCATCACCCACTAGTGACCTGTACAATGTGCAAATGTTAGTGTCTAATGAGGAGAAAGCCAACCAAATCACTAACGATAACCTCGACAGACTAAAGAAAGCTGGCGATAGAGTTGCTTATTTGAAAGAAAAAATGTATTATCCACAGAAGGTGGATGACATTTTCCTTAACGAGGACACCAACATCTTTGATATTGAGGCTGCTAAAAGACAGAAGATCAGGTTGCTACAGAACGAAAGAACTGGCACACCTGTTATATTATTTAGTGACGAGGGAAAGATTGGGCACGAGTTCACAGACAGGATGCCAATTTCAAACTTTCCTCTCAAGAGTACAGATGCAAAAGATGCTCCTGTAGTGATATATGAGTTTCCTATTGAGAATCCTCCGTATGGATTGTATGTAGCAGGGATTGACCCCTACAGACAAGGACAGGCAAAGTATTCAACTTCACTAGGTTCTGTGTATATTTACAAGAGAATGCACGATCTCACTGGTGAGAAATATCAGGATATGTTCGTAGCTTCGTATTGTGCAAGACCTGATAAGAAAGAAACGTGGGAAGAACAGGCTAGATTACTGATTAAATATTACAACGCTAGAGCTCTTTGCGAAAATGATGATATTTCTTTCATCGAATACATGAAGAGCAAAGGAGACGCTCACTATCTAGAGAAACAACCACAATGGTTGTTAGAGGTGATTCCAAACACCACTGTGAAACGAGAGTATGGTATTCACAGATCTGCTAGAAAAATAATTGACTACCTACATACATGTCTGAAGAGATACATGGAGGATGTTGTCTATACAGAGAAGGATGATGAGGGGAATATAACTAAAGAGATTACAGGCGTTAGTAAGATATTTGACCCTATGCTGCTTGAGGAAATCATTCAGTATAACGATGAAGGAAACTTCGATAGGATTATTGCAGCAGAACTAGCTATAGCTCAGGCACTTAAGATGGACCCAATCATTGGAAGGATTGGAGGTACAGGTGATGAGAGAGTGAAGTCGTTGTACAATAAAAAATTAAAGACCAACAAGCTGTTCAGCAGCTCTGGAAATATGTTCAATACGAGAAAAAATAAATTATTCACATAATGGCAATCATTAGATATACAAAGGACGCAACCATACGATATGCCTATCTTAACATTTTCCCTGATCAATTCAAGACAGAGAAAGAGAAGCAGGACGAGAGTTGGATAAAAAACACGATGGATTATTTCGCAAACAAGTCGTATGCGGAATACATGAAAAGTCGTGACACGTTTGTTAAAAACTATGACCTTGTAAAAGGCATCCTGAGAATGGAGGACTTTTATCAGGAGCCAGAGGTGAAGTCTTTTACAGAGATGTTGCAAGCAGACTTAGGACTGCCTTCTTATGTAAAGCATTATTCTATTGTAACAACACCAATCAATAACCTTGTAGGCGAAATATCTAAGCGTCCAGATACATTTCGTGTAAAGGCATTTGATGATGACAGCCAGTCTGAAGAATTACAATTCAAGACAGATGTTTTGCAAGAGTTTATTATTTCTCAAGCAAGACAGAACATATTGCAAAAACTAGCCATGCAAGGTCAAGAAGTTGATGAAGAGCAGCTAGAACAAATTACAATGGAGCAAGTGAAGGATCAGCTTGATTCTTACACATCTGTAGCAGAGAAGTGGGCAAACCACATCTTGACATGTCAGAAGGCAGAATTCAATCTTAAAGAGAAGAGTGAAGATGCATTCAGAGACTTGCTTATTTCTGCCAGAGAATACTATCACATCTATGAAGACAACTCCAAGCTTGGATTCAACATAGAAGTGGCCAACCCAAAGAACACATGGTTCTTAACCACACCAGATAGAAAGTGGATTTCTGATCCTACAGGAAGAAACCAAGGAGCGTATGCTGCTGGTACTGTGCAAGTTATGGAGCTGTCAGAGATTATCGAGAGCATTCCTGATTTGACAAAAGAAGAGATTGATCACCTACGAAGCTCTTTACAAGACTATGGATTGATCAACGTTCGTGAATCCAACCTTGGCAATCCTAATGCTGCTGATGGTATCGACTCAATTCAATACGACACATTCGATCCACTTGTCCTACAGACAAGAATGATGATTGAAAGTGAGATGAAAGAGAACAACGATGGATTGAAAGACTTCTTAGGCTTGACAACCAACGTGTCTACATTTGGATACAAATACGTTGTTGTTAGAGCATATTGGATATCTAAGAGAAAGATTGGTAAACTAGTCTATCTTGATGAGATGGGCAATGAACAAACTGTCCTTGTTGACGAAAACTACAAATCAAACACTATTCCTACACAGATTTCTCTAGAATGGGGGTGGATTAACCAGTGGTATCAAGGAACTAAGATTGGTCCAGACATCTATCACATCAAGCCTCTAAAAATCCTTAACTATTGTCCCATCATAGGTACAACATTTGAGGTGAAGAACACAGAAGCTAAGTCATTAGTGGATTTAATGAAGCCATTCCAAGTGTTATATAACATTTGTATGAATCAATTGTACAAATTGTTGGAGAAAGAAATTGGTAACGTGGCTTCTGTAAACATTAGACGTGTTCCTAGACTAAAAGATGGAGATGATCAGGATGCATTGGACATCTGGGAAATGGAAGCAAGAGAGCGTGGTATTATATTCGATGATGACAGCCCAGAGAATACAAAGGCTGCTGTATCTAACACTACCATTGCAAGAAATATTGACCTTACAAGAACTAGTGAAATACAATCTAGATATAACCTTGCTCTACAACTAAAGAACGAATGTTGGGAACTTATAGGTATGTCTAGACAGCGTTTAGGAAGCATACAGGCGAGCGAATCTGCCACAGGTGTCAACACAGCTGTCAGTCAGTCATATGCCCAGACAGAGCCTCTATTCATCGCTCACGAGTATGTATTAGGTCAGTTGTATCAAGCTATTGTAGATGCTGCACAATATGTAGAAAGTGCTAAGCCTATGTCTACATTATCATACATTACATCAGAAGGAGAATCTGCATTTATACAAGTGAATGGTAATGATTTGAAACTACGTGATTTGAAAGTGTTTGTAACAAACAGACCAGAAGATACACAAATGTTCAACGAGCTTCGTCAGTTGTCTCAGGCTGTCCTTCAGAATGGTGGCACACTATATGATGTAATAGAATTGTATTCTACTAAGTCTATGAGAGAGATGAAGAAGACATTCAAAAATCTCAAAGATCGTCAGCAACAATTGCAAGACCAGCAGATGCAAATGCAGCAGCAGCAGCTTGAACAACAACAACAAATTGCAGCTGCTCAAATACAAGCTCAGCAACAGCAACAACAAGAAACGTTGGCTAATCAAAACTATCAGCAAGAACTTGATAGAATTAATAAGAAAGAAATTGCTCTTATTAATGCTGCTGCAAAAGGTGAGGCTGCAACACAAGATGTTGATGAGTCAGGCACTCCTGATATACTAGAGATATCAAATCTATCTATACAGCAGTCTAAAGCAGCTCAAGACTATCAACTAAAGATGCAGGATATTCAATCTAAAAACAATCAGGCTATGCAGAAGATGCAGCTTGAAAAAGAAAAACTAAATGTTGCTAGAGAGAATATGAAAAACGATGTTGAGGTGGCTAAAATAAATGCTTCCAATAGAGCGTCAAAAAACAATAAGAAATAAAAAAATATAGGAAAAAGTATACTTAATGCTATACGTGTCAAAAAAACAACAATTTTGATTATTTCTTATTTGATTATTTTACAAACGAAAGTACATTTATATCAATAAACCAATCAAATAATTAACTACATATATGGCAGACAACCTAGACACTCCGTCATTTGGTAACTTTGGTATCGAAGAAACGTTGGGAATGGGAGTGGGTAACACAGAATTGTTGAGCGACTTGTTCTCTCCAGAAACTTCTACAGAAGATCCTGATAAATTAGAAACAATTGTAAAGACAGCTGAAGAACCCCAAGCTCCTAAAAAACCAGAGGTTTCTAAAGGTAAGGAAGTTGTCCAAAAGCTAGATGGTGAGGAACCCACTCCACAAGATGTTTTGAAAAACTTTCTTGGAGACGATGATGATGAGGAAGAAGATGAAGATGTTGCACCAACAGCTAAAGCAGAAGCAAAAGCTGAAGAGTCTGATGAAGACGATGATGTAGCAGAATCCCCATTCGTTTCTCTCTCAAAGGACCTTTTCAAACTTGGTGTTTTCACAAAGGATGATGAGGAAGAAGATGTTGTAATTGAAACTCCAGAGCAATTCTTGGAAAAGTTCAATTCAGAAAAGAAAAAAGGTGCAATCGAGATTGTTGATAATTTCATTGGTCAGTTTGGAGAGGATTACCAGAAAGCGTTTGATGCCATATTTGTAAAAGGGGTAGACCCTAAAGATTATTTTGGCGTATATAACAATGTAGTGAGCTTCGCTGAATTGGACTTGTCCAATGAAGACAACCAAGTGAAGGTGATCAAACAAGCTCTGGCAGACCAGGGATTTGATAGTGAGGACATCACAACAGAAGTTGAAAGGCTTAGAAACTACGGTGATTTAGAAACAGTTGCTAGCAAGCATCACAAAGTGCTTGTTAAGAAGGAAGCAGCAAAGTTGCAACAAATGGAGCAACAAGCTGAACAACAACTTCAGCAGAAAGCAATGGTTCGAAATCAGTATATACAAAACGTTCAGTCTGTCCTTCAAGACAAATTGAAAACAAAGGAGTTTGATGGAATTCCATTAAACCCCAAATTGGCATCAGAACTACAAGACTTCCTTTTGGTAGATAAGTACAAAACTCCGTCAGGAGAAACTCTGACAGATTTTGACAAAACTATCCTGGAGCTCAAGAGACCTGAGAATCACGCTTTGAAAGTTAAGGTGGGACTTCTTCTCAAAATCTTGGAAAAAGATCCTACACTATCTACCATTCAAAGAACAGGGGTGACTAAGAAGTCAACTCAGTTGTTTGAGGAAGTCGCTAGACAGACTAGTAAAAAACCTAGTTCTGGTGGCAATCCTGGAAAAGCGAACTCATGGTTCTTATAAATTAAATAAAACAAAGTCAACAAAAAAATGGCAATTCAAACAATCCCAGGTTTAACTGGCTTTACCTATGCCCGTGTTGCGTCAATGGACAAACGTGCTGTAGGAAAGCTAACTGATTCAAATCACTTGGAGTCGTTTCACTCCACTGAGCCAGCTGACTATGACAAGAAGATCATCTCCTTGTACACTCAGAGCTCATTGTACAGCAACGACTTCCTTGATATGATCAACAAGTCCACTCCTTACTACATCGACAACAACAGCGATTCTTGGAAGTGGGACGTTCAAGTTCCTTACAAATTCCCTAAAATCATTGACATCCCTAGCTCTACTGCTGAGTTGAGCAAGCCAGGTATCGATGGTCAGGAGTTTCAGGTGGTATTGGACACTAACGAATTCTCTAAGAACGCTATCGTTTCTGTAGGTTCTCGTCAGTATGGTCCAAGATGGTATGCTGTAAAAGATCCAGTTCCTTGGAATATGGGATTCCTTTACACTTTCACATTGGTGTCTGATAACCCAATTGTGGACTTCGTAAGCCCTACCTTCTTGCAAATTGGTATCGAACTTGAATTGGTAGATGCTGCAATCGGTGAATTTGATCAGGATCTTCTTGGTTTGCCAAGACTTGGTGAGAAAATCACTATGTTCGAATCTCTTGGTTCTGGATATGGTTTTGAGCACCAAATCACTGCATGGGCTGATGACAAGACTATGAGAGATGCTTCTGGCAAACCTCTTGATATCTTGGTGTACGCTCCTCAGCGCAGAAACCAACTTCCTCTAACTCGTAACGATGTTAAGTGGGAGCCATTCGTAGAATTCATGTTGAGAAAAGCAATGCTTGAGCTTAAGGTGAAGCGAATGATCTGGTCTAAGCCAGGCACTGTAAAAACTAATGGTTCTAAGCAAGAGTTGAAGCGTGTATCTGCTGGTGTTTACCACAGAATGCGTAACAACGGTAACTTGGTACAATACAACCGTGGAGAATTCTCCGCTAACCTTATCCGTTCCGTGTTTGGAGACTTGTTCTACAGACGTGTGGATGTTAAGGACAGACGAGTGAAAATGTACACTAACGAAGCTGGCTTTGACGTGTTCCAGCAGGCTTTGAAAGCTGATGCATTGAACTCTGGCCTTACCTTCATGGCTGATTCTGGAAACAGATACATGCAAGGTGAAGGACAGCACATCACTTACAACTTTGCATTCGATGCAATGGTTACTCGTGAAACTGGTCGTGTGGAACTTATCCACTTGAAAGAACTTGATCTTCCTCAGTCTAACTTGGAATTTGGACAGAACAAGAAGTCAACTCCAGTGTTCATGGTATTTGATGTGTCTCCAATGTCTGATGGCTCTATGGTGAACAACATCCGTGAGGTACGTATGAAGGGTGCTCCTTCTATGACTTGGGGTTACATCGATGGACGTAGACACCACTTGGGCTTTGCTAAGTCTCAGGGTATGTCTTCTGCCAACAAATTCCCAGGCTACGAAATCTGGATGCAAGATCGTTGCGATGTATTCATCGAAGACTTGTCAAGAACTGTCCTAATCGAAGAAATTCCACAGTTCTAATATAAAATCTCCCCTCGTGTTAATCATGAGGGGAGTTTTAT
>CAYXWU010000051.1:3296-7080 GCA_964468885.1 uncultured Aquiluna sp. | reverse complement strand
GAGGCTCTAACCTAGAGGGGTGCGGGAGACCATGACGCTGAAGACAACCCAAATACCGAGCCTTCCTTCGGCTGAGCTCGTTGACGCCGCTATTGAACAGGTAAGCGCTTGGGTTGCTGAGTCCAAGAAACTCAAAGTCAATAAGCCCTCCAAGCGCTTGGCAGGACTGCTGCAGGACGAGCGTGGTCTTGAATTTGCGGTGGGATTCATCGACGGAGTAATTCGACCAGAGGATCTGAGAGTTGCCGCTAATAACCTTTATCGCCTTCGCACTATTACCCCAAAGTTCCTTCCGCTTCATCTGCGCCTAATGGTTGCACTGGGCGCAAATTTTGCTGTCCTTTTCCCTTGGCCAGTTATCCCAATTGCCCGAGCGTTTCTAAGAAACCTGGTCTCTCACCTAGTGCTTGATGCCAGAAGAAGCAAGCTTCAACGTTCAACGAAGAAACTAGGATTGGCCGGCACGACTCTAAATGTCAATCTTCTTGGCGAGGCGGTGCTGGGAAAATCTGAGGCGAACAAGCGATTGGAAGCCGTGAAAGAGATTCTCAGTCGCCCCGAAACAGAATACGTTTCAGTCAAGGTTTCAGCCATCGTTGCCCCGCATTCCCAATGGGCATTTGACCAAGCAGTTCAGGAAGTAGTCGAGCGGCTGACGCCCTTATATGAGATTGCAAACAACAGCACATCAAAGAAATTCATCAATCTAGATATGGAGGAATACCGGGATCTAGATCTAACGGTCGCCGTCTTCAAGTCACTTCTACAAAAGCCACAATTTAGAAATCTAACTGCTGGAATAGTGCTCCAGGCCTACCTGCCAGATGCACTCCGGGCAATGATTGATCTGCAGCAGTGGGCGGAACTCAGAGTTCTGCAAGGTGGAGCACCAATCAAAGTTCGCGTCGTCAAAGGAGCTAATCTCCCGATGGAGCGTGTGGATTCTGAGCTGCATGGTTGGCCACTCGCCACCGTCTCGTCAAAAGCGGAAGCTGATGCTAATTACAAGCGGGTTTTGAACTATGCGCTCACAGAAAACCGCGTAAGGAATGTTCACATCGGAGTTGCTGGTCACAATTTGTTTGACCTGGCTTGGGCCTGGCTCCTTGCCTCTCAACGAGGTGCCCAACAGGGTCTCGACTTCGAGATGCTCTTGGGTATGGCGCCAAATCAAGCCAAGGTTGTCAGCAAGACTGTGGGCAAGTTAGTCCTTTACACCCCAGTTGTTTATCCAAAAGAATTTGATGTTGCTATCGCTTACTTGATTCGGAGACTAGAGGAAGGCGCAACCAAGGACAACTTCCTATCCAGTGCATTCCAGCTATCAGACAGCAAGTATTTCGAATTAGAGGTTCAGCGATTCAAGGACTCCATAGCACTTCTTGATACAGGTGTTCCAATTCCTAATCGCATTCAAAATCGACTTCTGCAAGAGCTCGTAGTTTTGGATGGACCATTTGAGAACGCCGAGGACACTGACCCTGCAATCGCCGAAAACCGCGAATGGGCGAAGACAATTTTTAAGCGACTGGCTGACTCCGAAATTGGTAACGATCTGGTGATCGAAAACACCATAGACAGCGAATCAACCTTGAATCAAGTGATTGATAATGCTCTAGCAGCACACGCTAACTGGGCGCGACTAAGCCTGCTCGAGAGATGCGAATACCTATTGCGAGCAGCCGTTGTCCTCGAGGAGAACCGCGAATATTTGATTGAAGTTGCCATGTCGGAGGCGGGCAAGACTCTTGATCAAATCGATACTGAGGTGTCAGAAGCAATTGACTTTGCAAATTACTACGCCAAGCAAGCGCTGAGATTAGGTGCACTGCCTGGGGCGCAAGCAGTCCCAAGAAAACTAACGGTTGTCACTCCCCCTTGGAACTTCCCGGTGGCGATTCCAGCAGGTGGTGTCCTAGCTGCATTGGCTGCCGGTTCCGCTGTCATTTTCAAACCGGCCAGCCCAGCCGCAAGATGCGGTGCGGTACTTGCCTCATTGCTTTTAGAAGTTTTGCCGGAAGGGGTTTTGACAGTTGTTCATATTGGAGAGAAAGAACTAGGCAGGCAGCTGATCTCCCATCCATCGGTTGATCAAGTGATTCTGACTGGTGGCTACGAGACTGCTCAGCTGTTCAAAGAGTTCAAGCCGAGTCTTAGAGTGTTGGCTGAAACAAGCGGTAAGAATTCAATCATCGTCACCCCTCATGCAGACCTAGATCTTGCTGCCAAGGATGTTGCCTACTCAGCATTTGGTCATGCTGGCCAGAAGTGCTCAGCCAGTTCGGTTGTGATTCTGGTTGGCTCAGTTGCTAAATCAAAGCGATTCCGCAGTCAACTCAGAGATGCTGTTGAGTCCCTCAAAGTGGACTTCCCACAAAACCCCGCTGCTCAGATGGGGCCAATGATCGCTCCGCCAGAAGGCAAACTCGAACATGGCCTAACCCAGCTGGATCGAGGTGAGCGCTGGTTTATTGAACCAAAGCAACTGAGCGAAGATGGCAAACTCTGGTCACCAGGAGTGAGAGAACGAGTGCGCTTTGGTTCAACTTCTCACAAAGTTGAGTACTTCGGGCCGGTCCTTGCAATCATGAAGGCAAAGAATCTGGAGCAGGCAATCAAGATTCAAAATGCAGTGGACTATGGTCTCACCGCAGGCCTTCATTCACTATCGCCAGAGGAAATAAATACTTGGCTAGGAAGGGTTCAGGCTGGAAACGTTTATGTCAATCGCGGTATAACTGGTGCCATTGTAAGAAGGCAGTCATTTGGCGGCTGGAAAAAGTCAGCCGTTGGACCAACGGCCAAGGCTGGTGGACCTAACTACCTGTTCTGTCTGACTGACTGGAAGTCAACTTCAAACAAGGCCAAAGAGCCGATTGGTCAAAAATTGATTGAAGAGCTGATGGTGATGGCCACCGCCAGCACATTGACCGATAAAGAAATTGAGTCACTTGTGCGAGCTGCACAGAGCGATGTTGCAGCTAAGGCGGAATACTTTTCAAAAGCACAAGATGAGTCAGGTCTAAGCGTTGAAAAGAACATACTTCGTTATTTCAGATCAGACTGCACTATCCGCATCCAATCATCAGCAACTGAATACCAGGTTTGGCGCTCCCTGGTTACAGCGCTTGCTCTCGGCGCAGCAGAGGTCAGCGTTAATGAGCTGCCAGTGCGTGTATTGAATTTTGTTCGTAAAGCAGGCTTGTCGGTAAAACTTGAAACTGAAGAAGTCTGGATGCTTTCACTTTCCCAGCGCCCTCGAAGAGTACGAGTAGTAGGAGCAGTCGATAATCAAAGGCCTGAGTTGGCTAATGTCGATGTTGCCGTATTTGACGCCGAGCAAACCGAGTCTGGAATCATTGAGCTTTTGCCCTTCTATAAAGAGCAGGCAGTGAGCATTACAGCCCATCGTTTCGGAAATCCCGCTAGGCACCTCTCTTTGGTGCGTATCTAGGCGGTATTTCCCAGCCTTTAGGCCGCCCAATGGGAGTATTCTGGCTCCTTGGCTGGTTGAACCAGCTAGAAATAACTAAGAGGTAATTTTGTCTATTCTTTCCAAGCTTTCCCTAAAGAACCGTTCCGTGGTTGCGCTGGTAACCCTAATCGTTGCTGCTTTTGGATTCATTTCTGTAGGTGGCCTCAAGCAGGAGCTAATTCCGTCAATCGAGATCCCATCGGCAGCCATTGTTACCTCTTATCCAGGAGCTTCACCTGAGGTTGTTGACAGCCAAGTTTCTTCACCGATTGAGCAAGCTGTAATTGGACTAGAAGGTGTTGAGTCAAC
>CAYXWU010000051.1:0-3196 GCA_964468885.1 uncultured Aquiluna sp. | reverse complement strand
GAGGAAGCACTTGGTGGCGGTGTCACCACCGTCACAATCTTTGATCAGGCGCCATTTATTGAAAAGTCGATCAAGGACCTAACGACTGAAGGTCTGCTGGGACTCGGAATGGCAGTTCTAGTCATCTTGGTATTCCTGCTTAGCTTCAAGTCCACCATCATCACCGCGATTTCAATTCCAACCTCGGTACTGATTACGTTCATTGGACTTTCGGTCGCTGATTATTCACTTAACCTGCTGACTCTTGGCGCACTAACCATTTCTATTGGTCGCGTGGTAGATGACTCGATTGTTGTGATCGAGAATATTAACCGTCACCTCAGCTATGGCGAAAAGCGCAGAAAAGCCATCATGACGGCGGTCAAGGAAGTAGCGGGTGCGATTACCGCCTCCACCATCACAACCGTTGCCGTCTTCTTGCCAATTGCGCTAGTTGATGGTCTGGTCGGTGAGTTGTTTAGACCATTCGCCTTCACGGTTGCGATTGCGCTGCTTGCCTCACTTTTGGTGAGCTTGACTATCGTGCCAGTATTTGCCTACTGGTTCCTTCGCATGCCTAAGCGCCTCAATGCTCTAAAAGAAGCAGACCCGAAGAACTTTGAAAAGAAGCAGCGGATTGCCGAGGAAGAGCGAGAGAAGAAGAGCCTGCTGCAGCGCTCATACATGCCAATTCTGCGTGGAACCACTCGCCGCCCTTGGTTGACCCTAACCGCGGCTTTGCTAATCCTTGGTTACACCTTCTCGCTCGTGCCACTACTAAAGACAAACTTCATTGATGGTGGTGGGTCAAACCAGTTCACTGCTCGCCTGACCATGCCATCTGGCACCACCTTCGAGCAGCAAGATGCTGCCGCCAAAAAGCTGGAAGCTGAAATCCTGGCAATTGAAGGAATTGATGTTGTTCAAACAACCGTGGGATCTGCAGCGGATGGTCGTGTGGCCTTCGGTGCGGCCGCACGAGGAATTGCTTTTAGCATCATTGCGGATGAGGGAGCTGATCTAGAGCAGCTGCAGGCCGAGGTTCTAAATCTCCCCGCGCCAGCTAACAGCGAAATTTCAACCAGCCAAGGCGGAGGCTTTGGCTCGTCTGAAACCATTGACATCGAAGTCTCCGCCTCTGACAAAGATCTGTTGCAGCAAGGCGTGAATCAAATTGCTGATGCGATGCAGGGACTTGAAAATATCACGGCAATTTCATCAACGCTTGAAGCCGATGAGCGCGTGCTTGAAATAAACGTCGATCGCGAAGCGGCTGCTAGCTACCTACTAACGGAAACAGCGGTAACCGGCATAGTTGCTGCGCAGCTCAGACCAAGCCCACTTGGCACAATCAGAATTGATGAGCGTGACACTCAAGTGTTTATTGCGGGAGCCGAACCCCCAACGTCTGTTGAGGAAGTCAGAAACCTTCGAATTCCAACCTTCGCAGGTCTGGTCACGCTATCTGAGATTGCGGATGTAAATGAGGTTCTAAAGCCAACTTCCATTACCTCACAGCGCGGTAATCGCACCGCTGAAGTGCAGCTAACGCCAGAGGGTGATGACCTGGGTGCCATCACAGCTTCCATAAATGAGCGTTTAGCCGAGGTAGAACTTCCGGTCGGTGTAGAGGCAACGGTCGGTGGAGCTGCTGCTGACCAGGCTGAGAGCTTCCAGCAACTTGGACTTGCACTGCTAGCCGCAGTTGCAATTGTTTACATCGTGATGGTGGCTACCTTCTCTTCCTTGATTCAGCCACTACTGCTATTGATCTCGATTCCATTTGCCGCCACCGGTGCGCTTGGACTATTGCTTCTTACCGATACCGCGCTTGGCGTCCCAGCTCTTATTGGAATGCTGATGCTGATTGGAATTGTGGTTACCAACGCAATCGTTTTGATTGACCTGGTCAACCAGTATCGCAAGCAGGGTAAGAGCGTGATTGATTCATTGATTGACGGAGCCAGACAGCGTCTTCGCCCAATCTTGATGACAGCCCTAGCCACCATCTTGGCGCTAACACCAATGGCATTTGGACTAACTGGAAACTCAGGATTCATCTCCCAGCCACTGGCAATCGTGGTGATTGGTGGACTGTTCTCATCCACTCTCCTCACACTGATCTTGGTTCCAACTCTGTATTGGCTAGTAGAGGGTCGTAAGGATCGCAAGCAGCTCAGAGACGCTCGCAAGGCCGCGCGCAAAGCTAAGAAGAATAAGCCAGCTGAACCAGAGCTAGAGCCAGCTACAGCACCGGTGGCGACCATGACAATTCGCGAAGAAACAGTTGTGACCGAAAATGCGACACTGCAGTGGTCAGAAGTCAGCGTTGAAACTGAAATGCCACTGGATGATGAAGCTCAAATGCGCTGGGCTGAAGAAACTGTTGACTCCCAACCTGCCAGCGCTAAGGCCACTGGTTCAGTTCCAGAGTTCCTAACGAGTGAACTACCAATCATCCAGCAAAACGAAAAGCCATCTCGTAAAGAACTTCGCGAGCAGAAGCGCAAAGCCAAGCTAGAAGCAAAGGCTCAGCGTAAAGCTCAGAAGAATGCTCGCCACTCAAACGACTAGGTAGTGATGACTGAATACATCGTTTGGGCTGACTGTGAAATGACAGGCTTGGACATCGACAAGGATGAGATCTGCGAAATTGCAGTTGTCGTAACCGATGATCAGCTAAAGCCAGTCGATGAAGGCATACAGATTGTGATTAAGCCAAGTGATTCGGCCATGGCCAATATGGGTGAATTCGTAAGGCAAATGCACACCGACAGTGGACTTCTAGCCGAACTTGATTCTGGAGTGAGCATCGAAAGTGCCCAGGAACAGGTGCTGGCTTACCTTGCTAAATTCATTCCCGAGCCTAAGACCGCTCCTTTGGCGGGGAATTCAATCGGTACCGATCGTATGTTCATAATTCGTCAGATGCCGAAGCTGGATGCCTTTCTGCACTACCGCAACATTGATGTCAGCTCGTTGAAAGAATTGGTGCGTAGGTGGTACCCCAGGGTCTACTTCCAGCTACCTAAAAAGGTTGGTTCTCACCGTGCCCTGGCCGACATCCGGGAATCCATCCAAGAGCTTGCCTACTACCGGCGGGCTGTATTAGTGGCAGAACCTGGCCCGGACAGCGAAAAAGCCAAGCAGATAGCCAAGAAGGTCGCTGATACAATCTAGGAGTTCTGGCTAGTCCAGACATGGTGGGTATAGCTCA
>CAYXWU010000050.1:0-7099 GCA_964468885.1 uncultured Aquiluna sp. | reverse complement strand
CCCCAGATCTGATGGGTAAGGTCGGAAAGCTTGGAAAGGTATTGGGTCCTCGTAATCTGATGCCAAACCCAAAGACCGGAACCGTCACAATGGACACCGCCAAGGCTGTTACTGACATCAAGGGTGGACGTATTGAGTTCCGAATTGACAAGCAGTCAAACCTTCACTTCATTATTGGTAAGGCTCACTTCTCAGCTGACAAGCTGGCAGAGAACCTAACTACCGCAATGGAGGAAGTAGTTCGTCTGAAGCCATCGACCGCTAAGGGTAAATACATCCAGAAGGGTGCTGTTTCGACCACCTTCGGTCCTGGTATTCCACTAGACGTTTCGATCTACTAAAGACCTAAGCCAACGGCAAAGCGCCAGTGTGCTTGCGCAATCATCTTGGTTGTAAGCAATCACCTGGCGCTTTAGCTTTTCGGCGCTCGCCGGATTCTCTTTTAAAGCGGTTAGGTATTGGTCGTAGTAGTCCATGGAGCCCTTGGCCTCTTTGACTTCAGAAACCCGCTTGAAGCTGTAGTAGTTTTCCAGGGCCTTGATGCTGTAGCTCGCTTGCGAGACAACCAGTGAATTCTTCACAAATTTATAAAGGTCGACGAAGTACTCACCCTCAATTAGTTCCTCTACCGCAGTCTGATATATCTGATGACGCTCAGCCAGGCGCTTGAGGGCTATTTGTTCATAAGCCGCGTAGTGATAGATCTTGGCATCGGGGAATCGCTGGATGCGATTGAGTAAATCGTGCATGAACTTATCAAAAGAGGCTTTTTCTTCCACTCGGTCATCGGCCCAGCTGAAGTGAAATTGCTCACCTTCGCTAATTGATGTGAAGCCAAAGAGGTATTCCAAACCCCCTGGTTCTTCATAGAAGGTGAATCCCTCTAGGTCAAAAAAGATATCGCCATCGCTAGCAGGGGGAAGCTTGGCAAGTTCTTCGGGGTGGGTGATTTCAAAAACACTCTCTCCAGTTTCATACATGTGCTGTTGAAGTCTTGCTTGAAGAGAAAGCTTCTCTACTTGATTCTTTGAAAGTTTGTCAGTTGCCGAATCAAAACCTGCCAGGTCCTTTACGGTCTTGATGCCAGAGCGATTAAGTGACTCAATGTTTGCCCTGGTGATACCCGCAACCAACTGAAGATGGTTGGTTTCATTTCTCATGTGCTGGCAGAGCCTAGGGTATTCGCAAATATCGCAATAACTAGACGCGTCGCAGATCAGAGAACCAAGATCTTCAATTCGCTGCGGTGCTTCATCAACAATTTGGAAAACAGATTTGATAAACGAGTTACGAGTTTCAATCATTTGAGCAATCACAACATCAGCGTCAAAGCTGGCAAGTTCGGAAGAGCCTAGTATTAGGCCGTGATTGTGATCTGCTGCTAATTCAAGTTGCTTCAGAACATCGACGTATAGGCCAACTTGCATTTGGTACTCAGGCTTGGCAGTTGAGGAAAGCTTTGCATCCCACGCGGTATAGCCACCTGACCAACCATCAACTTGCTTGGCAGAAAAACCTTTATCTGTGAACTCAAATCGCCAATCGCTTCGAAGCAAAAAGTCTGGTCTGCCAGAGAATTCAAGTGCTCCAGAACCTCCTCGCAGAACTCCTTGATAGATCACTGGCATACCAGAAGTCATCAGTTCGAGGGTTGCCTCCATGGTTCGCTCAGTGGGCTGAGCAATCTGGTCACCTAGGTTTCTGATTAGGTCTTGCTCAAGCTGCTCTTCGAAGCGAAGTCCGTAGCGGATAGCTAGGTTGTCTGGTCTTTCATAAAACTGAGCAAGTAGTTCGGCAAAATCGGGTACCGCTAGCTCCCTGGCGACAGCCAGCCTGGTGCAGTGCTCACACTTTGAGCGCATAAGGTCACGAGAATCAAAGCTAAATGAGGGACCTTTGCGTTTCACACCTAAACCCTGCCACGCTGGGGCGACTTTTAGGCGAAAGCAAAGGGGCCGTCCGGCTATTCGGTTGACCGTATATTTAACTTGTTGTACAAACAGAAAGCACAAGGCTTTACTCATGAGCAAAACCGCGACAAAACACGCCCGCCACATTCTGGTGGTTGAAGATGAGCATTTGCTTAGGGACCTGCTCGCGAGAACCTTGGAGTCACTTGGTTTTGAGGTCACAACCGCAGCCAATGCTGCCGATGCTAAGCGAGCAGTCAAGACAGCGGACCCGGATGCGATGTTAGTTGATATCGAACTTGGGCCAGGGCCAACGGGATTAGATCTCGCTGAAGTTATTTCTAGGCAACGTCCGGATATTGGAGTTGTGTTTCTAACAAATCTTCCCGACCCTAGATTCACAGGGAAAGATTCAAAAAAGGTTTCCAAGAACCAGGCATACATTCGAAAGACCGCAATCAACTCGGGCTCTGAGTTGATAGATGCAATTGAAGCCGTCTTAAAAGACGCTGTTACCAAAGAGTATCGACATGATCTTGCATCAAATCGCCCCTTGGCCGAGCTATCTCAGAGACAAATTGACACTCTCAAGTTAGTAGCGGAAGGAAAAACCAACCAGCAGATTGCAACTCTGCGAGGGACAAGTGTTAGAGCAGTCGAGGCCATGATCACCAGAATCTTTCAAGCGCTGGGACTTGATCCTGCCAGCAGCAATCAACGCGTTGAGGCTGTTGCTCTTTATCACAA
Organism: uncultured Aquiluna sp.; assembly: GCA_964468885.1. Classification (GTDB taxonomy): domain Bacteria; phylum Actinomycetota; class Actinomycetes; order Actinomycetales; family Microbacteriaceae; genus Aquiluna. Next base: position 4,442 of record CAYXWU010000050.1, on the reverse strand, counting down.
GCTAAGGGCAAATTAGTTTGAGTAGTAACCAGCTCAGTTCACTAAAACTATTGGCCGGGCCTTATGCCCTGAGCTGGCAAACACATCTGATCTTTTTTGTGATTTCACTTCTTACACTGGGATTTTTTGATATTGATCGACTAGGTGGTCATTTTGCCAGCTGGTTTGTGGTTTTCATTCTTGGTTTCGTAACTACCGTTTCACTAATTGAGTTAGGCAAGCTAGTGAAAATCAAGTTTCCAAGACCGGAGTTTCGCGCCTTTTACTTGGTCTTAGTGTTAGCGCTTACTGGCTTAATCAGAGGCCTAGTTGTTTTTTTGGCCGGTTCGTTTCTGGGCTTGATACCTTCTAGTGACTTCCTCTACAGGCTCACAAGCGCGCCATTATTTGTGACAACCACTTACATCCTTTCAAATGCTCTTTTTGGGTCTTTTTTGATGTATCGAGATGAGGCACGAAGACTTTCTTTGGATTTGCAGCGCCTGAATGAATCTCGTAATGCCTATGAAGCGGACTTGCAGTTTGTAAATCAACAGCAGCGAAATCGCGTGCGAGAGTTGTTGTCTGCCCCTATGTGGGAATTACAAAAGAAGCTTGAGACTGCGGATGATCCGGCAAAGCTGCAAAATGCTCTTTTAACAATGCAGTCCATCAACACAGACGTGGTTCGACCCCTATCACACGAACTATCGGCATCAGTAGGACAAATTGCCATGCCACAGGGAAGTCGGCGCATCGTTCAAAACATTCGGTTCATTTGGCCTAAGCGCGTAAACGTCTCCAAAGCCCAATCGTCCTTGATGCTTTTTGTCCTGCTTCTAGTTCTTGGCCTCAATTCACAGATCGCATTGACGTCTATTGGGCAAGGACTACAGATTGTCCTCGTTTCAATGCTTCCACTAACGACGGTTTTTGTCGCAGAGAAAATTTTGTTTAAAAACAGTTCCGTTTCACCTTCTGTTGCAATTCTCATCTCAACCATTTCTGGACTAATGGGTAGTGCCTTCGGCGGTAATCTGGCGCTTTGGCTTGAACTGCCGACAACTGATCTGTTTTGGTGGCAGGCCATCTCACTCGTCTTAATCATCAAGACTGGCAACTTGGTTTACGGCATTTTTCGTGCAGGTTGGCAAGAGAGTCTTAGCAAATTATCCGAAGTCAACGAGCAGCAAAGAGCAGTCAACTCTCGACTGCGCCAACAACTCTGGCTAGGACAGAAGGCGCTTGCAATGGAGCTGCACGGCTCAGTCCAAGCAACACTTCAAGCACTAGCTCTTCGATTATCTCGAATGCAGGAAATAAATCTGGTTGAGATAGGTCAGGTTTTAGAGCAGGTAAGAAAAGCGCTAAGCCGAATTGAAAACCAAGAGTATTTAGCGGGCCAAGAAATTAATTCTCTCTTAGAAGAATTGAAAGAACTTTGGGATGGCACGGCTTCTATTAGCTGGTCCATTAGCTCGGATGCTCAGGCAGCTTTAGAAAAAGATCCTGGGCTGGCTCGTTGCGCTTTCGAAGTAATACGCGAATCTGTGACAAATGCTGTCAAGCATGGGTCTGCGAGCGAATTGACCCTTGAAGTCTCATTATCGAACAGCTCATTGAATCTGCGTATAGCGAATAATGGCCTTATGACTGATCCTGGCGATGCGTCACTCGGTGCTGAGCTTATGAATCAGCTCTGTCTCAGCAGCAACCTGAGGCAAGAAAATCAACTAGTGGTCTTAGAGGCTGAGTTGGCGCTCAACCCAGTCTTGCAAGAATCTCTTCTTTAGTTGGCGGCTGGCAACCAAGCCTCTCGCAGACAATTGCTGCTGCGGCGTTGGCGGTTCTAGCAAACTGAGTTAACTGGTGTTCTTTCAAACTCATGAGTTTTTCGACTGGCTCACTTCCAATGGCAGATGCGTTTGAAAGCTCTGCTAGGAAGGTGGAAATGAAAGTGTCTCCTGCACCAACTGTGTCAGCAAGCTCTATTGCAAAACCGGGAACATCAAATCGTTTTTGATTTTGATAGAGACTTACCCCATTACCACCACGGGTAATGATCACGAGTTTATTTGTTGACCATCTGCCTGCGATTTCATCTAGGCTACTTCCGGCAGCCAAATCGAAAAGCCATTCGATATCCGCATCTGATGCCTTGATTATGTGGCTTATCTGATTCAGTTGCTCAACTCTCTCAAGCTCCACTTTCCGATCAAAACCAAGAGCTGGTCGAATGTTTAGATCGTGCGAAAGAGTAATTTCGTTGGTTTTATGAATTTCCTTGAGCCAACCCTCAATTACTTTGTTTCCCGGACCAATTGCCATTCCAAGGCAGCCATATTGAATTGCTTGGACGCCAAGCTCTTTCAGCTTGGTTAGGGAAGGTAGCTCCCCAGGAGCCCAACCCCAATCGGCTGTGTCTTTTGTGTAAAAGCTGTACGAAGCAACACCCTTTGAGTCGATAGTTGCAACTGCCAAGGTTGTTTGCTCTGTAGCTGCGATTGAGTAGTCGAGATTGACACCGTGGGAGGAAAGGTGATTTCTGATTTGTTGGCCAAATCCATCAGAGGAGATTCTTCCTAGGAAAGCCTGCTTTTCGCCTCTGATGGCCAGTGCTAGAGCGACGTTGGCGTTGGCACCACCCACCACAGCCTCGTATTTGCCTGGTTCTTTGCTAATGAGGTCAATCAAAGCCTCACCAATCACCACAATCATGGGGTAAGTCTAGGCTTATAGATATGGAAACTCAGAAGCTGAAAAACACCATTCGCTTTCCGTTGCTGGCCCTTATCTTCACTTGGGCCTCCTTCATGGTTGCCATCTATATAGGTATTAGAAACCCACAAATCACTTACGACAACCAGGGCCAGCCCATAGAGCCAGAGCCTTATGTCGGAATGCAGACTTATGTCTTTTTGCTTGGCATCACAGTCTTCTCGCTGGTTGCTCTGCGCTCGCTCCTGCAGGCCTTAGCCGTCAGAGCGAGGAATGACTCTTCACTCGCTAGGGCTGCTCACCGCTTCAACAACCTTGGCGTAATCCTGAGCCTGTTAGCGGGTGCCATATTTGCCATCGGCAATTTCCTAGGTGCTTGGAATCAGTACAACTCCATCAACGACCCAGTCCTGATCAGATTCCTCAATGTCTATCTCCCCATCATCCTGGCCACAGGTTTAGTGGTCTTTGTTCTCTTGCAGGCATTTGTTTTCAGAAAAGACGCCCCTGATATTCCAGATGTTGAAAAGGATGTTGATCGTGCGAAGTTGCAAAGAGCAATTGGACTTGCATATGCATCTCCGATCATTGGAACCGCTATCGCAATCATTTTTGGTCTAATTGTTTATGACATAACCAAGACGGATCTCGACACCTGGATTTGGGTTGTAATCCAGGTCATCATTGCCACTTCAATTATTTTGGGAACTAGGTTTGCAGCGAGTGCCAAACAGGCAAGACCTCTTCCACCAAGAGAGCGCAGAGTTGGTGTTGCTGCAGTGAGCCTGAACTTTGTTTTATCAATCATTTTTGGCGTGGTTGTCATCATCATGGCTTTCTCTCTTGGAGCAGCAGCTGTTGATTCTTTGATGTATTGGCCGGAGTGGCGAGAGGGAATGCCCCAATCCGAATACGTTGCAAAGATTTCAGATCTAACCTTTGGTTGGTTTGTTCAGAAACTTCTGCCCGCCTTTGTTCTACTTCTTCTTGCAGAGTTTGGTATCTACCGAACCATCTTGATTAGAAACCAAGAGGCAAAAGCGAACTAATGCAGCATCCAGCTAAAGCGCTGCTGTTTGATAATGACGGCGTGCTATCAGACTCCATTGACAGCGTTGACGCCTCATGGGGTGAGTGGGCAAAAATATACGCTCCGGGCTTTGCTCTAACCTACGAACACCACGGCATCAGAGCTGAGGAGCTGGTTGCCAAACATGTCAGTGCAGAACTTTATGACCAGGCGTTGAAGAAAATCATTGAGTTAGAAATCGCAATGACCTACCTGACTAAACCCATGCCAGGGGCTGTCGAGCTAACAACTTCCTTGCCAGCGGGGGTTTGGTCCATTGTCACCTCCGCTTTACCGGAGCTGGCCCATGCCAGATTGAATAAAGCGGGCATTCCAATTCCAGAAGAATTAGTTACGAGCAGCGATGTCAGTAAGGGCAAGCCAGATCCGGAGCCATATCTCGTGGGAGCTAGAAAGCTAAAAACAGATATAAAGGAATGCGTGGTTTTTGAAGACGCCCCAAACGGCATCCTCTCCGGCAAGCGCGCTGGTGCTGGGTTAGTTGTCGGCGTGGGGGAATCAGCCATGGATTCAGAGGCTGATTTGGTGATTAGGAATCTTGCGGGAATTAGCTTTGATGGCAAGCTATTGACTATAAATAGTGAATACAGATTGAGGTAAAAATGGCTGAAATTGAGTTCTATGGAGCTGACTGGTGTGGCGATTGCCGCAGGTC
>CAYXWU010000049.1:0-7317 GCA_964468885.1 uncultured Aquiluna sp. | reverse complement strand
AGGCCCTTCAGGCGCAAGGGGAGATTGTGGCGATGACTGGGGACGGAGTAAATGACGCGCCTGCTCTGAAGCGGGCCAATGTCGGTCTCGCAATGGGGAAGCGCGGATCGGAAGTCGCGAGAGAGTCTGCCGACTTAGTGATTGCTGATGACAGCTTCCTTTCCATTACGGAAGGCGTGAGGGCTGGCCGACGAATATTTTCGAACCTTCGGAAAGCTGCTAGCTATGTGATAGCGATTCACATTCCAATATTTGGCATGGCGTTGGTGCCAATTGCCTCACCCGTCTGGCCACTAGTTTTGCTGCCAATCCAAATTGCCATACTGGAGATCATCATTGATCCATCGGCTTCTTTGGCGTACGAATCAGAACCGGCCTCGAAGAATCAAATGCGTGCCAAGCCAAGATCTAAAACAGAACCAATGATTACAGCCAAGGTATTTCGTTTGGCACTCGTCCAAGGGGCGATTCTTTTCCTAGGTGCTCTAATTAGTTTCTTGGTTGGCTTGGGTATTGGTTTCTCTGATGAGAGTGTTAGATCTGTAACCTTTGGAACCATTCTCCTGGGAAATTTACTTCTAATGCTTACCAACCGCTCCAGCACTGCAGGACTTATTGAGCTGGTGAGCAAGCGTCCAAATAAGGTTGCTTTGATTATTTTTTCAGCTGGAATAGTCGTAATGATCCTGATTTTCTCTGTGGAGATTATTCGCAGCGCCTTTAACTTAGCCGCATTGCAGCCACTGGAAGTTGGCATGATAATTCTTTGCTCATTACCTGCGCCGATGTGGTTTGAGTTTTATAAATGGCGAGCAAGAAGTAACGCGCAGAAGCTAGCTTCAATCAGCTAGTTCGGTTTCTTAGCAAGGTAGCAGGCTGGACAAAGAGACTCATAGGTCACCTTGTCACCATCGATAGCTACTTGTTCACCCGAGAATACGAAGCGGCCATTCACCATTCGACCGTTGAACATTGCCTTTTTACCGCAGCGACAAATAGTTTTTAGCTCTTCCAAACTGTGGGCAATTTCAAGAAGTCTTCTTGATCCAGGAAAAGCTTTGGTCTGAAAATCAGTTCTTATGCCGTAAGCCAAGACTGGCACTTTATCCAATACCGCAACTTCTAGTGCTTGATCAACCTGCTGCTCAGTGAGGAATTGAGCTTCATCTAAAAGCAGGCAAGAAACTGGCTGGCCGGTTTTTTGCTCTGACTCCTGGCTGTGTTGGGCAAACAATTCCCGAAGGTTATCTTCTGGTCGAATTAAAAAATCAACTTCTCTTGTGACTCCAAGCCGGGAGACGATGTTTTTGTCTCCTTTGTAGTCAATCGCTGGCTTGGCCAAGAGGACATACTGGCCTCTCTCCTCATAGTTGAAGGCAGCCTGCAGTAGGGCAGTTGACTTGCCCGAGTTCATTGCGCCGTAGCGGAAGTAAAGCTTGCTCATTGTGGTTGAGTTGAGTGTATTAGGTGGTGCGACTTGCAGCTGTTATTTGCCGATCAATTAGGCCCCCATTTTGAGCTTGGGGACGATGTCCTCCTGCCGGTCGTGAAAAATCAGTTCCGCAAGCGCAAATACCATAGGCAAAAAGCTCATCTAATTCTCTATGCCCTACGCAGTAGAGGCCAGGACTCAAATGTGAAACTGATTGAGCTGGATAGCTATCGCGACCTTCTGCACTTAGAACGAAAAGCAACCAAAGCGGTGAACCCCACCAGCTATCCAATGAGGAGATTGACCCAGGCATTAGATCTCAAGGTGAGCGAGGCCAAGGGGTTCTGCTCAAGCGAACAGGACTGGTCTGACTACGCACGTGCCGCCAAGCGACTCAAACTTGAGGATTTCTATCGTCGACAAAGAATTCGACTCAATCTCCTGATGAATGGTAATGAACCAGAGGGAGGGGCGTGGAATTTTGATGATCAAAATCGATTGCCCCCATCAGCTGAGCTGCTGGACGTGGTAGGTCCGTGGCTTCCACAAGAGGACGAACTTGATGTGTCAGTAAGAGCTGAGCTTAATGAACTTGAAAAAAGTGGAGTTGAGTTCCTTGGCAAAGATGGACCAAGGAAATTCGCTGGTAATCGTGAGCAGGCGCTTGCGGCACTAGAGCACTTCATAAATCACAGGCTGGATCTGTTTGGCCCTTACGAGGACGCAGTTGATAAAAGGAGTTGGGCCATGACCCACTCTCTTCTAAGCGCACCGATGAACCTAGGGCTTCTCGATCCACTTGAAGTTGTTGCTGGAGCCGAAAATGCCTATCGAGCGGGCAAGGCCAGACTTCAAAGCGTTGAGGGATTTATTCGACAAATCATTGGCTGGCGCGATTATGTCTGGCACCTTTACTGGCACTTCGGTGAGGACTACGTCGATAGAAATGAATTGTCCTCACACGAAGTGCTTCCTAGTTTCATGACCAAATTGGACCCAGAAGGCATCAAAGCTAAGTGTCTAAGCTCAACCATTTCTGACTTGGCTGAGAACGCATGGCTCCATCACATCCCGAGACTCATGATTCTTGGCAATCACTCGATGCAACGTGGCTACGTTCCCTCGGAAGTCAACGACTGGTTCATTGATGCTTTTGTAGACGGCACTCCCTGGGTGATGCCGGCGAACACCATTGGAATGAGTTTGTATGCCGATGGTGGTCAGATGAGCACCAAACCCTATGCAGCTGGGGGAGCTTATTTATCCAAGATGACCAACTACTGCAAAGATTGCCCGCTGAACCCAAAGATTAGGGTGGGGGAAAACGCCTGTCCATTCACAGCCGGATACTGGAATTTCCTTGATAAAAACCAGCAACTCAAGTCCAACCACCGCATGTTCAATGCCTATGCGGGGCTCAAAAAACTCACCGACCTAGATCAGCTCCGCCAGCAAGAAGCTGATCGAAAAAGCTTTTGACAAGCACGCTTTCATTCAAATAGTCTGAATTCACCGATTCAGAGCGTAGGGGAAGACGCAGACTGAATCGGAGGTTACTTACGTTCACTGACATCTGGCTACTCAGCGTTGCTAGGGAAACCCTTGGCAAGGTTGAGGATTTACTACGCCCCCACGATATTGAACTCCGCTGGTTTACCCAACCAGCAAATCCCAAGACCTTTCAAGCTCGAACAATTTGTGAACTTGATGATCTCGTGGTTTATCAGTTAGCCCAAGAACTGAGCAAGTTCTCCAACGCTTTTGAAATTACCCAGGCCAGCGTTGAGGCCAGCCTCTATCTTTTCGATCAGAAACTGGGGTTGACTCAGCTAGCCCTAGACCAGGCTGGAGAGCCAGTTATGCGGCTTGGTCAGCTAAACCAGCTCATAAGGCGCTCAGAGGGGTCCCTGGGGGAGTTAGAGCGGCTAATCAGGCTCGCCAGTGCTCAGGCCTGGTTGGACCGATTAGAACCCCTGCGGGCAGGCAAAATGGCGCTGGAGGGTCTGCGGCAGGTCGGCTAGACGTTTCTGAAGGCTAGGACGGCGTTGTGACCGCCGAAACCAAAGCTGTTGCTAATGGCTATTGCCCCGTGGTGCTTTAGCGGAGTCGGGGTCCTGGGAACCGTCAGCGGAATCTCTGGATCTTGGTTTTCAAGGTTCAGCGTGCCAGGGCAGATTTGTTCCTTGAGTGCAAGGATCGTGAAGACAGCTTCAATTGCGCCGGCTCCTCCAAGCAGGTGACCCGTGGCGCCCTTGGTAGCAGTGACCATTAGATTCGCTGTGTGGTCTCCAAAAACTCGCTTTAGCGCAGTGTACTCTGCGATGTCGCCAACCGGTGTAGAGGTGGCGTGAGCGTTCACATGCTCAACATCTTCTGGCGTTGCGCCGGCTTGCTCAAGCGCTCCCAGGACCGCTCGCGCAGCGCCTGATCCCTCTGGGTCTGGTGCAGTGATGTGGTAAGCATCGGAAGTAACTGCAGCACCAACAATTTCGCAATATATTTTTGCTCCGCGAGCTTTAGCCGATTCGTATTCTTCCAAAACCAGTGCCCCGGCCCCTTCGCCCATCACAAAACCATCGCGGTCGGTGTCGTAGGGTCTGGATGCTTTCTCTGGGGCATCGTTGCGTTTGCTTAGGGCTTGCATCGCAGCAAAAGCTGCAATTGGCAGTGGATGAATAGCTGCCTCGGCACCACCAGCCACAACGATGTCTGCTTCGCCAAGTCGAATCCTTTGGAACGCATTGGCAATTGACTCGTTACCGGAGGCACAGGCGGAAACTGCCGTTCTTACTCCTGCTCGAGCCGCTAGGTCCATTCCGATAGCAGCCGCGGGTCCGTTTGGCATAAGCATTGGAACCGTCATTGGCAGTACTCTGCGTGGACCACGCTCTTTCAGTGTTTCAAACGCATCGAGTAGTGTCCAAACACCACCAATGCCGGTTGCGAAATCAACCGCTAAACGCTCAGGAATGACTTCTGGCGACCCGGCGTCAGCCCAAGCTTCACGAGCAGCAACCAAAGCAAATTGAGATGAGGGGTCAAGACGCTTGGCTTCTTGAGGGGTTAGCTTTTCCGAGGCAGGAACTTTGATGATTCCTGCAAAGGTAACGGGGAGTTCATACTTGGCCACCCACTCGTGTTCAAGGATGCGAACGCCACTGCGGCCTTCCAAAAGAGCTTTCCAACTGCCAGGTGCATCGCCAGCTAGAGGAGTCGTTGCTCCAATGCCCGTTACGACGACCCGACGCAAAACTAGCCCTGGTTGGCGGTGATGTATTTCACTGCGTCAGCAACAGTGATTAGGTTCTTGACCTCTTCATCTGGAATCTTCACACCAAACTTGTCCTCAGCGTTGACCACGATGGTCATCATCGAGATTGAATCAATGTCTAGGTCATCAGTGAAGGACTTGTCCATCTGGACGGCATCAGCAGCAATGCCAGTTTCGTCATTTACAAGCTCAGCCAGTCCGGCCAGAACATCCTGCTCAGATAGAGCCATCTAAATCTCCTATGGGGTGTTAGTCGCTTTATTTTAGGGGAGTTCGACTACTTGGGCGGCATAGGCAAGCCCAGCTCCGAAACCTATCTCCAGGGCATATCCACCTGATTTCACCTGACCTTCGGCCAAAAGCCTGTGCATGGCAAGCGGAATTGAGGCGGCTGAGGTGTTGCCAGTGTCCACGATGTCTTTGGCCACGACCACGCTCTCTGGTAGTCCAAGCTGCTTGGCAAACTCATCAATTATTCGAACATTTGCCTGGTGAGTGACTAGGGCCGATAGATCACTGGGCTCAAGTCCTGAAACCTCTAGCGCTTCTTTAGCAACCTTCACCATCTCCCATACAGCCCAGCGGAAAACCGATTGACCCTCCTGAATAAGGGTTGGCCAGGTGATCTTTCCGTCTCGAAAATCAACGAGCGAGCCGGTCATTCCAACTTTGTCCCAGTTACCTCCGTCGGACCCCCATACCGTTCTTGAAATTCCAGGGTGATCACTAGGCCCAACCACTGCTGCACCAGCACCATCACCGAGCAAGAAGCTGATTGAACGATCAGTCGGATCAATAAAGTCAGAGAGTTTTTCCGCACCGACAACTAAGACATAGTGAGCAGTACCAGAGCGAATAAGCGAATCGGCCTGCGCAATTCCGTAGCAGTAGCCTGCACAAGCTGCCGATATGTCATACGCAGCAGCCCCTTCAGCACCAACTTTTTCGGCCAACAAAGTTGCTCCCGACGGAGTCTGATAGGGAAATGAAATGGTGGCCAAAATTACAGCATCAATTTCGGATGGATTGATTTTGGATTTACTAATGGCTTCTTCGGCTGCGGCCACCGACATGTCCATCAATGAAGTGCCTACGCCAGCTCTTCTTCTTGTGATTATGCCGGTTCTCTGGCGAATCCACTCATCTGAAGAATCAATCGGGCCTGCTATTTCGTCGTTGGTGACAGAAAGTTCACCGCGAGCCGCGCCCAGCGCATAAATTCTTGAGTAGGGAATCGGAGTCGATTGATTCAACTTCTTCACTGGCTCACCTTTTCAATATCTTGCAGCTCTTTTATTGCTACGGCATGAACTTTATCGGCCCCGCGCTTGAGTAGTCCGGAAAGGGCACCAGCAGGAGGAAGTTCCGCAACTGTGTTGCCATCCTGGTTGATGCTGGCCATGCACAAATCCCAGCGAACGGGACGAGCAATCTGGTCAACCAGAAGGTTCAAGAACTCAGCTCCTGAAGTCACCAATTGACCAGCAGAATTACTCCAGAGTTTGCAGGTTGGATTCTGAGCTCTGATGCCAGAAGCAAATTCCGCCACGCTCTCAACCGCTGACTGCATGAAGCTGGTGTGGAACGCGCCTGCCACCTTCAATTCGATAACCCGGGCTTTCTCTGGGGGAGAAGCAATTAGTTTAGAAATCTCGTCCTTACCACCAGCGGCCACAATCTGTCCGGCGCCGTTGAAGTTAGCCGGCTGCAATCCACAATCCGCAATCGCAGTAAGCACAGCCTGCTCGTCTCCGCCAATTACCGCTGCCATGGAAGTTGGAGTCAGTGCTGCCGCCTTCGCCATGGCATCCGCTCGAACCCCAACTAACTGCAGAGCTTGCTGATCTGAAATAACACCCGCTATGGCAGCCGCTGCAATTTCTCCGACCGAGTGGCCTAAAGCACCATCTAGCTTTTGATCAGCAAAGGCTTCACGGTAAATAGCAAGCGATGCTCCCACAATCAGTCTTTGGGCATTTGCGGTCTCGCGAATGGTCTCCTCTTCTGCAGTGGTTCCAAGCTCCACCAAATCTCTTCCGCAATACTCTGAGTACTGCTTCAGTCTTTCCTCAAGGGAGGGGAGATGTTCCATCCAGCTAGTTAGAAAACCTTTGGTTTGGGAGCCCTGCCCAGGGCAAGCAAAAATTAGCAAGTTATCTCCTAACGCCACTTTCAGTGTCGGAGATTAGTCCGACGACAATTGCTGTCTGAACTACAAATGCAACTCTGGGATCGGTGACATCTTCCCCAATCAACTCATGGATTCGACGCAAGCGATAGCGAACGGTATTGGCGTGGACAAAAAGTGACTTCGCGGTTGCTTCCAATGAGCCACCATTTTCTAAGTAGGCGCGCAACGTCTGCAACAAGTCTGCCGAACCCGAAACGAGAGGTAAGTAGTAGTTGCTGATTAATGTTTGTTTTGCCAACTGGTCGCCAGCTAAAACTCGCTCGGGTAGTAGGTCATCAGCAAGAGTCGGTCTTGCCAATTTTTCACGGCTAGCGGCCACCGAAAGTGCTGCCAGTGCTGCTTTGGCAGAGCGAGCAGAGTCAGAAACGGCTGCAACAGTTGGTCCAAGCATTAGATCGCCAGAACCAAACAGCTCACCAAGCG
>CAYXWU010000048.1:6014-7335 GCA_964468885.1 uncultured Aquiluna sp. | reverse complement strand
GGTGGAAGAACCTCTTACCGTGGTGAAATCAAGGTCAACCCAGGCGCTCATCACTCAGCCAACACAGTTCGATGTGATGCATTGCTGGTTGACACCATTTCTCGCTCAGACACATATCCCGCAAATGACATCAGAGAAGATGATGTTTCGATGGGCCATGAAGCGACAGTCTCTCAAATCAGTGCAGAACAGCTGTTCTACCTTCAGTCAAGGGGTATTGAAGAAGATGAAGCGATGGCGATGATCGTGCGGGGATTTATTGAGCCGATTGCTAAAGAGCTGCCTATGGAGTACGCACTTGAGCTAAACAAACTGATTGAAATGCAGATGGAAGGGGCTGTCGGATAGTGAGTCAACACGGAGCAACAGCGCACTCACACGGCGTTCCAATTCAAACTAGAAGCGAAAGACCAAAGTCGACAAGCGTTTCCGACTTTCCTGAGATTTCAAAGGTCCAGGAAATTTGGCGATACATTCCGCAAGAAAAGCTACGTGGGCTTGACGCGGAAGTTATGGCAGAGATTTCTGAGAGAGATCTTGAGCTAGCTCTAAGCTCTCCAATAACGAGTAAGTGGATTGATTCGACAGAAACAATTGTTGGAAGTGCTGGACTACCAGAGGATCGAATTGCTGCGGCAGCCTGGACTAACGCTTCCAAAACCTTGCTGATTGAAGTTCCTGCTGATACCGAAGTATCTGAACCGCAGTTCATAAAGATAGCCCCCAAGAGCAGCGAAGCTACTGCAGCCCACATTTTCGTTCATGTAAAAAGACACGCAAAGGCGACCATGGTTCTTGACCACGTTGGAACCGGTGTGCTGGCTGAGAATGTTGAAATTGTCTTGGATGACGGAGCCGAGCTGAATTTTGTGAGCTTGCAGGAGTGGGAGAGTGGATCGACCCACATCTCAACCCAATTTGCAAAACTAGGTCGCAACAGCAAGCTAAAGCACATTGTTGTGAATATGGGTGGCGATCTTGTGAGAGTTGTGCCAGCTGTAAAGCTTGACTCCCCAGGGGCTGAGGTCAACATGTACGGGGTCTACTTAGCTGATTCTGGTAACTACTTTGAACACAGACCATACGTTGACCACATCGCAGAGAGCTGTGTTTCAAACGTTGCGTATAAGGGCGCACTCCAGGGAGCTGGAGCCCACACCGTTTGGGTTGGCGATGTTCTCATTAGAGAGAGTGCAGTTGGAACTGACACCTACGAACTAAATAGAAATCTTCTATTGGTTGATGGGGCTCGAGCAGATTCTGTCCCAAATCTTGAAATTGAGACAGGAAAGATTGCTGGTGCTGGTCACGCCAGCGCCTC
>CAYXWU010000048.1:2291-5914 GCA_964468885.1 uncultured Aquiluna sp. | reverse complement strand
GGATAGTAAGGAAAGAAATGTCGACACTGGAAATCAAGAACCTGCACGTCTCGGTAATCACCGATCAAGGCAACAAGCAGATTCTTAATGGAATTGACCTAACGGTTCGATCTGGCGAAATCCACGCCATCATGGGACCAAACGGTTCTGGCAAGTCGACGTTGGCTTATTCAGTTGCCGGTCACCCGAAGTATGAAGTTACTGAGGGAGAGATTCTGCTGGACGGAGAAAATGTTTTGGAGATGAGCGTTGATGAGCGCGCTCGAGCAGGGCTGTTTCTTGCAATGCAGTATCCAGTTGAAGTGCCTGGAGTTTCAGTCTCTAACTTCCTAAGAACTGCTAAGACCGCAATTAGCGGGGAAGCACCAAAACTTCGTGAATGGGTGGGCGAACTCAAGACGGCAATGGGCAACCTTCGAATGGACCAAGACTTCACCGAGCGAAATGTCAACGAAGGATTCTCTGGTGGCGAGAAGAAGCGCCACGAGATTCTGCAGCTTGAGCTACTTAAGCCAAAGATTGCAATTTTGGACGAGACAGATTCTGGTCTGGACGTCGATGCTTTGAGAATCGTCTCTGAAGGCGTCAACCGAGCGCACACCAACAACAACTTAGGTGTTCTTCTAATTACTCACTACACAAGAATCTTGAACTACATCAAGCCAGATTTCGTTCACGTATTCGTGAATGGCAAGCTGGCAGAGCAGGGTGGTGCTGAACTTGCTGCAAGACTCGAAAACGAAGGATACGACCGTTACCTTAAGGCTTCTGCATGAGTGCAAAAGAGCTACCTGCAGCAAAATATGATGAAGTAATCGAGGCAATGAAGAACATCATCGATCCGGAAATTGGCGTAAATATTGTTGACCTGGGTCTTGTTTATGGGCTCCAAGAATCGGAAGACGGAGCGCTACTAATCAACATGACGCTAACCTCAGCAGGCTGCCCACTTACCGATGTAATCGAGGAACAGACTGCGGAAGCCCTGGATGGGGTAGTGGAGGCGTTTCGAATCAATTGGGTTTGGATGCCGCCCTGGGGCCCAGAAAAGATCACAGAAGATGGCCGCGAAATGATGCGAGCTATCGGATTTTCTATTTAACGCACAAACTTCCAAGCAGTTGGCAGCAGGGCAGCAGCTAAAGCTGCCTTCACCGCATCACCAATCAAGAATGGAACTATTCCTGCCATAAAAGCCTGCTGCACGCTCATTCCAAGTCCAGCAACGAGCCAACCAGCGCCAAATAGATAAATCACTGCACTGCCTAAAGCGAAGCTAATTAGAACTGCACCTGGCTTTCGAGCCAAACCTCGATTAGCCAAAACACCAACGACAATCGCAGCCACTGCAAACCCAAAAAGATAACCAACAGTAGGAAGCACCTGTCCCAAGACTTTTGCACCAGCGAAGACTGGAATTCCTGCCGCACCCATTGCAATGTAGAGACCCATCGATGCTAGGGCTCGCCAAGGTCCCATCGCTGCCGCAATGAGCAGTACTGCGAATGTCTGAAGAGTCATTGGTACTGGATACATCGGAATTTGCACTTGAGCTAGGGCAGCGGTGAGGCCCGCTCCAGCCACAACTAGAGCAAGATCGGAAATTCGACTGCGAGGCACCACTCGATCAATCAAGCTAACTTGTAAAACGCTCATCACAATCCCTTCTCTATGTCAGAAGCCTACTGGTTGGCGTCTTCATATTCAGCATCCCTATCGGCTTGAACTTTCCTACGCACTCGCTTAGGGCGTTCGCCTCTTGCCTCAGCCGCCAGTCGCTGATCATTCCTAAACGCCCAAATAAATGCCGCAAAGGCCATAAGGCCGAAGATGACCCACTGGATCGCGTATGACAAGTGGTTGCCTTCATTCAAACTTGGTTTTGGCATTGGAAATGGCGCTTGAGAATTCGGTGGAGTCTCTGAAACAAGTCGTCCGTAGTAATCGAGAATGACGCTGTCACTACCGATTCGTCCCGCTACTTCTGCGAGATCAATCGAAGCGAGGGTTTCAGCTTCCTCTCGACCAAGGTCTTCTTCACCAGCTCTTACTCGAACAATTAGTTCATAGGTAGATGCATTCGGGAGAGGATTCATTTGTGGTTCGGTTAGGCGCGAGGATGCCTGTAGCCACCCTCTTTCAACAATCAGGATTCTTCCGTCGCTAAGTTGAAAGGGGACAAGCTGCAAGAAACCTGCTTGGCCAGCCAGGGGACGATTTCTCACAAGAAATACATCTGTCAGATACTGCCCGCTCACTCGAACCGGTCGCCATTCCAAAGGATTTCTCTCTTGATCGGGCACCCAGTTGAGTTCACTGATTTCAATAGGAGATTGGTCATAGTTATCCAGCACCTGCTGAATTTGGCTGACCCTTTCTTGTCTTCGCTCAAACTGCCAGTTACTTAGAAGTGAAGTTGCAACAGCAAAGACAACGACCAGGGCCAACCAGGGTCCCCATCGCCTAATTGTGCTTTGCTTCAATCTCTCTAGTCCTTAGAAAAAAGTTTCTTGCTGACAGATAGTCAATCAGATACTGGGTGTGTTCATTACAAGCACCCCAAGTCTTGACTCGATCTGGAGTATGTATTTTTGGATTTCGCCAGTCCACCAAAATTGCAGCATTGCTCACGCAACCGGCACGCGAACACTTGGTCAGTTCAGTCAATTTTCATTTCACTGGCTGAAATTGTGACTTTTGGTGCCAGTCGGTCGGTTTGACTCTTGCTCCGACCCCCCTGGGCGTTGGCCATGACAACTGCAAAATATGGCAGGAAAATTGCCAGGGCAAAGAAAATCCACATCCAGATGCCGGTGGAAACTACCCCCAACACGATGCAGATGGTTCTGATCGTCATAGCCACGGAATAGCGAATCATCCGCTGTTTTCGCTCTTGTTCAGGCGAGAGCTCAAGCGATGTCACGCTTTGCCGCTTTGCCAATTCAGCTCCCTAGGGTGAAAACAATAGACTCTCTAAACATAACGCTCAGCTCTCACTAGTATTCCCGGAAAGGCTGGACATGCAAAGAGTTGCCCTGGTTACTGGAGGTAACCGCGGAATTGGATACGCCATCGCGCAAGAATTGCAGGCGGCGGGCTTCAAGGTGGCTGTCACCGCCCGATCGGGTGAAGGACCAAAGGGAACACTCACTGTCTCGGCCGATGTAACAGACCCCGATTCACTGGATGTTGCAATTGCTGAAATTGAACAAAAACTGGGGCCAATTGAAGTTTTAGTTGCTAATGCCGGCATCACCAAAGACAACCTTTTGCTTCGCATGACAGAAGAAGAGTTTGAGCAGGTAATCAACACCAATCTCACTGGTGTTTTTCGAGTAGTCAAGCGTGTGACTAAAGGAATGCTGAAGGGCAAGTTTGGTCGAATCGTCCTGATTGGTTCCGTAGTGGGTCTGTTTGGAAGCGCTGGTCAAGTTAATTACTCGGCAAGTAAAAGTGCTTTGGTGGGAATTGCTAGATCAATCACCAGAGAACTTGGTTCAAAGAACATAACGGCAAACGTCATAGCACCGGGTTTCATCAATACTGATATGACTGCAGGCCTTCCAGAAGATGTCGCAGCTAAATACCGCTCACAAATCCCAGCTGGCCGTTTTGCCGAGGCA
>CAYXWU010000048.1:0-2191 GCA_964468885.1 uncultured Aquiluna sp. | reverse complement strand
ATGATGACCTGGCCGCGCTACCAGAACGCATCAGAAACACAGTTGGGTCTCTCGATGGAATAGTGCATGCAATTGCCTTTGCTCCTCAAACAGCCCTAGGAGGCAACTTCCTTTCAACTGAATGGGAAGATGTTTCAACTGCCGTTCAAGTTTCGGCTTATTCTCTTAAATCAATCACAGTGGCCTGTCAGCCAGTGCTAAACAATCCAAGCTCTGTGGTCGGTTTGACTTTCGATGCCACAATCTCGTGGCCGGTTTATGACTGGATGGGAGTTGCCAAGGCTGCCTTTGAATCAACTGCCAGATATCTTGCTCGCTACCTGGGCAAAGATGGAATTCGAGTGAACTTAGTTTCAGCGGGACCACTGCGCACAACGGCGGCCAAGGGAATCCCAGGATTTGCGACGATGGAAGAACTTTGGACCGATCGTGCTCCGCTTGGCTGGAATCTTTCTGATACGGATCCCGCTGCCAAAGCCCTCGTGGCTTTGCTAAGTGATTTCTTCCCCGCAACCTCTGGTGAGATTATTCACGTTGACGGCGGTCTGCACTCAACTGGTGCCTAGGGTAAAAGACGAATTATTTCCGTTAGGTCTCGATTCTCGATTGAGATATCAGCTACCTCACGCAGAGCTGGCTTTGCACAAAATGCAATGCCGAGTCCTGCCTGCTGAATCATGTCGATGTCATTTGCGCCATCGCCAACAGCAATAGTCTGCTCTTTAGAAAGCCCAAGCTCCTGACGGGTTCTTTCTAAAAATTCAGCTTTGGCCATTCGATCTACAATCGGCTCTCGAACCTTGCCCGTAAGAAGACCAGCGGTGATTTCAAAATTGTTTGCTTTCACAAAATCCAAATTGAGTGCGTCACGAATTGGCTCCAAAAGCTCATGAAAGCCACCAGAAACCGCTGCTGCCAAACCGCCTTTTTGGTGAATAGCTGAGACTAATTCCAGAGCCCCTTTGGTCAGGGTTAGCTTTTTCTGAACAGACTCGAGCTTGGCCTGAGGGATGCTTGCCAACATTTCAACCCTTAGCTTCAGAGACTGCGAGAAATCCAATTGTCCTCGCATCGCTGCCTCGGTGATTTGAGACACCTCTTCGCGCACGCCAGCCTCGTCGGCTAGCACTTCAATTGCCTCTTCATTAATCAGGGTTGAGTCAACGTCAAAGACAACAAGAAACCTTGCCATGTCACTCCCTGATTCAGTTGAGAAAATGTTAGTGGGGAGGCTGCTGCTAACGGGTCAATTGGGATGTGGGAGGTAGGCTTTTTGCGATGTCCAGGGTAATTGATCTTCAGAATGTAAGTGTTGTTCGATCGGGTAAGCCGGTTTTGAACTCACTCAGCTTTATTGCCGATTCATCTGAGCGCTGGGTCGTAATTGGCCCTAATGGCGCAGGCAAGACCACCATGCTAAGACTTTGTGCCGCTCAGATTCAGCCATCTGAAGGAAAAGCAACAATCCTTGAACAGGAACTTGGTGCAGTAAACATTTTCGAGCTCAGAACGAGAATTGGATTTGCGTCTTCTGGGCTAGTTTCGCAAATACCTAACAGTGAATCAGTGCTAGACGCTGTTCTCACCGCTAGTTACGGAATTGTTGGTCGTTGGAATGAGGAGTACGAAGCTCTGGATGAAAGAAGAGCACGTCGAGTATTGTCCGAGTGGGCTTTATCGGGATACGAAGATCGACCTGTTGGGACGCTAAGTGATGGTGAGCGAAAGCGAGTTCAAATTGCTCGCGCGGTCATGACCGACCCAGAGCTACTTCTGCTTGACGAGCCAGTAGCCAGTCTGGACCCAGGAGCTAGAGAACAGACAATTCGATTACTTAGTGGTTATGCCACGAGCTCCGCAGCCCCAGCCATGGTTATGGTCACCCACCACCTCGAAGAGATTCCGGCAGGCTTTACCCACGCAATGATTTTGCAAGATGGCAAAATCTTGGCCAAGGGGGAGCTGGGAGCCACCATCACCTCAGCCTCAGTAAGCGAGGCATTCCGCTATCCCTTGCGGGTTGACTATGAGGCTGGCCGCTTCCGCGTTATTGCCAGCTAGTTTTGAAGCCGTTTTCCTGCTATTCTTAGGGCTTCTCCAGCAAATCCAAGAAGGAAACAATGAAGGCTGACATTCATCCTGCCTATGGGCCAGTAGTCTTTCGCGATCTCGCATCTGGCTTCGCCTTTCT
>CAYXWU010000047.1:0-7532 GCA_964468885.1 uncultured Aquiluna sp. | reverse complement strand
GTTTCACAGCTCTGCCGCCTGAATTGCTGTGATGGCGATTGTGTTGACGATGTCTGGCACCAGTGCTCCACGAGAAAGATCGTTGACCGGCTTGCGAAGGCCTTGCAAGACCGGACCAATCGCTAAAGCACCAGATGTTCTTTGAACTGCTTTGTAAGTGTTATTACCTGTATTCAAATCTGGAAAAACAAACACTGTGGCCTGACCAGCAACTGATGAGCCTGGCAGCTTTGCTTTTGCGACAGCAGCATCAACTGCAGCATCGTATTGAATCGGACCTTCGACACTCAAGCCTGGAGCGCGCTTTCTAACAAGCTCAGTTGCATTTCTAACCTTGTCAACTTCAGCACCACTTCCTGACTCACCAGTGGAGTAAGAGAGCATCGCAACTCTTGGCTCTATGCCAAATGCTTTGGCAGTTTCTGCTGAAGAGATTGCGATATCGGCTAATTGTTCTTCGGTGGGTTCTGGAATCACAGCACAGTCGCCGTAAACCACAACTCGATCACGTAGAGCCATCAAAAAGACAGAGGAGACAGAACTTACGCCCTCTTTAGTTTTCACAAACTCAAAAGCTGGTCGAATGGTGTGGGCGGTGGTGTTCATCGCTCCCGAAACCATGCCATCGGCAATCCCCAGCTGCACCAACATGGTTCCAAAGTAAGAGGAATCCAACATTCTTTCTTTTGCCTGGGCCTCAGTCACACCCTTATGGGAGCGCAATTTCACATATTCGCTAACGCAAGCACTTAGGTGCTTAGAAGTTGCGATCTCCATGATTTCAGCGCGTGACAGGTCTAGCCCAAGCTCGCTAGCCCGCTTTTCAATGGCTTTGGGGTCTCCCAAAATAATCAAGTCTGCAATTTGCTTTTGCAAAACCTCACTTGCTGCCTGAAGGATTCGATCGTCCGCACCCTCGGGTAAAACAATCTTTTTCCGCGCCTTGTTAGCTCTTTCGACTAAATCAAGTTCAAACATCACTGGGGTGACGGTGGTTACTTCAGCAGCTTCGATGGTTCTCGCCACCTGCAACAGGTCAACACTCTTAGTTAGAAGACCAGTAGCCCTAGCAAGTTTCACTTTGTCATCCGCAGTTAGTAAAGCCCTGGTTTTGACCACCTGCATGGTGGTGTCAAAAGAACCAAGATCACAGCTGATGATGGGGATTGATGCATTCATACCCTTGATGAGTTTTTGAATTTCTTCTGGCAGTTCAAATCCACCGTTGAGAATGATTCCTGCCAGGGTTGGAAAAGTTTCTGCTTGATCGGCCATGATGAGAGGAACAATGACGTCGGTGCGATCACCTGGGGTTACTACCACTGCTCTATCTTTGAGTCTTTCCAAAACATGTTCTGCGCTCATAGCGGCAACAACAACATCAAGTGTTTCAGTTTCAAGCCTTGCTGGTTCACCAAACAAAAGCTTCCCGCCAACCGCTTCTTGAATTTGTCGAAGCCTAGGTGCAACGAGCAGTTTGTCTTCAGGCAGCACCCACACCGGAATTTCTGGAGCAATGAGAGACTTCACAACATCGTGAATCTTCTGAGTATCATCTGGTTCTGCTCTGTTTACCGCAATTGCAAGTAGCTTGGCATTTTCACTCTTCATTTCACTAATTGAAAGCTCTGCCATTTGAGCAAGTTCATCAACGCTACGAGCGGCGGCTTGACCTAGGTGTTCAGAGGATGTGTAGGCCTGGCGACCAGATAAAACCATTACAACTGGCGCTGCGATGTTCGCGGCAACTTTCGCATTGAAAGAAAGCTCGGTTGTTCCAACCACATCTTTGTAGTCAGATCCAATCACCACCATCGCATCAAACTTCTTGGCTTGTGCACGGTAGCGAGTGACAATCTTGGAAAGAGCTCGCTCAGGAGACTCGTGCACCTCTTTATAGGAGACTCCGATGGAGTCTTCATAGGAAATGCCATCATCTAATTGGCTCAGCAGGAGCTTTAGAACGTGATCGTTTTCGGCGTCTGGGGTGACCGAGCGGAAGACTCCGACGCTAAGGTTGCTACCCTTCAATGCCTGCACCATTCCCAGCGCCAGCACGGATTTTGCGGTGTGGCCCTCTACTGATGCGACATAAACACTGCGGGCCATACCTAAAGGGTATCGCCTCTAGTTAGTGGCTGCTCTAGGGGATTTTTCAGCTAACCTAGAGCTAATTCCGCCCGATGATGAGCGCTCAGCTAACCCTCAAGGATTGAAATGTCCGAAAAAGCAAATATTGGCGTAGTCGGTCTGGCCGTCATGGGATCCAATCTGGCCCGAAACCTTGCCTCTAGAGCAGGCAACCGCGTTGCTATCTATAACCGCTCGTTTGATAAGACTCAACTTCTGACTAAAGAGCACCCAGAGGCCAACTTTCTAGCCAGTGAAACAATTGACGACTTTGTTGCAAGTTTGAGCAAGCCAAGAACTGCCATCATCATGGTTCAAGCGGGAGCTGGAACAGATGCTGTAATCCAGCAGCTGTCAGAAAGATTTGAAGCGGGCGACATCATCGTGGATGGTGGAAATGCGCTCTACACCGACACAATGCGCCGCGAAAAAGAAGTGTCAGCCAAGGGAATTCACTTTGTTGGTGCAGGAATTTCTGGTGGTGAGGAAGGTGCTCTCAAGGGTCCTTCCATCATGCCCGGTGGAACTAAAGAGTCTTACAAAACTCTAGGTCCAATTTTGGAATCAATCGCCGCCATCGCAGAGGGTGAGCCTTGTGTAACTCACATCGGCTCTGATGGCGCTGGGCACTTTGTGAAGATGATCCATAACGGCATTGAGTATGCCGACATGCAGCTAATTGCTGAAAGCTATGACCTGCTCAGACAAAGTGGCGGCTTTTCACCAAAAGACATTGCAGAAATATTCACCGAGTGGAACAAAGGTGAGCTGGAGAGCTACCTCATCGAAATCACAGCAGAAGTTCTAAAGCAAACCGATGCCAAGACAGGCAAGCCGTTTGTTGACATCGTGGTCGATGCGGCAGGCAGCAAGGGAACAGGTGTCTGGACAGTTCAAACATCTCTAAATCTTGGGGTTCCAGTTTCTGGAATTGCAGAAGCAGTATTTGCAAGATCGCTTTCCTCTCAAACTGAGCAGCGCAGCGGTAAGCCAGCACTACCTGCCAACAACCAGACTTGGAATGTCACCGATAAGCAGGCCTTTATTGAATCTGTTCGTAAGGCGCTCTATGCATCAAAGATCATTGCCTATGCACAAGGATTTGATGCGATCAGAGCGGGAGCAAAGGAATTTGGTTGGGACATTAACCTTGGTGAGGTTGCAAGAATTTGGCGCGGTGGTTGCATCATTCGCGCTCAATTCCTAAACCGCATCACTGATGCTTATCGAAAGAGTCCGAACCTTCTGTCACTGCTATTTGATGACTACTTCCTCAAGGCAATTGATTCTTCTCTTGCTGCCTGGCGTGAAGTTGTGGCAATGGCAGCGCTGAGTGGAATTCCTGCTCCTGCCTTCTCATCGTCACTGAGCTACTACGACGGTCTTCGGGCTGAGAGATTGCCAGCTGCACTTGTGCAGGGGCAGCGTGACTTCTTTGGAGCTCATACTTACAAGAGGGTTGATCAGCCAGGAACCTTCCACACTCGCTGGTCACAAGACCGCAGCGAAATCCAGACCGACTAAGTTTGGTTTGTGCCGAGCTGGGTTAACAAGTTCATCCCGATGGCCCTTATTTGGGGCTCTAGCTTCCTATTCATTGAGCTCTCGCTTGAACTAACAACAGCACTTGGCGTTGCATTCTGGCGGACTGCTTTGGGTGCAGCTGCGATGGCTATCATCATGGGTTTTCTTAGGGTTAGGTTCCCGAAAAAACTGAAGCAATGGCTGCATTTGTGGGTGGCGGGGTTTCTAATGTCAGCACTGCCTTTTTCGCTCTATGCATTTGCCCAGCAGAGCACCACGAGTATCTTGGCCGCAATCATCAATGCCACGACCCCGTTATTCACACTGCTAGCCATCCTGACGCTGTTCCGGGCGCAGCGCCAATCATCAACGGCAGTGATTGGGCTATTGATTGGAATTGTGGGAGTGGGAATAACGCTTGGGGTTTGGCAGGGCTTTGGCGAAAACGATCCGATTGCAATTGCAGCTTTGATTTTGGCGAGCATCTCTTATGGTTTGGGTGGTCCATACATTCGCAAGTTCATCACCCCCATGGATCTACCGTCAACCTCTGCCGCGACCGTGCAGGTTTTCACAAGTGCACTTACCCTGCTTCCGTTCTATGTTCTCACCGGGCCACTCTTTGTTGCTGCACCAACTTTGCAGTCTGTTGGATCGCTACTGCTACTTGGAGTTCTAGGAAGCGGTGTTGCCTATTGGCTCTTCCACCAAATAGTTGCCGAGGCTGGTAGCACACTTGCGATGACCGTGACGTATACCAACCCAGTTATTGCAACCATTTGGGGAATCTTGCTCCTGGGAGAACCACTGCACTGGTATGAGCCAGTTGGTGGATTGCTTGTTCTACTGGGAGCTTTCCTGTCCCAAGGAAAACCGTTATTCCGAATCAGAAAAAGCTAGCCAGACATTCGCTGGTCTAAAGCCTGATTTTTCATAAAGCGCAACTGCGCCGGTTTCGTTGCCAGTGTCAACACCGAGCGCAACATCTTTGAATCCGCGCTCAACTGAGTATGCACAGCCCCACTTCAAGAGCATTTCGCCATAGCCACGACCGCGCCAGTTCTTTCTAACTCCAAGTTTGTCGATAAAGCCGCCTTGGTTTTCAGCGCGGTGGTTAGTGCAGACTAAGAATCCAACTGGCAGGCCATTTTCCTCTAAGAAGAAAACGCCATTTTCATCTTGCAAGACCGCTTCCTCTTGCTTACTGAGCCAGTCGTGAAAAGTCTTTTTCTGAAAGCCATAATGGTCAGAGAAGGAGTCCATCAGCAAGAAGTGCCAGGTGGCCTTTTCATTTTCAAAGTCAGCTCTTCTTATCTTCACGTTCTCCGGAAGCTTGGGATACTTGCGATCTGGTTGGTGATTGCGCATGGTCCAGTATTTGCGGACCAAATGCAGACCGGAGTCCATTAGAGCTTTCTTTAGCTTTAGGTCCTTATCGTTGCAGTGAGATCTAACTTCGTATTCAGGGTAATTATTTTTAATCCACTGCATGGCATGATTCATGCTCCGCGCATAGTCGTGCTTGGCAGGAAGTCCAAAGACATCGATCTCGACTCTTTTGCGCTTGTGGTCTACCTGAGCTGTCACCAGATCGGTGATTACACCGTGTTCTTCATAAACTTCAGCAAAAACTTCATCGAAGAAACCCTTTAACTCTTCGCGGATTTCCTCTTCACTGGAATCTTCAAATTCAGGATCGATGGCGGAGTCGTGGGCATTGCAGAGCTTTACGATCTCGGCAACGTCTTTTTCTTGCCAAGCTCTAAACGACATCGGGCTTCCTAAGATCAGGGATTAACCATGGTCTACTAATCACAACTAACGACACTAGCGACAGACCAAACAGAGTTCCAATAACAATGCCCAGGTCAGCCGTGTCAGCTGAGCTGATAAGGAAGTAGAAGAAGGAAAGAATGGTGGTAAAAGTGAAGTTGAAGACGCCCATCAAGGACGAGGCCGTACCCGCCTCTGATCCATGGTTATAGAGCGCAATGGTCGGGATGATGGTGATAGCGGCACCAAAGATAAACAGCTCGATAAAGAACATCAGCTGAGTAATCCAGAACTCTCCCCCAGCATTCAAATAAAGACCAATGCCGACACCAACTCCGATGGCTGCTGTTATTGCAAGTAGATACTGCCCCTTCACTACTCGCGACAGATAAGACCCGACCTGCACGCCAACATAGGAGGCGGCACCATTGAGTGCTAGCCAGAAACCATAGTCAGTCTGAGAAATACCAAAGGACTGTTGATAAACAAAAGGCGTGAAGTTTAAATACAAAAACAGAGCGCTCAGCTGCATCGCAGCATAAATCATCAGACCGATAAATACTCGATCACGCATCACATACAAATATCCACGTGCCAACCCCAGCGGAGTGCTGGCTCGTCTCTTTGCAACTGGCAAAGTTTCAAACAATAAGAAATTCAGTAGCAGAAGCAGCACCAGTGAGATTAATCCGAACACTAAAAGAATTGACTGCCAACCAAATGCTTCGCTCAGTTGCGAGCCAACAATTGGACCAGCGATTGGTGAAATTGACTGGATCAAATATGTTTTCGCAAGCAGTCGCTGCATCGCCTGACCGCGATAAAGATCGCGAATGATTGCTCTTCCGATTACATCGGCACCCGCTGAGAAGAATCCCATCAAGAACCTCGCAGCAATAAATAGCTCAATGCTTGGCGCGAAGAATGCAAGAGCAATAGCAACCACATATCCGGCAATGGTCAGGATCATCAAAGGTCTTCGACCAAAGGCGTCAGAGAGTGGACCTAGCACCAGCTGCCCAATCGCTAGCCCCAGCGTCACTCCTGTGAAGGAAGCCTGAACGACACCGTTTGTCACCCCAAAGAACGTGCCAATGGCAGGAAAGGCTGGGAGGTAGGGGTCGATGGTGAAGGGGATCAAGGACATCGAGAGGGCCAATAGGACCACATAGGCCAGCAGGAGGCGTTTAGAGAGCTGATCGCCGGAGTCGATAACCGTGCCGCGAGAAGGCAGAGGGGTCGAAAGCGGCACCATTAGAGGATAGTCGCTGAGCTAAAAATCTTTTCCCACCGATACCCCCAACACGCCACCGCCTAAGCGGCAATGTCGGTGGTGAGGAGCATAATTTTCCAACCCCCACATTGGTCCCCAGGGTCCTGGAGATAACAATTTGGGACTTTGCTGGAACTGAATCCGACACGCGGACACAGCCTCCAACCTAAAGTTCAAGTTGTGGGTTAATGTTCGGGAAAACAACTAAATAACAGACTTTTTTCAAGATTCGACACAAGATGTAGTGGTTTGCTGCTATAGTCGGAAATCCGAATTAACGGAAAATTTTCTAAAAATTGGCTCAATTTGGCCTCTTTAGGCCACAGAAATGGGGAGGAACACCAATGGCGGTGACCGTATATACATTGCCTGCTTGTGTGCAGTGCGACAGCACTAAGCGCATGCTTCAGCGCAACCAGATCGACTATCAAGAGGTCGACATGAGCCAGGATCCGGTTGCCCTAGAAATGGTGAAGACCATGGGTTACACCGCAGCCCCAGTAGTAGTTGCCGGCGAGGAGCACTGGTCAGGCTTCCGCATGGACAAGATTCAAGCTCTCTCGGCATAGCTGAGGTATGAGATGTTCGATGTTGTTTATTTCTCGAGCGTCTCTGAAAACACCAAGCGCTTTGTAGACAAGCTAGGCGTCAAGACGGTTCGCATTCCGCTCAAGACCGAAGAAGCAGCAGAGTTTGTCCACGATAAGGATTCAGTTCTGGTAGTCCCCACCTACGGTGGAGGCAACGAGGGCGGAACAGTTCCAAAACAGGTAATCAAGTTTTTGAACAACCCGGAAAACCGGAAACACATAAAAGCGGTAATAGCCGGAGG
>CAYXWU010000046.1:0-7767 GCA_964468885.1 uncultured Aquiluna sp. | reverse complement strand
TTCCAGCGGTAATAAATTGGGTCACAGGTTTGCAAAACTCGATCCCAATCAAAGCTGCAGGCATAACGACGCATCGATGCTTTTTGCTGATCGATGTTTTCGTATGTCCACTTTCTTGGGTCAAGGCCTCGCTTGATGGCAGCATTCTCGGCAGGCAAGCCAAAGGCATCCCAACCAATCGGATGCATGACATTGAAGCCTTTTTGAATCCAATAGCGAGCAATCACGTCACCAAGTGCATAGGCCTCGGCATGGCCCATGTGCAAATCACCCGATGGATAGGGGAACATGTCCAGAACGTATTTCTTGGGACGCTTATCATCCGGCCGGGCTGAATCAAATGGCTTAATGGAATCCCAAACAGGCAGCCACTTATCCTGCAGCGCTGAAAGGCTAAATTCTTCTGACAATTGACCCTCTAAGAAAACAACTCGTACAGGTTACCAACGCACCCGAGCACCCAGCACATCCGCCAGTGCCAGCGCCTTGAGCTGGATTTCCTCATGTTCGCTGGCTGGATGGGAATCAGCGGTAATCCCCCCACCAACCCCGATTGAAACTGTTTGGCCTTCAAAGACAGCTGTTCTAATCACCATGGCCAGCTCCATGTCCCCGTTTGCTGCGATGAAGCCAAGTGCTCCTGAGTAAATACCGCGCGGTGAGCTCTCCAGCTTCTCCAATATGGCCATGGCGGACTGCTTTGGAGCTCCAGTCATTGACCCTCCCGGGAAAAGAGCACGTAGCGCATCGATAGAGGTCTTATCCTCTCGCAACTGACCTGAGACATCACTAACCAACTGGTGCACGGTGGAGAAACTCCTGACAGCTAATAATGAGTCAACATTCACAGAGCTTGCTTCACACACCATTGAAAGATCGTTGCGAATCAAATCAACAATCATTAGATTCTCTGCCCGTTCCTTGGGGTCCTGACCCAATTGATTCATTAGCTCCATGTCTTGGGTTGCATCTTGTGCGCGTTTTCGAGTTCCTTTAATTGGTGAAGAAAGCACTCTTTCTGAGTGAACTGAAACAAATAGCTCAGGCGAGATGGAAACAATCGCTTTATCCCCAACTCTGACAAAACTGCTGTAGGGAGCTGGATGGAGTTTTCTCAATCGCAAGAAAAAGCTAAGCGGATCCCCCGTGAACTCTCCTCGCAACCTTGTGGTTAGGCAAAGTTGGTAAGCGTCACCCTTTGCGATGCTGGCTTGGGCTAGTTTGATTTTTTCTATGTACTGTTCAGTCGAATCATCGGCAACCAGTTCCGCAGCCGTGGCAGCTGGAAAGTTCAATTCGTGCGCTGCCATCCCCCCACCAGTTAGGGCAATCCTGAGCAGTGCAGCTCTATGCCAATCATCAAATTCTTTTCTAGTTTCTAACTGAGCCACAAAGTAGATCACCTTGGTGTCGTGGTCATAGACCAAAGCGCGATCGACTTTCAATAAAGAGGTGTGAGTGATATCTCCTGCCTGAGCTGAGTAGTGGATAGCACCAACCACACCAGGTCTAAATGTGAATGGCAGATCAGCCTGTTGATCTTGGGCAGTGGGCAATTCATCAGTTGGGATTCCAATGCCAATAATTGAATGGCGATTGGTTGGGTGGTTTTCGCGATCGAGCCAAAAAGCCCCAGGCTGATTGGCATACAGGGTGATGAAGGTATCGGTGATTGCCGTCCAGCCGTTTAGCTTTTCCCAATACAGTGGCATCTGGCACCCCTTCAGTCTCGTAGTCTAGTTACCGTGAGTGTTGGCGGCGATTTCTACCAATTTGTTGACGGTGAGCTAGCACCGCTGGACCTGGCGCTGGATGACTCGCTGTCGGTTGCCGATAGCTTCCTTGTTTCAAATGGTTCAGTTAGAGCTCTCGAGCGCCACTTCGCAAGGTTCGCCCGCTCTATCCATGATGCCAAGACCAAGCGTCAATTACCTGGGTTTTTTGCGAGCGCCGCTGCTGCAGTCCCTCAAGAGGGAGACTGGTTCCCAAGACTGGAGTATCGCGAAAGTCAACCGGATGGTCAAAAGCTGTTTCTCAGACTGCGCACCGCCCCCGAGCGAACAGAATCAGTTCGACTATGGAGTTTGGACGATGCAGATCCAAGAACTCAGCCAGCTGTGAAAGGGCCAGATTTAGCAATCTGCCAACAGCTAAGAAGAGCGGCCAATCTGCATGGTGCCGACGAAGCTGTCTTACTCGATGGTGATGGATTTATCTCGGATGGTGCGCTTAGTTCAATTGTCTGGTGGGAAGACAAAACTTTGATGGGACCAGATGAAACCACCCCATGGCTCCCTTCCATCACCAGAGAGCTAATTTTCGAACTAGCCTCCCAGGCTGGTTATAAAACCAGCCAGCGCAAAGCCAAGCCAGTTGAACTAGCTGGCTGTGAAGTCTGGAGCCTAAGTGCTCTGCAAGGCATTCGAGCAGTGGAAGCATGGAACGGGATTGATGTAGCTCCAGCAGGCCTAGCGAGTCCATTCTCAAAGCGTCTGGCAATGTTGGCTAAGCCACTTCCAGTAGCTGATGAAGTGCTGGCTTTGTTTTCGGAGGGTGTTTGATGTGTGGAAGATTTGTAATTGCCAAAGAACTAAATGGCATCACAGAGCTATTTGAGCTGGACGAAGTTCCGGCTGACTACTCGCCCATCAGCTACAACATTGCCCCTACTCAGAAGATCCCAATCATTGTTGAGCGAGAGGTTGACTCACTTCCCTCTCGGGAGCTCCACATCTCGCGCTGGGGTTTGGTTCCAAGTTGGGCAAAGGAGATTTCAACGACTCCTCTCAACAATGCCCGAATTGAGACGGCGCTTGAGAAACCTAGTTTCAAGGAGGCAACCCTTAGGAAGAGATGCGCCATTCCTGCATCCGGCTACTACGAGTGGCAAACCACCGATGAGGGTAAGGCTCCTTTTTACATTCACCCTGCCGAGGGCATGCTGGCCTTTGCTGGTATTTATTCTTGGTGGCGAGACCCAACCAAGGCAGCCGATCACCCAGATCGCTGGCTGCTCACCTGCTCTTTTCTGACTAAAGACTCTGCCCCGGAGCTTTCCTTCATTCATGACCGAAACCCAGTTTTCTTATCTGAAGAGAACCTTGCCGCCTGGCTTGCCCCGGATTATGAGACGACCCCGGAGCTACTACAGGCACTGGCTAAGGAGTCTGATTTGGTGGCCCAGGAGCTACAGTTCCACCGGGTCGCTAAGCAGGTGGGCCAGGTTTCGACCAATAACCCTGAGCTAATTAGCCCGATTTAGGGCCGTTTTTGAAAATGTCTGGCTGCCCCATAGACTAACTATTCGAACAAATGTTCGATAGGGGTGCCGTCTATGCAGCAAGTAGTTACTGGTGTTGTCCTAGACCTGGACGGCGCCCCTGTCTCCTTCACCTTCGAAAACCGTCACTATCTGGTTAGTTCAAAGCCGGTTCGCTGGTACAGCCGAAAGCTTTGGTGGCAGCAGGCGGATGCTGCTCCCAGAGGAGTTGGTAGTGCGTTGGTGGAAGTTGAAATGTGGCGACTATGGGCCACCAGTGAATTTGATCGCATCTTTTTAGAGCTTAAGCACCTGCAGCCAGAGGATATCTGGGAGATCTACAGAATCGATAGCTGATGGGCTTTGTTCATCTCAATGTTGCTAGCGCCTACTCCGCACACTACGGAGTAAATCGACCAGAACATATGGCTGCGGCTGCCAGTGCAACATTTGATGCCCTTGCCATTACAGACAGAGATGGTCTCTATGGAGCAATCAAGCACATTGGAAGTTGCATCGCCAATAAAGTCTCACCAATTATCGGGGTAAATCTCAGAGTCAAAAATGAATTTGCTGAGGGTAGGGTTTTGATTCTTGCCCATGGCCACAATAAAGGCCGTGGCTGGTCTCAGCTGTGTCGAATTATTTCCAAAGCACACCAGAGCAAAACTAGCGAGCCAGTAATTGAACTAGCCGATTTAGCTCAGCTACTTGGAGAAGATCCTGCCTGCTCAGTATTACTGGGCGGTGAATCAAGTGTTGGCAAAGAGCTTTTAGTAAACCCTCGGCTTGCATTCGAAGAACTTATGGAGTGGAAAAAGCTTCTTACCAAACCAGGCTGCTTAGTAATTGAGGTAACAAACCTGCTGGCAGAGCCGGGCTTAGTTTATTCACAAGAGCATGCGAAGGCGATGCTAGGACTAGCGGAGCAAAGTTCTTTGCCAGCGGTTTTAACCAATGCGGTTAGGTATCTGCAGCCAGACGATGCGCTAACCGCTGATGTTTTAGATTCTGCTCGACACCTAGAACCACTGGGATTATTCACTCTGCAACCAAACGCCCAGGCCTGGCTAAAGCCAGCTGAAGAAATGGCAAAGATTGCACTGGAAATAACTGAAGATACGCAAAGAGCAAAACAGCTACTATCAGCAACTTCTTTACTGGCCGATAGATGCCGACTAGATCCAGTTTCTGATTGCAGTTGGGGCATTCCTAAAACTCCCGAGCAGCAGGCACTAGGAATTGATGAAAATCCCTTTGAGGTTTTATGGCAAAGAGCGCATTCAGCTATCTCTTGGCGCTACCCGGCTGTTCGCGCAGCAGAGCTAGCCCACATCCAGCACCGACTATCAAAAGAGCTAATTGCCATCAACCAACTTGGCTTTGCTACTTACTTTCTGACCGTGGCGGATGTAGCTCAGATGATTAGAGATATGAAAATTCGAATAGCCGCCAGGGGTTCGGGAGCTGGCTCGCTGGTCAACTACCTGCTTGGAATCAGTGGAGTTGACCCGATTGCAGAGGGACTGCTATTTGAAAGATTTTTATCAACTGAGCGCAGCACACTGCCAGATATCGATATCGATGTTGAATCGGCTAGACGGCATGAAATCTATCGAGCAATCTTTCGTCGCTACGGTGGCTCTCGAGTGACGCTACTGTCAATGCAATCCACCTACCGCGGTCGCGGAGCGGTCCGCGACGGCGGTTTAGCGCTGGGGTTGGATGATGAAGAGATTGACGACATTGCCAAGAATATGTGGCGCTTCTCGGCAAGAAATTTTCGAAAAGCAATGAGTGAAAAACCAGAGCTTGCTCGCTTTGCCAGCGACAGCAAAGAGAACCGACAGCTGAATTTACTGGTGGACATCACCGAAAGGCTTGATCGACTACCAAGGCATATTTCTGTTCATCCGTGCGGGGTGATTTTGGGAAATTCTTCTCTGCTTGATCTCACCCCCACCGAGGCCAGCGGGATTGGCCTTCCAATGAGTCAGTTTGATAAAGACGATATGGATCCGATGGGGTTTTTGAAGCTGGATGTGCTGGGGGTGAGAATGCAAAGTGCCATGGCATATGCGGTCAGAGAAGCTAAGCGGGTAAGTCAAGAAGTGATAGAGCTGGACTCAATTCCCAAAGATGATCAGCTGGTTTATAAACAAATTAGAACCACCAACACCTTAGGTGTCTTTCAAATTGAATCCCCTGGTCAAAGAGAGCTGACCGGTAAACACCAGCCCACTGAGTTCAATGACCTAACTCTGCAAATTTCACTTTTCAGACCTGGCCCAATGAAGGGCAACATGATCAAGCCGTACCTGGATGGCAGACATGGCCTTGCTCAACCCGACTACATCCACCCAGATCTGCGACCAATCTTAGAAGAAAGCTATGGCGTAGTGGTGTTTCACGAACAGCTGATGAGAATCATGCAAAAGATGACCGGCTGCACACTTGCCAGGGCTGATGAGATGCGCAGAATGCTTGGTAAGGATTACAAAATCCCCGCAATTGAAAAGTATTTTCGAAGCTCCGCGCTTGCCCGCGGCTATAGCAAGTCAGTAATTGAGAGAGTGTGGTCAATCATTGAAGGCTTTGGCAGCTTTGGTTTCTGCAAAGCCCACGGTGCGGCATTTGCCCTCCCCACCTATCAATCAGCTTGGCTAAAAACTCACTACCCCACTGAGTTCATAGCTGGTTTGCTAACTCACGATCCTGGGATGTATCCAAAGCGGTTGCTTTTGACCGAGGCCAGAAGGCTTGGAGTAAAGATTTTGCCAATCGATGTTAATTACTCCACCAATGAATACCTGGTTGAAAAAACCGACTCTGGCAATGCGGTGCGACTGGCACTGACTGACATTGCTGGTATTTCCACTCCCGAAATAGAAAGAATCATCTGCGAGCAGCCTTTTGTTGACATAGCTGATTTCTATCAGCGGGCCAGGCCATCCAGAAGGACGCTAGAAAGGCTGGCTCTGATTGGTGCAATGGACGGACTAGCCGGTATTGCGGGCATTGATTCTCAGAGCAACCGATCTGATCTCTTGGTTTACATTCGTCAGCTTTGCGCTAGGCGACCAAAGCAGCTTGATGCCAATCAGCTCAGTTTTGAACTTGGTGCTCTGCAAAATCTCCCCACCGGCAATCCAGAGCAATCAATGCAGGAGCAACTGGATAGTGAACTTGCAATAACTGGCATGGATATCTCGCAGCATGAGATTGAACAGTTTCAGCAGATGCTGGATGAACTGGGAGTAGTTAGGGCCAATGAGCTAGTGAATCTAAGAAGCAATACCGAGGTCTTAGTGGCGGGTGTAAGGGTGGCCACTCAAACCCCTCCGATGCGCAGTGGCAAAAGAGTGGTGTTTATCAGTTTGGATGATGGCACTGGCTGTGCCGATGCAACCTTTTTTGATGAAGCTCAACGCAGGTGCGCCAGCTTGCTGTTTCAAAATCGACTACTCCTAATATCAGGAAAGACCCGCCGCACCGGAGTGCGAGGGGTCTCAATCCTGGCCGAGAATGCCTGGGATCTCAGGCAACTCTGGCGTGATTGGGAAAGTGGTTCTTACTCTTGGTTGAAAATCGAGAGCAATCTGATGATTTCAACGTAGAGCCACAGCAGTGAGGCGGTTAGGCCGAAAGCTGCTCGCCATTCCATGTCTTCTGCCCAGCCCTGCTGAATTCCGTATCGAATTGTCTCGAAATCCAAATTCAGCGTGAAGGCAGCTAGACCAACACCAACTAGCGCTACCAACCAACCAAATGGCGATGAGTAAACGCTTGCTCCAGCAAAAAGAGCAAAGCCTAGGTTGATCAGGGCAAAAGCAAAGTAACCAATTAGTGCAAAGGTCATAAAGCGAGTGAATCTCGCATCAACCTTTACCCAACCAAATCGATAGGCCAAAAACATCGCACCAGCGGTTGCAAAAGTTCCAATTACAGCAGTCTGCACAATTCCTGGATACATGCTCTCCAGAATTCCGCTCAGACCACCAATGAAAACACCCTGCACAAGCGCATAGGCCATCATTACGCCAGGTCGAACAGTCTTTGAGAATGAAGCCCAAAGACCTAGTCCCAAGCCAACCAGCATTGCTGGCAAAACAAATCCGTAAAGTCCAAAGAACCAGGTGACGCCTGCACCAATCAATACCGCAAGCAGCATGCCGATTACCTTGGAGGTGGTTCCCTCCATGGTCATGCGCTTACCGGTGATTCGACCAAATTCTTGGTCAACCTCGACTGGGGTCATTTCGGATGCGGCAATGCCGGTTCGAACAGCCTGATTGAAAATCGGGTTGTGTGACAACTTTCCTCCATAGGGGTTTATGGGAAGAGTGTAGGCGAGCTGTCTGGAAAAATCCTGCAAACTAACTGTCTATCCGATTGGTTTGTATCCTTTAAGCGTGAAAATTAGCGTCTCAGTGAAGCCTGGTTCCTCTAGAAACCTGGTTGAACCAACCGAGCAAGGCCTAAGAGTTTGGCTTCGGGCCCAGCCGCAG
>CAYXWU010000045.1:0-8053 GCA_964468885.1 uncultured Aquiluna sp. | reverse complement strand
TGCTTGAGCGCTAAATGAAGGGGCTTTGGTTTGATGGTCGATACATCGATCCAGTTCATCCAGATGGTATTTCCAGATTCTCTCTGGGACTCATAACTGCGGCGCTAGAGCTTACGGAGATGACCGTCATGGTCAACAGTGAAGAACAGGCAGCTCAGCTACCAAAGCACAAGAACCTAACCATCTACAAAACCAATCCGATTGCCTCACCCAAAGAATTGCTCCAGGGTTTTCGACTGAATAAGTTGGGGGTGAAGGTTCTTTTTTCGCCCATGCAGACGACCTCTGGTTTAGGAAGAAAGTTCAAGCTCGTGTATACCCTGCACGACCTTATTTACTATCGTCACCGAACCCCACCTGCTGAATTCAACATTTTCATCCGAGTAGTTTGGTTTCTCTTCCACCTCAGTTATTGGCCGCAACGCCGGATTTTGAACCTGGCGGATGCGGTTGCGACAGTTTCTGAGACGACCAAAGATCAGATGGAGATTCACCATCTCACCAAGCGACCCATTTACGTAATTCACAATGCTGCTGATCCTCCAGAGCGCCTTGAAAAGAAGAATCGCCATGACAGCAAGGAAATTGTCTACATGGGCAGCTTTATTGGCTACAAGAACGTCGAGACTCTGATTCGAGGAATGCGTTACCTACCTGATCACACGTTGGTACTGCTCAGTCGGATCTCCGATTCACGGCGAGCACAACTTGAGAAATTGGCATCCAAAGTCTCTGCAAACATTCGATTTGAAAATGGAGTAACCGACCAGGAATATCATGAATGGCTGTATAGAGCCAAGGCACTAGTTAGTGCATCCTTGGATGAAGGGTTTGGCATCCCAGTGGTTGAAGCAATGACTCGCGGTTGTCCAGTGGTTCTAAGCGACATTCAAATTTTTGAAGAAGTAGCAGGTCCTGCCGGTCTAAGATTTGCACCCTATAACGAGATTGCTTTTTCCGAACAGGTGAAACGACTAAGCGATAAAAATACTTGGAAACTCCAGTCCGCCCTGGGTTTAGACCAGGCTCAATTTTTTACTTGGGATGACAGCGCCGAACTTTTGGTGGAGCTTGCTGAAGAATTAGCTACCTAGCGGTTTTGGAGACCACTGGTCCAGAGTCCAAATGTCGCTTCTTCTTACAATGTTCAGTGAAGCGTTTTCCAGTCTTTCGCCCTTTGGTGGAATTGCACCAGCAGTCACAACTTGCAGAACAAACCGAATTAGCGCTCCGTGGCTTACGGCAAGGATTCGCCTTCCCTCAAAATTTCTGTGAAATTCCTCTAGCAAGCTTTGCGCTCGCGCCGTTATGTCACGGGTGGACTCGGCTCCAGGAATCTCATCGAGGTGTGCATACTTGCTTGTCCACTCGTCATAGAGCATTCCCTCGCCAATTCCAAAAGCTCTTTCAAGCAGAAGCACCTCTTCTGATATTTCTTCAATCCCGAGCCGCTTAGCCAAAATAGAAGCCGTCTCCTTGGCTCTACCAAGTGGGGAGCTGACAATTAGGTCCCAAGGCTGTCTCGCAACTTCCGCTGCTGCCCGCTCCACCTGAGCAATTCCGAATGCATTCATTGGTATGTCGGCGGTACCTTGCAGGCGAAGGTCAATGTTCCAATCAGTCTGGCCGTGTCTGAACAGACCGATGACGGTCTCTTTCAACTAAACAGCTCCTTCAAAACAACTGAGGTCGAATGGTTAATTTTTACGGAGACCAAACTATCTGCTTTGGTCGGACCAAGATTCACAACTACCGCAGGCTTCCCCTGATTGATTGCCTGCTTGACTAAACGAAGACCAGAATTCACTGTCAGGGAACTGCCTGCTACCAAAACAGCTTCGGCTTGGGAAACCCAAGCTTCCGCTAGTTCGACCCTTGCCTTGGGAACTTGCTCTCCGAAGAAAACTACATCTGGTTTGAAATGGCTACCGCAACTGCAGTTTGGTACTGCAAATTCTTCGGGAACTTCAATCTCTGCGTCGCCATCTGGCGAGAACTCAACCTGATGGCTCTGAACAAGAAATGGGTTTAATTCCAGAATCCGCTGATCCATTTCAGTTCTTGAGATAACTACTCCGCAACCAACGCAGGCAATTCGATCTAGTCGACCATGTAGTTCAATGACGTTTTGACTTCCAGCCTTTTGATGTAAGCCGTCAACATTTTGAGTGATGACGCCCATCAAATTAGAAGAGTGCTCTGCTTGCGCCAGCGCGACGTGACCGGGGTTAATTTGCGCCATTTCTATCCGCCGAAACCCAACGAAACTGCGGGCCCAGTAACGCGCTCGATTGCGTTCAGACCCCATAAATTCATCAAAGGTTAGCGGATGCTTTTGCACTCTTCCTTCGCCACGATAGTCAGGGATTCCGCTATCCGTTGAAATACCCGCTCCCGTCAGAGCGAGAACTCTTTTTCCGCGCAAGATGTTCTTAGCGTGTTCGACGCTATAGCTAATTGCAGGGGAGAGTTGCGGATTGTTCACGCAATGGATTCTACTTAGCGACAGTGTCCGAGGGGGGACTCGAACCCCCACCCTCTATACGAGGACTAGCACCTCAAGCTAGCGCGTCTACCATTCCGCCACCCGGACTTCCGAGTGGTAAATCTAGCATGAGAGCAGATTTCATCGTCGAGATGTTTGGAATCATGGGCTAGAGGCGATAACTTTTAGGTATGCATGAAGATCCATCAGTTGCGCTTCAAAAGTTTGTTTCAGCGCTCGAACGACACCTGGCGGTCGCTGCTACCAAACGAGATGGCTCAGACGAAGCTCTGAATAAGGCATATGAGCAATTAGAGGATGCGTTCCTTGGATATGAGGAAGCTCTTCAGCAGAGCTATGGTGAGTATTTGCCTTTTGAGCAGGCTGAGGATCAGTGAGCTTATTTGAGGCACTGGTTCTTGGTCTAATTCAAGGACTAACAGAGTTCCTCCCAATTTCATCTTCGGCGCATGTTCAAATTGCCCAAGAATTGATGGGACTATCTGACCTAACTAAGCCACAACTGACTGCCTTCATTGCAACTATTCAAATCGGCACCGAGCTGGCGGTTGTTTTGTATTTCGCCAAAACAATTTGGTCAATTCTTTCCGCCTGGTTTAGCAAGGGCTTTAGACGCTGGACTGAGCAACCGCAAGAGGCAAAACTTGGGTGGCTGATAATTATTGGCACTCTGCCAATAGCAGTTCTTGGATTACTGTTCGAATCACAGATTGAGTCAGATGTTCGTCAACTTTGGGTAATCGCAATAACACTTATTGTGTTTGGGGTTTTTCTCGGTCTCGCCGATCGGTATGGAAAAAAGACAAAAGACATTCGCGAGCTGGATCTAAGGAGTGGCCTTGCGTTTGGAGTAGGACAGGCGCTTGCACTCGTGCCAGGCGTTTCTCGCTCTGGTGGATCAATCACTGTTGGATTGTTACTTGGCTTCACTAGAGAAGCCGCAGCTCGTTACAGTTTCTTGCTGGCAATTCCAGCAGTCTTAGCAGCCGGCGGATATCAATTTGTTCAAAGCTTTGGCGACCTTCCACAGGATTTGCTTTTTGCCACATCCTTGGCAACCGTAGTTAGCTTTGTCAGTGGATATCTGGTGATTGCATGGTTGTTGAAGTATTTAGAGCGAGGCTCTTATCTGCCATTTGTCGTTTGGCGGATATTCGTTGGGCTTGCGCTTATTGCACTTCTCAGCTTTGGTGTTGTTTAGTTCTTGTCTGGCGACTCTGGTCGCTGCCGCAGGTAACGCTCAAATTCTCTGGCTAGCGCATCACCGGAAACTTCCTCGCTATCAAGCGAATCACGATTCTTTTCAAGTTGGCTGACATAGGCAGACATTTCATCATCGCCCTGCGCCATTTCATCAATCGAGCGCTCCCACTCAAAAGCCAAGTTAGCCAAATTTGAAGTGTCAAAAGAGAATTCAGTGAGGGAGGAGAGCTCATTCAAGAATGTAAGGGCTGCCTTAGGGTTGGTCGTGTTGTGTACGTAATGAGGGACCGATCCCCAGAGGGACAAAACTGGAATTCCTTCGGCTTCGAAAGCCTGAGCCAGCACAGTCAAAATGCCAACGGGACCTTCATAGCGCGATGGCTCAAGGTCAAAGAGTTCCTGCAGGGATTCGTTTTGAGAACTTCTAAACACCTGCATTGGTCTGGTGTGAGGAACGTCTGCGAGCATAGCCCCCAGCATGATGACATAATCAATGTCTCGATCCTGGACCATTTCCATAATTTCACCGGCAAAGCTCAACCATCTTCGCGAGGGTTCGGTTCCGAGCAGCAGATAGAGATTCTGTAGAGCCGGGTTCTCAGTCAACTTCTCACTCGAAGACTGCAAAAGTTCGCAACCAGGCCATGAGATGATCCGATTGCCGTTTGCATCGAGTTCAACCATGGGTCTGGAGAATTGGAAGTCGTAATAGTCCTCGGGGTCAACTGCATCAAGTGTGTTCATTTGAAGCTGCTCGGCAATTGCCTTGAGTGCGCCAGATGCGCCTTCTGTGGCATCGTTCCAGCCCTCAAAGGCAACCAGCAGTACGCGACCTGTCAGCATCTGACTCCTAAGCCCAGAGGAAAACTCTAGTTCACGCCCCAACTAGACTTAGCCCAATGGCACAAAACCCCTTTCCAATGGCCGTGCTCTGGGACTTAGACGGCACTCTGATTGATTCAGAGCATTACTGGGCCATCAGCCAGACCCGACTGGCTAAGCAGTATGGGGCGACCTGGACCGAAGAAGATGAACAAGGTGTCATTGGATCCTCTTTGTATGACTCGTCAGCTCTGATCAAATCCAAGTTTGGAATTCAGGACCGCTCGGTACAAGAAATAATTGACCACCTAACAGATGAAGTAATTGAGCAGATGCGAGCATCATTGCCATGGCGACCGGGTGCACTAGAACTCCTGTTGGAGCTAAGACAAAGTGGCATTAAAACCGCCTTGGTCACGATGTCCATGCGAAGAATGGCTCTAGCGGTGGTCGAGTCAATTCCGTTTGACGCATTCGATGCGGTTGTTGCAGGTGATGACGTAACTTTTGGCAAGCCTCACCCGGAACCGTATCTAAGAGCGGCCGAGATACTCGCAGTCGAACCTCGTCACTGCATTGCCTTTGAAGACTCGATTACCGGTCTGACATCAGCTGTTGCCGCTGGCACCAACGCTGTAGGAGTGACAAACATGCTGAAACTTCCAACCGGTGCTGATAGAAAAATCATTGACTCTCTGCAAGGTCTTAGTGTTTCAGGTTTGCATGAATTGAGAATTCATGTCTGAGACTTTTGCTTCTGGCGACAAGGTTCAGCTAACTGGACCCAAGGGGAAGATGAACACCTTCACGCTTGAAAAGGGTGGTCGCTTCGGAACCCATCGCGGTGAAATCAAGCACGACGAGATTATTGGTAAGCCATCGGGTTTTGTTTTTACATTGCCAACTGGTGAGCAGTATCTAGCCATGAAGCCTTTGCTTAGTGACTATGTGCTTTCGATGCCAAGAGGCGCTCAAATTATTTACCCCAAGGACGCCGGGCAAATCATTGTTGAGGGTGACATTTTTCCAGGCGCCGTAGTGATTGAAGCTGGGGTGGGCTCTGGAGCGCTATCAAGTTATCTTTTGCGCGCCATTGGTGAAAAGGGAAAGCTTTTTTCGTTTGAACTGCGAGCTGAGTTTGCTGAGATTGCCAAGGCAAACGTTGAAAATTTCCTAGCCATCACACCAAGGAATTGGAAGATCACGATTGGGGCACTACAGGAAAAGCTCCCCACAGTGCTAGAGAAAGCAAGTGCGGATCGAGCGGTGTTGGACATGTTAGCGCCATGGCAATGCATTGAGGCAGTTGGTGACGCCCTTCGCCCCGGTGGGGTAGTGGTGGTCTATGTAGCAACCGCTAGTCAGCTGTCCAGAGTTG
This sequence comes from uncultured Aquiluna sp., assembly GCA_964468885.1. Classification (GTDB taxonomy): domain Bacteria; phylum Actinomycetota; class Actinomycetes; order Actinomycetales; family Microbacteriaceae; genus Aquiluna. Next base: position 2,144 of record CAYXWU010000045.1, on the reverse strand, counting down.
CTGAGGAGATAAAGAATTCAGAAAAGTTCACTAACCCAATCGCCTTTGAAACTCTCGTTAGACCATGGCATCTTGAGGGATTAGCAGTTAGGCCAGAACATCGCATGATTGGCCACACGGGCTTCCTCCTAACAGCCAGGAAGTTGGCTGATGGGGTCCAATTGCCAGATTTCCGCAAGCGCCGAGTGAATAAAGTTGAGGGGTCTGAGGAAGATTCAGAGCAGTGGTTTGGTCTGTCCGAGCGTAAAGTCGGCGAGAAGAAACTTAGAAAGACGCTACGTCAAGTTACAACTGAGAGTAATAAGAGAAAGAAGAGTAAGTGACCGCAATCAATACAACCAAGTTAATCGCCCTTGCTAGCGCCACTCTGTTGATGGCTAGCTGCGCCCCAGCGGTCACCCAGACTGGTGAATATGCCGAAGCAGTTGCAGGCATTTCGCAAACTTGCGATAGCTACCAAACAGGTGATGCAGTGAAGTTAGTAGAAGCTACCGGCGACTTCAACACCCAACCGAATGCGACTTTTCCATTTCCAATTTCGGGAACAGGAATGGAAACTAAAGTAATCATTGAAGGTAATGGTGGCCTTATCGTTGGCTCTCAAAGAATCGGAATGCATTTTGCCGGATACAACGCATCCACTGGGGAGCAGTTTCAGGCAAGCGAATTTGGTACTGAGGACTACATTTACCAAGATTTGATCCCGGGCAACTCGCCTGACTTCTGCACTGCACTAACCGGCGTTGCAGTTGGCTCCCGAGTTGCGGTCTTATTGAGTCCAGAGAACGTTCACCAGGGCCAGGGAATTCCAGATCTTGGACTTGGTCCAAACGATGGAGTGGTATTTGTCTTGGACATTGTTAAAGCATTTCTTCCAAAAGCAAATGGTTCTGCCAAATCGGCAGAGGCCGGCATGCCTACTGTTATCTTGGCGCCATCTGGACAACCAGGTATTCAAATCCCGCAGTCCGATGCACCAAGCGAGTTTCGCAGAACAATTCTGATCGAAGGTCGGGGCGAGAAAGTGGCCATTGGAGACAATGTCACCGTCCATTACACAGGTTGGACCTGGCTCGGCGAAGAATTTGATAGTTCTTGGCCACGGCAAGCTCCCGCTGCCTTTGATGTGACGACAGATGGATTGATTGAAGGCTTTGTTCAAGCACTGGATGGCGTTCCCGTGGGCTCGCAAGTAATCGCCGTTATTCCGCCAGAGCTGGGCTATGGCGATATTGCGCAGGGTTCAATCCCGCCTGGGTCTACATTGATATTTGTAATTGATGTTCTAGGCAAGGACTAACCAGGAGGATCGGTGGCTGGTCAAACTCCTGCTGAGCGCTTATTTACGCTCACCTGTTGTTTACTTGCTGCGCCTCGCCTAGGACTAAGCAAGCAGGACATATTTAATTCGGTTCCTGGCTACAGCGAAGCGAGCAACGATGAAGCCCGCGACAAAATGTTTGAGCGCGACAAATCAGAACTTCGCAATGCTGGTGTTCAGCTTGAAGTGATGCAAATTGATGAATATGAGCCGGAAATTGGAAGCCGCTACCTAATCTCAAAAGGAGCATTTGATTGGCCAGCTGACTTCAATTTGTCATCAGAGCAGCTCGGACTTGCCGAACTTGCTGCCAGAGCCTGGAACAACCAGCAATTTGCATCCGCTGCTAGAACGGCGCTTGCCAGACTCAAGTCGCGCGGAATGGTTGAGGTTAATCGCGAGCTCAGTTTTCTCTCGCCTCGATTACTCGCCAGGCACCAAGCATTCCAACCGCTCGCACAAGCAATCACAGATTCTGCGACCGTTATTTTTGAATATCGAGTTCCCGATGGAGATTCAGAAGCTAGAGAAGTGAATCCCATAAAACTCCGTCTCATCGAGGGAGAGTGGGTACTACTGGCGCAACGCCAAGGGGAGTTACGGAACTATCTGCTAAGAAGAATAACGAGCAAGGTTCGACCAACTGGTGCCAGCTTCAAGACAGTTCCCTCGGAACAAGTTGACATAGCAGAACAGGACCTGGTCGCATTCACTAAGGCCAACCAAGCGGTTATTGAAGTTGAAGAGGACTCCGAAGCTTGGTGGCATTTTGGTGCTGAATCAACCCAGGTCAGCATCAACTACATGGACGAAGTCTTGCTGG
>CAYXWU010000044.1:0-8224 GCA_964468885.1 uncultured Aquiluna sp. | reverse complement strand
CCTGCGATCAAGGACGACCCCGAGGCGTTCGTGCTGTTCGCGTTCCCGTGGGGGCAGAAGAACACACCCCTCGAACACTTCAAGGCACCCCGGGCGTGGCAGCGCAGGACGCTGCGGCGCATCCGGGACTTCATCAAGGAGAACCGGGGCAAGCTGACCGAGGGTGATCTGATTGACGCGCTCAGGAGAGCCGTCTCGTCCGGCCGGGGTGTCGGTAAATCGGCACTCGTGTCGTGGCTGATCCTGTGGATGCTGACCACTCGGATCGGGTCGAGTGTGATCGTGTCGGCCAACAGCGAAAACCAGTTGCGTAAAGTGACGTGGGGTGAACTCACCAAGTGGGTCACGATGGCGATCAACGCCCACTGGTGGGAACCCACGGCTACATCGCTCAACCCGGCCGCTTGGTTGACGGAGTTGGTCGAGCGTGACCTGCGCAAAGGCACCCGGTATTGGGGTGCTGAGGGGAAACTGTGGAGCGAGGAGAACCCTGACGCCTATGCCGGTGTTCACAACATGGACGGCATGATGGTGATTTTCGACGAAGCCTCGGGTATCCCGGACAGCATCTGGTCCGTGGCTGCGGGCTTCTTCACCGAGAACATTCTTGACCGGTACTGGTTCGCGTTCTCCAACGGACGGCGCAACACCGGGTACTTCTACGAGGCCGTGGACGGCAACAAGCGCGACTTCTGGGAGTCCGAGAAGATCGACGCCCGCACCGTCGAGGGCACCGACAAGTCGATCTACCAGCAGATCATCGAGGAATACGGCGAGGACTCCGACGAGGCCCGGGTTGAGGTCTATGGGGATTTCCCTAAGTCCGGCCAAGACCAGTTCATCGCACCCCACCTCGTCGATGACGCCATGAAGCGCGACCAGTGGAAAGACATGACCGCACCCGTGATCATCGGGGTGGACCCGGCCCGGGGCGGCATGGACTCCACCGTGATCGCCGTGCGCCGGGGGCGTGACATCGTGGCGATCAAACGGTTCCGGGGTGACGACACCATGACCACAGTCGGACACGTCATCGACGCCATCGAGGAATACCGACCAGCCCTGACCGTGATCGACGAGGGGGGTCTGGGCTACGGCATCCTTGACAGATTGACCGAGCAGAAGTACAAAGTGCGCGGGGTGAACTTTGGCTGGAAGGCCAAAAACCCGATCATGTGGGGCAACAAACGCGCCGAGATTTGGGGAGCCATGCGTGACTGGCTTAAGTCGGCCAGTTTGCCGCAGGACAGGCTTCTGAAGGCTGATCTGGTCGGCCCGATGAAGAAGCCCAACTCGGCAGGCACCATATTCTTGGAGGGCAAGAAGGAAATGAAAGCCCGTGGACTGGCCTCACCAGATGCTGCTGACGCCATCGCCGTGACTTTTGCTTTCCCTGTTGCACATCGGGAGTACAATGAACGAACGGTCCAGCGGCGCAACGCGCAAAATGGACCACTTGCAACATCTTGGATGGGGGCGTGATGGCAACGAAGAAAAGTGTCTCTCTGAGCGTCAAGAAGGGCGAAAAGCTGCCCGTGTCCAAGGGTGCCGGTCTGACTGAGAAGGGCCGCGCCAAGTACAACGCCGCCACCGGCTCCAACCTCAAAGCCCCCGCCCCCAACCCGAAAACCAAGGCAGACGCAGGCCGCAAAGCCAGCTTCTGTGCCCGCATGGAAGGGGTTGTCAAAAACGCCAAGGGACCGGCCGAGCGGGCCAAGGCATCCCTTAAACGCTGGAAGTGCTGATCATGGCTACCAAACCCGGACTCTACGCAAACATCCACGCCAAGCGCGAACGCATCAAGGCCGGTTCCGGCGAGAAGATGCACAAACCCGGTAGCCCCGGTGCGCCGACCAACAAGGCGTTCAAGGAATCGGCCAAAACGGCCAAGAAGCCTGCAAGGAGCAAGTGATGCCACTCGTGAAAAGCACCTCCAAAGAGGCGTTTCGCAAGAACGTCAAGGCTGAAATAGCCTCCGGCAAGCCCCAAAAACAGGCCGTTGCCATCGCGTACAGCGTCAAGCGCGAAGCTGCCAAAAAAGCCCCCATGAAGTCGAAAAAATGAGACTCCAAGCTACCCAAGACTGCCTGATCGTGCGTCCCGACATGGAAAAGCACGACCTTTTCATCCTGTTGCGTGAGAAACAAACTGGCACCGGTGTGGTCATTTCCGCTGGGCCAGAGGCCAAGGACGTGAAAGTGGGCGACCGGGTGCTGTTTGGTGATTCCATCGGTCAAGACTTACAATGGGAAGGTGAAGACCTCCTCGTAATGCGAGAGGAACACACCCTCGGAGTATTCGACGCATGAAAGACACAACCGGAATCGTGGCCGCAGCGAATGTGGCAAAAAACGGCCCGTACCCGTCAAAAGGCGGTTCCGAGGACATCCTGACTGTCGCCCGTTCACGCATGACAATGGCGATCTCGGCCTTCTCCGAGACACGCGAAAGTGAACTTGACGATCTGCGGTTCTACGCAGGATCTCCGGACAACCAGTGGCAGTGGCCCGCTGACGTGCTCCAGACCCGTGGCGCGGTCCAAGGTCAGACCATCAATGCCCGTCCCTGCCTGACCATCAACAAGCTGCCCCAGCACGTCAAGCAGATCACCAACGAGCAGCGGATGAACCGCCCGGGCATCCGGGTGATCCCAGCCGACGACAAGGGCGATGTCGAGGTGGCCGAGGTCTACAACGGCGTGATTCGTCACATCGAGTACATTTCGGACGCTGACGTGGCCTACGACACCGCCTGCGAGAACCAAGTCTCCTACGGCGAAGGCTACATCCGCATCCTGACCGAATACTGCGACGAAGACACCTTCGATCAAGACATCAAAATCGGGCGCATCCGCAACAGCTTCTCGGTCTACATGGACCCCCTGATTCAAGACCCAACCGGCTCTGACGCCCGTTGGTGCTTCATCACGGAAGACCTGACCAAAGCCGAGTACGAGCGTCTGTACCCCAACGCCGCGCCGATCAACACCCTGATGTCACTCGGCGTGGGCGATCAGTCCATCAGCCAGTGGATCAGCGAGAACACGGTCCGCATCGCCGAGTACTTCTACATCGAGTACGAGAAAGCCACGCTGAACCTGTACCCCGGTAATGTGACCGCCTTTGACGGCACCCCCGAGGACAAGTCGCTGCGCATGATGTTCGGCAAGCCCCTGCGCCAGCGCCCTTCTGACCGCAAGAAGGTCAAGTGGTGCAAGATCAACGGCTACGAAATCCTTGAAGAACGCGACTGGGCTGGCTCTCACATTCCCGTGGTGCGCGTGGTCGGCAACGAGTTCGAGGTGGATGGCCGGGTCTACGTGAGCGGTCTCGTGCGCAACGCCAAAGACGCGCAGCGCATGTACAACTACTGGGTGTCGCAGGAAGCCGAGATGTTGGCGCTGGCACCCAAAGCCCCGTTCATCGGCTACGGCGGTCAGTTCGAGGGTTACGAGCAGCAGTGGAAGACGGCCAACACCCAGAACTGGCCGTATCTGGAGGTCAATCCAGACGTTACAGACGGTCAAGGCGCTGTCCTGCCACTACCCCAGCGGGCACAGCCTCCGATGGCCTCCAGCGGGCTGCTGCAAGCCAAGGCGGGCGCTTCTGAGGACATCAAGTCGGCCACCGGTCAGTACAACGCCTCGCTGGGCATGACCAGCAACGAGCGTTCTGGCAAGGCCATCCTTGCGCGTCAGCGCGAAGGTGACGTAGGAACCTATCACTATGTGGATAATCTGGCCCGCGCTATTCGCCATGTTGGTCGTCAGTTGGTGGACCTGATCCCCAAGATTTACGACACCGAGCGGATCGCCCGCATCATTGGCGAAGACGGCGAACCATCGACCGTCAAGATGAACCCAATGCAAGAGGAACCGGTCAAGAAGATCGTGAACCAAGAAGGCATCGTCATCGACAAAATCTACAACCCGTCTGTCGGCAAGTACGATGTGCGCGTCATCACCGGCCCCGGCTACGCCACCAAGCGTCAGGAGGCTCTGGAGTCGATGGCCCAACTGTTGCAGGGCAACCCGCAGCTTTGGAGCGTGGCTGGCGACCTGTTCGTCAAGAACATGGACTGGCCCGGTGCTCAAGACCTTGCCAAACGGTTCCAGAAGACTCTGGACCCCAAGGTGCTGGCCGACGAGGACAACCCGGCTCTGGTCGCTGCCAATCAGCAAATGCAGGCCATGCAAGCCGAAATGCAGAACATGTTCGACATGCTGCAAAACGTCCAGCGGTCGATGGAGGAGCGCGAACTCGCCATCAAGGAGTACGAGGCCGAGGTCAAGGCGTATCAGGCCGAGACACAGCGCATCAGCGCCGTGCAGGCCAGCATGACCCCCGAGCAGATTCAGGACATTGTGATGGGCACCATCGCAGCCGCTGTGGACACCGGCGATCTGGTTGCCGGTGCGCCCGAGATGCGTGAAGTACCGGAGATGGGCGAGATGCCCGAGCAAGGAGAGATGAATGAAATGCGCTGATTTCGTGGGCACGTTGTTTCTGGCACGGGATGTCGCGCATTCCGTTCACCTGAACACCCGCAGCTTTGCCAAGCACTCGGCCCTGAACGAGTTCTACGACGAGATCGTGGAGTTGGCCGACAAGTTCGCCGAGGCGTATCAGGGTCGTCACGGTCTGATCGGCCCCATCAGCCTGATGTCGGCCAAAAAGACCACCAACATCGTCGAGTTCCTTGAGGATTCGATGGCTGACATCGAGAAGATGCGGTTCGAGGTCTGTGAGAAAACCGACACGCCGATTCAGAACATCATCGACGAAATTGTGGGCCTTTACCTGTCCACGCTGTACAAGCTAAAATTCCTCGCATAAGGAGCCAACATGGAACTCTTGAACCCTCTGTCCAAAGCGGACTTTCCCGCCCAGACGGCCTCGTACACGGGCACCGCTGGCTCCACAACTGGCTGGAACGCTGGTCCCGAAGGCGTCATGGTCTGGTCTGACCAGCCCTGCTACGTCGAGGTCGGTGAAGGCGCTGTTGCCACAACCGCCAGCACCCCCATCCCCGCCTACACCCCGATCCCGTTCAAAGTGCCCACCGGCACCTCGGGCATCTGGCGCGTGAGCGCGATTCAAGTGTCTACTGGCGGCACGGTCTATGCCAAGCCGATGAACACGAAATGAGTTTCCTTGCCGCCCGCAACGCTATTGCCATTGGCATCGGCGGCATCATTTCGCTCTTTGGTGGCCGCGCTTCTGAGGTGGCTCAAAGCAATCTTCTCTGTGAAAACGGAGACAACCTCGTCCAAGAGGACGGTGGCCTCATCCTGTTGGAGTGAATCCATGTCTGTAAATTTGTCTTTTATTGGCGGCGCAGGCTGGCAGTTTCTTGATGACAATGGCGACCCACTGTCGGGTGGCAAAATCTACACATACGCTGCTGGCACAAGTACGCCTCAAACGACCTACACGTCCCGAACCGGGTTGACGGCAAACACCAATCCGATTATTTTGGACGCCGCTGGTCGTACACCCGAACAAATCTGGTCCACCGAAGGACTGCTGTACAAATACGTTGTCAAGAACTCGAATGATGTGCTCATTCGGTCTTGGGACAACATTGGTGGTTCTGTTGTTGCCAGCGATCTCGCCAGTGATCTTGCCAATACCAGTGACCCCGCAAAAGGTGACGCACTGATTGGTTTTCGCCAATCAAACAACTCGGGGAATTTGACCGGCGCTGTTGGACGAACTGTTCATCAAAAACTGCAAGAATTTGTCAGTGTTCTGGACTTTGGTGCAGACCCAACTGGTGCGACCAACAGTATTCGCGCCTTCAACTTTGCCATGCGTTCTGGCAAGTCGGTTTACATTCCACGAGGCACCTATCTGATTGAGCCGGATACCACGCCCGGTACGCCTTTTGGGGACTTCATGATTTACATTGGCAGCAGTGGCACCGACCCCTTGCTGCAAACCAACCTGAACGGTCTGACTGTGTTTGGAGATGGAAACGAATCCATCATCAAACTGGGCAACAACGTTGGTCGCAACAAACTGTTGTTTGGTGCTGGTGTTGGCGATTCGCTTGCCAGCATGACGTTCCGTGACTTTGCCATCAACTTCAATGGCGAGAACAACCTGCAAACCAGTTTCAGTGATCCACTGCGCTATAACAGCGGATTCTACTTTTTCTGCCCGTGCAATAACATGAGATTCGAGAATTTGTACATGTACAACTTCTCTGGGTCACAATCAATTCGGATTGGTAACGACACAAGCAACTACGGCGCAAACATTAAAATTTTGAATTGCCGTGTCAACAACTTCGGGATTGGTTTGCCGAACAACTACCAGCAGGACGTTTCGGTGTTTTACGTTCAAGCTGACGGCATCTTGATTGACGGTTGCTGGTTCCAGAACAGCGATTTCACGTTTGATCTGTCTCGTGGCCAGACTGCACTTGAGTTGCATGGCGCAAATTCAACCATCGTGACGAACTGCCGGTTCAGCTTCACTCAAATGCCTGTGTTGTTGGTCTCGTCTTCAAACCCGAACTACAACATTCTGGTGGACAACAACGTGTTCATCCAGACGGCCTACATGGTCGGCCTTGACCCTGCTGAGCTTGATCAAAAGCGCATCACAATCAGCAACAACATCTTCCAGAGCACAAAGACCTCTGCAAGTGGAATTATTGGCTGGGGTAACAGCACTGAAACGGCAAAGACACGCGAAGAAGTTTTGATCATTGGCAACACGATCAACTGCTTTGGCAACACCAACGAGCGCGTCAATTTGATCTATTGTGAAAATCACTACATGCGCTCTGTGGTGATAGAAGACAACATCATCAGCGGCTTGCCAGGGAACTTGATTTACTTTGCTGGCATTGTTCGTGACACCGGATATTGCGACATTGTCATTAAGAACAACCGGCTGGATTCGCTCGGGAACGTTGGTGGTGGCACATTCCCAACATCACCGTCTTTCGTGTACGTTGTTCCAGGAACCGGCACTGTCAATTCTTTGACGATTGATGGAAACCAGTTGTTCAACAGCGCTGGCAAGAACTACAGCAGCTTCGGTTTGTTCCGTGTTGGTGGCAACATCAACTATCTGACTGTCGAGAATAACGATGTGTCGGCTGTCAATGCGGCTTATCCGGTAACGACAGAAGACAGCCTTGTCAGTTTGATCAAACTGATCCAGGCAGGCTTTTACATGCCTGTTGACTACCGCACTGGCCCGATCACAGTTGCTGGTAGTGGCGGTGTGGTCAATCTATACTCGTTCAGTGGCGGCGCTGGATGGGGCAACAACGACAACGCCCTGCTCACTGCGCAGCTTTGGATCGGTGTCGGTGGAACCACCAACAACACCATTCAGTTCTTGAACATCGGCTGGTCGTCTTCGGGCGGCAACGTCACAACCGACTCCAACTTTGGAACATACGCTGGCGATGTGAGTGTTTCATTCAGCGGCACGACGCTGCGCATCACCAACAACAACGCATCTGCCTTGTCGCTCTACTGGAACGTGCAAGGTCTTACAACCAAACCGATCACTTGGCTCGTGTAAGGAAGAATCATGGCTGACTTAAAAATTTCCCAACTGACTGGCGCAACAACTCCTCTTGCGGGCACTGAAGTTTTGCCAATTGTTCAAGGCGGTACAACCAAACAGGTGTCCGTTGCTAACTTGACAGCGGGACGAGCCGTAGGATCAGCAGGTGGTACTTTCACAGATAACTATGTCCAAGGTGTTGCGGGTAAAGGCGTCAATTTCACTGCCAATACCAACGCACCGGGTATGACAAGTGAACTGCTGAATTGGTACGAAGAAGGTACGTGGACTCCTACTGATGCCAGTGGGGCTGGTTTGACGTTTACGGTTTCCAAAACGACATACACCAGAATTGGTAACGTAGTCACCGTGACCGGGATAATTACTTGGCCTGCGACAGCAAGTGGTGCAGCGGCACAAGTAGGTGGATTACCGTTCACAGCAAAAACAGGGTCAACTGGGTTTTTTCCCGGCGTCAACAACGCCTCGTTGAACATAGTTGGTAACGTGGCTGATGGAACGGCTACGTTTTATTTGGCACAGCCGGAGACAACGAACAATAGAACCAACGCAAATATGTCTGGTAAGTTGTTTGCGTTCAGTGGCTCGTACATTGCAGCCTAATACCGAACACAATCTTGACAAGCGCCTTCTTAGCGCATAATCTGAGAACTGTACCGGCCCAGTAGACCGGG
>CAYXWU010000043.1:0-8237 GCA_964468885.1 uncultured Aquiluna sp. | reverse complement strand
AGCGCTGCTCCTCTTGTCCAGATAGTGCACGGAACGCCTTGCTCTTCGCAAGAGTGTCTGCACTTGGGAAAATTAACTGGTTCTCTGCCAGCGCTGGGTCAATAGCGGCGGCCGCATCTTGAGCACCCACAACTGGTGTGATGTAGTTCACCCAAACGGCCAATTCCGCAGCATTTACTGGGTCGTAGTAGTAGTTGATTAGCTTCTCAACATTTTTCTTGTGAGTAGCGCCCATTGGAGTAACAAACCAGTCTGCCCAAAGGGTTACACCGGAGTCAGGGAATATGAAACCGTATGGCTCAGGGTTTTCCTCGGTACCAGACTCGTAATTGATAAGAGTGATGTCACCGCTCCAAGCTGTAGCGGCGATGATGTTTCCTGTTGTTAGGTCATCCAAATAGCTGTTACCACGAACGTTGTAGATCTGACCTGCATCAATCTGCTGCTTAATGGCTTCGATTGCTGCCATGAATGCATCTTCGGTCAAGCTGTCAGCCGAAGAGATGTCGATGCCCTGGCTCATCAATACGAGTCCAACGCTGTCACGCATTTCAGAAAGCAATCCAACGCGACCTTTCAGCTCAGCAGCCCAGAGATCAGCAATTGAGCCCGGTGCGTCTTTGCCAGTTGCATCTTTATATGCCTGCTTGTTGTAACCAATTCCAGCAAAACCAGCCTGCCAAGGAATGTTGTAGGTGCGGTCTGGATCCTCTGGTGCTCCTAGGTAAGTAGGTGCAAGGTTTGCAACCTTGTTTGGCATGTTTGCATTGTCATACTGCTGCAAATAGCCAAGGTTTAGAAGGCGCTGCGCCATCCAACCGGTGGGACATGCAACGTCAGCACCAATGTCCTGGCCTAGCTCAAGTTGGTCTTTGACCTTGGCGTACCAGGTGTCGTTGTCATCAATTTCAATTTTGTAGTCAACTGCAATTCCAGACTGAGCTTCGAATCGCTCAAGGGTTGGATAGTTACCGTTGTCATCCTCGTCCATGTAGGCGGGCCAGTTGTGCCAGACCAATACTGGTTCTGAATCAGAGACGTCAGTGGCAGGTGTTAGTGCAGTGTCCGCTGGCGCACATGACGCAAGCGTGATTGCAGCAGCTGTTCCACCGACACCAGCGAGCGCCGCACGACGCGAAATCTGGGTCTTACGAGCTAAGTCAATTAGCTCTCTGAGCATTGGGTCGTTTGGTAGCTCTCGCTTCTTCATTCTCTCTCCTATTTATCAGGGCACGAAGTAAGGGAAAGTTTCGCACACATTCCCGCCTCAGAGCCGCCTTGAAACCGAATTTTTACCTTTAGTCTCCGATGTAGTGCATCACGTGCTTGATGCGGGTGTAATCGTCAAAGCCGTAGGCCGACAGGTCCTTGCCATAGCCGGAGTGCTTGAAGCCTCCGTGAGGCATTTCGGCAGCTAGCGGGATGTGGGTGTTGATCCAAACCGCTCCGAAGTCAAGGTGCTTGGCAAAGCGCATAGCTCTGGTGTGGTTGTTAGTCCAGACGGAAGACGCCAGTCCATACTTCACATCATTTGCCCAGGTCAGTGCCTGCTCGTCGCCACTAAAGCGCTGCACAGTAAGCACTGGGCCAAAGATTTCATCCTGAATGTGCTCATCGGTTTGCTTTAGACCTGAAATGACGGTTGGCTCAAGGAAATAACCCTTACCGGAAATCTGGTTACCACCAGTTTCAATCTTTGCGTGTGATGGAACTCGGTCAATGAATCCCTTAACGCGAGTCAGCTGGTTAGCGTTATTTACTGGACCAAACAAGATGTCGGAGTCAGATGGCTTTCCAACCTTTGCAGATGCCTTGACCTCGGCAAGCAAAGCTGCCATGAACTTGTCATATCCTGCATCCTCAACAAGTAGTCGAGTGGCAGCAGTGCAGTCCTGCCCGGCGTTAAAGAAGCCTGCCGCAACAATTCCCGCGGCAGCTCTTTCCATGTCTGCATCTGCAAAAACAATGACAGGTGCTTTGCCACCCAGTTCTAGGTGGACTCGCTTTAGATCTAGGGCAGCTGTCTTAGCTACTTCCATACCAGCTCGAACAGAACCGGTAATTGAAACCATTTGCGGAATTCTGTTCTCCACCATCATGCGACCTGTGTCGCGGTCTCCAGTGATGACATTGAAGACTCCTGGCGGCAAGAACTTGTTGGCAATTTCAGCAAGCAACAAAGTGGAAACAGGAGTTGTGTCAGATGGCTTTAGCACGATTGTGTTTCCAGCTGCGATTGCAGGGGCAAACTTCCAAACGGCCATGTTGAGTGGATAGTTCCATGGTGTGACTTGACCAATCACACCAATTGGTTCACGACGAATAGATGAAGTGTGGTCTTTCGCATACTCAGCTGTTGCACGACCTTCCAAATTTCTAGCAGCACCGGCAAAGAAGCGAATCTGATCAACCGATGGGACCATTTCAAAATCAACCAAAGTTGCTCTTGGCTTACCGGTGTTTTCGCTCTCTAGATCTGCGGCTTCATCTGCTCGCTTCTCAAGCTCATCGGCGATTCTGAAGAGTGCAAGCTGTCGCTCACTTGGAGTTGTTTGACTCCACTCTTTGAATGCTTCATGGGCTACTTGGAAGGCATTTTGCACATCTTCTGCACCAGAGATCGGTGCATTGGCGTAAACCTCTTCAGTAGATGGATTGATTACATCGCTGTACTTGCCGGAGGCTGGGTCAACATACTTACCGCCAACTAAGTTCTGTAGCTTCTTGGCCACTATTACTCCTCATCGAGTTGCTTTAGAAGATGCTAAACCTGGATGGGCTTATCGGCAAAATTAACGGAAAATCCTGCCGAATTCGTAACTTATTGATAAAAAAACTACGGATTTGAGACCAAACTAAGGCTTTGGCTGTGATACTCGAGGCATGTCTCGCATGGACAGAGCCCGCCAGTCCCATCTGGATGAAGTGTCAAAGCTGATAATTGAACAGCTGCAAAAGGATGGTCGAAGGTCCTATGCCGAAATCGGCAAAGTAGTTGGACTCAGCGAAGCCGCCGTTAGGCAGAGGGTGCAGAAACTAACCGAAGCGGGAGTGCTGCAAATCGTTGCGGTCACGGACCCGCTGAAACTCGGTTTTTCGCGCCAGGCCATGATTGGCATTAGGTGTGTGGGCAATTCGGCTCAGGTTGCCGACGCTATCGCCAAGATCCCCTCAGTGGATTATGTGGTTCTAACGGCTGGTAGCTTTGACATCATGGCGGAAGTTGTCTGTGAAGACGATGACCAACTGATTGAGCTTCTGAACGATAAAATTCGGTCTCTGCCAGGAGTTGTGAGCTCCGAGACCTTCGTTTATCTTCGTTTGCACAAGCAGTTCTACAACTGGGGAACCAGATAGAAAGTTACAAGTGATAATCAATGGCGATTTCAGAGAGCAAGAAGACTAACCCACTAACTAACCTGCTCAAACCACTTCTCAAGAGAAGCTCTAGCGAGCCAAAGCTAGAACTATTAGAGGCCATGCAAGAAGGCAAGGCCGTTGGCGACAGAGAGTGGCAGAAGTCCGGCAAGGAACACAGCTGGCTTCACTTCACACGCCACTCCCCCTTTAGCAAGGGCGATATGAACATCATTGTTCGCGGTGAGGGCCACTTCATATACGACTCCAAGGGCAACAAATTAATCGATGGTTTGTCTGGTCTCTTCACATGCAACGCGGGTCACGCTCGACCAGAGTTAGCGGCAGCAGCTCAAAAGCAAATGATGGAGCTCGACTTCATGCCACTTTGGTCCTATGGTCACCCAAGAGCTATTGAACTAGCGGAGAAGCTCCTTTCAATTGGACCTGAGGGCATGAATCGAATTTTCTTCACCACAGGTGGCACAGAGGGAGTCGAATCCGCTTGGAAGATTGCCAAGCAGTATTTCAAGATGACCGGTAAGCCACAAAAACACAAAGTCATTTCAAGAATGACTGCGTACCACGGCACCAGCCATGGAGCGCTTTCAATTACAGGAATCCCGGCATTCAAGCAAATGTTTGAGCCGCTCGTTCCATCAGCTTTTAGAGTTCCAAACACCAACTACTACCGGGCGCCGCATGAATTTGCGAATGAAGATGAGTTTGGAATTTGGGCTGCAAACCGACTTGAAGAAGCGATTTTGTTTGAAGGACCAGACACGGTGGCCGCCTTCTTTGTTGAGCCAATTCAAAATGCTGGTGGTTGCTTCACGGCTCCTAAGGCCTACTTCAAACGTGTGCGTGAGATCTGCACCCAATACGACGTGATCTTGGTAGCGGATGAAACAATCACCGGCTATGGAAGAACTGGAGAGTGGTTTGGCTCGATTCGATATGACATTCAGCCAGACATGATGATTACAGCTAAAGCAATCACCTCTGGCGCTCAGCCACTAGGTGCTCTTTTCCTCAAAGAGAAGTTCTTCGAACCATTCAAGGATGGAGTCTCCACTCTCGCCCATGGCTACACCTTCGGAGGTCACCCAGTTGCTTGTGCAGTAGCGCTGGCAAACCTTGAGATTTTTGAAAAAGAGAACCTAATTGAGCGTGCAAGAACTAATTCGCCAATTTTCCGGAAAACTCTAGAAAAGCTCTACGACCTGCCAATTGTGGGAGACGTAAGAGGCGATGGATACTTCTTTGCGGTTGAAATCGTCAAAGACAAGAAGACTAAAGAGACACTGAGTCGAGCCGAATCAGAGAAGCTGCTTAGAGGGTTTTTGAACAATGCCCTTCTGGAAGCTGGAATCTATTGCCGAGCCGATGATCGAGGAGACCCTGTAATTCAGTTAGCTCCTCCCCTAACCTGCGGCCCTAAGGAATTTGATGAGATTGAGCAAATTCTGCGAAAGGTGCTCACGGAAGCTTGGAAGAGACTAAACGGATAGGTTTGACGAACTATCGCTCGCTGAGTTTCTGGCATGACTCATTAGCCGAGTCACTGGAACCGCGACCGGCCAGTGAACAGCGCGACTTTGACGTAGTGATCATGGGAGCTGGTTTCACTGGGCTCTGGACTGGCATTTATCTCCTTCGAAATCAGCCTGGTCTCAGAGTGGCAATTCTCGAAAAGGAGATAGCTGGCTTTGGTGCTTCAGGTCGAAACGGCGGTTGGTGCTCGGCACTGTTTCCCTGGTCCAGTGAAAAGCTAGCCAAAGAGTTTGGTATCGAAGCTTCGCAAGCAATTCGTCGCGCCATGATTTCAACGGTTGATGAGATTGGCCTTGTAACGAAAGAGCTCGGCATTGAGTGTGATTATCAGAAAACTGGAACCTACAACCTGATTAGATCAGATGCCCAAAAACAAAGAGCCCTTTCAGAGCTTGAGCAATCCGAAAAGTTTCAAGTTGACAAGCTGCAGCTAAAAAACAGCAGTGATTCACCGAGAGCCACCTACAGTCAAGGCGCTGTCTTTGATCCAGCCTGCGCCAGTATCCAGCCAGCAAAGCTGGTGAGGGGTTTGGCAGCGGCCTTTATCGAATTAGGTGGAAGTTTGTTTGAGGTAACTGAGGTAACTAACTTTTCGGCTGGAAATGTTCAAAGCAGTCGCGGCAACTTCACAGCTGAATATGTCGTTGACGCACTCGAAGGGTATCGGCCAAGCATCGCCGGACTAAAGAGACGCTCACTGCCCCTCTACTCTCTGATGATTGTCACTGAACCAATACCGGGTTCAGTCTTGGATGACCTTGGTTTACCACCCGGCGTTACATTTGCAGACTTTAGAAACTTAATCATTTATGGCCAAAGAACGAAAGATAACAGGATTGCATTTGGCGGAAGAGGTGCTCCCTACCACTTTGGGTCAAAGGTAAAAGCGAAATATGACAACGTTGAAAAAATTCACAGTCATCTAGAGAGAGAACTAAAGATAATGTTTCCAACTCTGGGAGGTTATCGCATTACTCACCGCTGGGGCGGCGCACTGGGCGTGACCCGAGACTGGATGGCTTCAGCCACTTTAGACCCCGTGACCAAGATTGCGCAGGCGGGTGGATATGTCGGAGATGGCGTCGGCACCTCTCACCTCGCTGGGAAGACTTTGGCGGATTTGATTCTTGGAAGACAAAGCCCTGAATCTAAGCTCTGTTTTGTCAATCACCACTCTCCGAGCTGGGAAGTTGAACCACTTCGATTTATTGCTGCTCGAGGGGCCATGTTTGCCGCTAGCTTGGCCGACCAACTGGAAGGAACCACTGGTAGAAGCTCGCTCTTGTCGAAGATTATCCGCTGGCTCACTGGCAAGTAGTTCATCGCGCCAAATCAGATCCACATTTTGATTACCCAGGTTCCCTTGGGCACGGACACCCTGACGAGTGACGCTCACAACAAGATTGCTCTGAGTTGAAAGAGCCATCGCACTTAGGACAATAAGGCGAAAACTTCGATCCTGCGGCCAAGGTGAGACCATTAGTCTTTGCCATGAATCCTGATCAGCAATAACCGTGAAAGGCAAGGAAATTTTCGAGCGATTTATCAAATCGAGGATTTCATTCGGAGAATCCGGAGCGATGCTCTTGTAGCAGTTAAAACCAATGTTGCCTAAGCACCAAATTTCCTCAGCTGAATTATTCAATAGTTGGCTGGCAAATCTAGTGCAAGCTTCTGTTGGCCCAACCAGGGTAATGTCTCCAGTCATTTGCTTAGGTGGTAAGACGAAAAGACGGTTTCCCTCATCCAATACTCCCGTTCCTGACGTCTCCTCCACTTCTGGCAATCGGGAACTCTGCTCAGCAAGTAATTTCGGGAATGCCCAGACTGCGGAACTTATAAGAATGAGCACAAGAAGAAGGAAGTCTCCGGAGGCTGCTAGGTAGAGCCCATAAAGGGTTAGAGGAAGAATGGCGATGCCCATGACCTATTCTCACCACTAAACACCAGCCAATTTGTGCCGGTTAGCTCCTGTGGATAACTAGAAGATCTATGTAGGTCCGCTAACTTATTTCCATGCAAGAAATCGCTGCCCGCCGCATTCTTCAAACTCCAGTTGGCTTGGTTTCAATTGCAGCTAGCGAGCGAGGAATAACTAATCTGGAATTTCTTTCCAGTCGCAGTCGATTGCAGGACTTTGCCACAAGTCAGCATGCTAAGTCCTTAGTTGACAATGCGGCCAAGCAGCTCAAGGAATACTTTGCTGGTAAGCGAAAAAGCTTTGAACTTGTCTTCGACCTTCAAGGAACCAAGTTCCAGCTATCGGTCTGGCAGCAAATTCAAAAAGTTCCTTTTGGCAAAACAATCAGCTACGGTGACATTGCTCGTTCCATTCGCAACCCCCAGGCAGCCAGGGCTGTCGGAGGAGCGGTCGGATCAAATCCAGTCGCAATCTTCATCGGCTGCCACCGAGTGATGGGTTCGAGTGGCAAGCTCACCGGCTACTCAGGAGGTAAGGGTTTGCCGACAAAGAGAAAGCTTTTGGAACTCGAAGGAATTCACTACCGATGAGCAAGACCAGAAGATTAGCTGATGGTGTAACCCGTTGTAGCTGGGTAACTGACGACCAGATCTACATCGACTATCACGACAACGAATGGGGGCAGCCCAATCGAAACCAGCGAGATCTGTTTGAAGCGATTTGCCTTGAGGGTTTTCAGGCAGGATTGAGTTGGTTGACCATTCTGAAGCGAAGAGAAGGCTTTCGAGCAGCTTTTGACAATTTTGACTCAGCCAAAGTCTCAAAATATGGAAAAAGAGAGGTAAGCCGTCTTCTCAAAGATCCAGCAATTATTCGCAACCTTGCCAAAATCAACTCGGCTATCAATAACGCCAAGGTCGTGGAAGAGTTGGGACTAGACCTGGTTGAGCTGATGTGGTCGTTTGCGCCTGCCAAGCGTGTTACTCGCAGAACGAATTTTGACTGGGTCGCCACGAGCAACGAGGCAGAGCAGCTGAGCAAACACCTCAAGAAACTTGGATTCTCCTTTGTTGGCCCCACCACCATGTATGCCTTGATGCAGTCTTCCGGGTTGGTTTTTGACCACGCCCCTGGCTGTTTCCAAAAGCCATGAAAATTTGAGCTTCCCCACTACATTGTCTAGTTGGGAGAGAAATGACCGCCGAAGAATTCGGAACCCTTTTCAGGGCTCACATTACGGAAATTAGCCGTTTTCTGGCTAGGCGTTTGCCAGTGGACCAAGTGGATGACATTGCATCGGATTTGTTTGAAATCGCTTGGAATAAGCGTTCCAAAATTCCTCAAGGTTTGGAGCTGCCATGGCTATACAAAACAGCTCGCTACCTAATTGCCAACCACCGCAGAA
>CAYXWU010000042.1:0-8276 GCA_964468885.1 uncultured Aquiluna sp. | reverse complement strand
CTGGAACTAGACCCACCAAAACGGCGACTCCAAAAGCGTTCATTTGAACCTCCTGAAAAGAAGAACCTCGGGACTCTTCAAGTAATTCCTGAACCGGACAAAAGCCTTATTTCTAGCGGACCGGAGACTTCCATGCCCACAGAATTAGCGGAATCTGAAGGGGAAGTCTGAGCCAAGCAATAAGTGCTATGTCCGGGTTAGTAGTAAGCGCATCAATTGCAAACCACCAGTTAGCTGGCCAAACCCCTAGCAAAACCAACACGGTGAAAAGCGGTGCCCACTTCTGCCGAAGCAACAAACCAACCGCTGCCAAGATTTCTGCGACACCAGAAACATATACAAGAAGAATTGGCTCAGGTGTCCACTCCGGTAGCAAAAACAAAAAAGCAGATGGATTTACAAGATGAAGAATTCCAGAAGCCAAAAAAGCTGAGATGACAACCCAGCTACCAACCGACCTCTTTACTTTTTCGCTAGCCAAAGCACAAATCCATCAAGCATGCTTCTTGGAACTACATAGAAAATAGTTTTCAGCGCTCTTACATCCCAGCTAACTGGGTAGTGAGATCTAGGGATGCCAGCGGTAGACGCTCGGAAGAGAGTGTTGATGGTCTTGTTTGGACCCGGTGAGATTTTGTACATTCCACCAAGCCATTTGTTTAGTCCTCGCATCACACCGTCATATTCGCTGTAGGTGCGACCATCTTCCAATAGTCCAAATGCAATTGATCCAAAGCCAGTCTTTGAAGTTCCTGGTTCAACCGTGACTACTGAGATCCCGAGGTGCCTAACTTCCTGGCGAAGAGCATTAGCGACTGCCTTGATGGCGTGCTTGGTTGCCGCATACCAGCCAAGACCAACCAGGGAAACGTGTGCAACCACTGAGGTTGTCATCACAATTCTTCCACTCTTCTGCTTGCGCATCTGGGGCAGAACAGCCTTGATGCATCTTTCAACACCAAAGACGTTTACTTCAAAAATCTCTCTAACCTGCTCTGAGGTAGTTTCCTCAATCGCTGAGAAGTTTCCAAAACCAGCATTTGCTACAAGCAGATCAAGTCGCTTTTGATCGCGAATAATTTTCTTAACTCCAGCTTGAACTGATGAGTCGCTGGTGACATCCATGGTTAGAGGAATAGCACCAAACTCAGCAGTTGCTTTAGCAGCCTTGGCATTTTTGTCAGCTGCGTAAACAACCCAGCCCTTACCGACAAGCTTTTTGGCAAGACCCAGTCCGAAACCTGATCCAGCTCCAGTAATAAGTGCGACTTTGCTCATGCTGGAATCATTCCAGCTTTACTAGTCGATGTCACGCCTAAGGCTGGTGGCGATTGCAACGAAGGCAAAAATCGCTCCGTAACCCAGCAAAACCAAGGTGGCTGTTAGGGCAGGCAGATAATTGGTGGTGTCGAATCCCAACTCCGGCGCCGAAATGTCGATTGCCAACATTGCCGTAATCAGTCCCGACGGCAAGAACTTTCCAGCATCTGGCCAGAGTGCCAGGAGCAGCGGGTCAATGACAAACAAATAAACCAGGGCACCAACAATTGCGAGCATCTGGTTCCTAATTAGCGTGCCAATAGCTACACCAATCACACCCAGTACCGCACCGCTAACTAGCGCCGCCACCATGGTGTTGAGAAAGAGATTTTCACTCGGCTGTGCCACATTCTCAAAACTCATCAACGTGAAGTAACCAGCAAACAAAGAAGCACCTGTGGAAATAACCATCAACAAAATGCCACCAACACCAGCAATCAAGAGTTTGGTAGTAAGAACAACCCCCCGTTTAGGAGAAGTAAGAAATGTTGCAACGGCAGTTCCATGGCGGAATTCTCCGGCCATCAGCATGATTCCCAAAATGATTGCGAAGATGTAGCCCGAAATTCCGTTGGCGTAAGTTGCATCCACAGCAGCTGTTTGATCAAGACCGAGACCCAGCAACTGGCCAGCATCACCTGTTGTAAGAATGAACGGCGTTACAACGACCGATAGCACAGAAATGAAAGTGGCGGCCATTAGTAATCCCCAGTTCGCACGGACATAAATTAGCTTTCGCCACTCTGATTTAAATAGAGCAATCATTAGTTCGCTCCTTGAGTTAGATGCAGAAATGCTTCTTCCAGCGTGCCATCGCCAATTACTTCACGAATGGGCCCGCTGGCAATCAGCTTGCCGTGGTTGATGATAATTACGTCATCAACCGTGTTCTGCATTTCAGCAAGTTGGTGAGATGAAACCAAAACCGTTTTACCTTGTTCAGCAAGTCCTCTGAGAAACTTTCTAAGCCAAGCAATTCCAGCCGGATCTAGTCCATTAGCAGGCTCGTCCAAGATGAGAATTTGTGGCCCACCAAGTAGAGCACCGGCCAGAGAAAGTCTTTGCTTCATGCCCAAGGAATAGTTCTTCATTCTCTTTTTTGCGCTACCAGAAAGTTCAACTAGCTCGAGCACTTCGTCAACTCTTGAGTCTGAAATGCCAGCCGCTGCCGCAACAACCTGCAAGTTCTTTTTACCTGAAAGTGCCGGATGAAAACCCCGGCTGTCCAGCACGGTTCCAACTTGCTGCAATGGGTTTACAAGCTCACGATAATTTTTTCCAAGGATTTTGGCGGTGCCGTTGGTTGGTTTAGCCAAACCAACCAGGCAGCGCAGGGCAGTTGATTTGCCCGCTCCATTGGGCCCAAGAAATCCGGTGATTCTGCCTGCTTCAACAGTTGCAGTGAGGTTATTTACGGCGGCTTGTTTGCCGTAGTGCTTGACTAAGGAATCAAAGCTAATTGCACTCATTATGTCCTTTCGGCCCGTTTCAGCTTAGTCAGCAAAACTCTTCAAACTATCTGCCACAATGGAACAATGACTAATCCAACCTCAGTAGCAACTCTGCACACCAATCACGGAGCAATCAAGGTAAACCTTTATGGTCTGCATGCTCCAAAGACCGTTGAAAACTTCGAAGGCCTAGCCACTGGTTCGATCGAATGGAAGCACCCAAGAACCGGCGCTCCTCAGAGCGGACCTCTATATAACGGAGTTATTTTTCACCGCATCATTGCGGGCTTCATGATTCAGGGCGGTGACCCAACCGGCACCGGCATGGGCGGACCTGGCTACCAATTTGGTGATGAGATTCACCCAGAACTTAACTTCAACGAACCTTACAAGCTTGCAATGGCAAACGCAGGACCTGGCACCAACGGCAGCCAGTTCTTTATCACTGTTGCACCTACCACTTGGCTCTATGGCAAGCACACCATCTTTGGTGAGGTTGTTGACGAAGTAAGCCGCAAGGTCGTTGACAAGATTGCAGCAGTTGCAACCGGTGCGCAGGATCGCCCACTGGACGATGTTGTAATCGAAACAATAACTATCGAAAAGGCTTAGTGGCACGAAGATTAGCTAGAGCAGCCGAGGCGCCAATCACCTCGGCTCTTCTAATTGTTAATGTTCTGATTTGGCTTGGACAGATTTCCCCACTGGGCTATCTGTTCACCAATCAGTTCTTCTTTGCACCAGTTCTCGCAATTGTCGAGCCCTGGCGCATGCTAACTGCAGGGTTTGTGCACGACTGGTCAGGACCAATGCACATCCTGTTCAACTCCTACGCCATTTGGATTTTTGGTCGCCAGCTTGAGCCAATGCTTGGCGCACTGCGCTTTTTGTTTTTGTATCTGACTTCCATTGTTGGTGGATCTGTTGCTGTTCTATGGTTATCAGATCCGCAGATTCCAACCGTTGGTGCATCGGGTGCACTTTTTGGTTTGATGGCTGCCTACTTCGTTGTGATTAGAACTCTGGGCGGCAATGCTTCTCAGCTATTTATTCTGATTGCGATTAACTTTGGTCTTGGTTTTGTTGTCAGCGGAATCTCTTGGCAGGGACACCTGGGTGGAATGGTGACAGGATTTGTTATTGCAGCAATCTTTGCCGCAACTCGAAAGCCAAGTCAAAAGCTATTGCAATTAGGTGGACTGGCTGTGGTGTGGGTTGTGATTGTCTTGCTGACTCAGTACAAAGTCAGCCTTTGGCTCTAATTACTTCCAGCGAGTAGTCATGGAAAAGCCGATCATGGCGATTCCGAAACCAATCAAGATGTTCCAGTTGGAAAGATCAATTGGGGTTGCGCTGCCTAGTGGGTAGCGAGCTGAAGAGATGTAGAAAATCAAAATCCACAGTAGACCCAGGATCATGAATCCGAACATGGTCACTTTGTACCAAGTTGGGTTGGCCTCTTCACCATCAATGACAGGCTTGGCTGGCTTTGAGCGCTTTTCTCTTGAATCAGACATGGGTAGAAGTTTATTACCCCAAAACCCCCTTTCAGAACCCAAGTAGGCTAATTCCCAGCATGGTAAAGATCCTGGTTCTAGATAATTACGACTCCTTTGTCTATACCCTCAATGGCTATTTGCAGCAGCTGGGGGCCCAGACCGAGGTTATTCGCAATGACTCCGTTAGCGAAGATGAGCTGCCAGAAGTACTGTCCAAATACGACGCAGTATTGATTTCACCCGGACCCGGAAATCCAGCAAGTGCGGGGTTATCAATTCCAACTGTGAAATATGCACTCCAAACCGATTACCCAGTATTTGGAGTCTGCCTTGGTCACCAAGCTATTGCAGAAGCAATGGGAGCAACTGTCACCAGTGCACCAGAACTTATGCACGGCAAAACTTCCAAGATAAATCATCAGAACTCAAAGATCTTTGATGGTATTCACCAAGGCTTCACCGCAACCAGGTATCACTCGCTAGCGGTTGTGAAAGAAACCGTTCCCGAAGAATTAGAAATCACCGGTCAAACTGATAGCGGTGTAATCATGAGTTTGCAACACAAGACCAAGCCAATTTATGGTGTGCAGTTCCATCCTGAATCTGTAATGACCGAGGGTGGCTACATGATGCTCGCCAACTGGCTAGAAACACTTGGGCTTGAAGGGGCTAAGGAAAAAGCTAAACAGCTTTCTCCCAGAATTTCAAAATAGTCTTAGATGTAATTAACTTGGAGTCAGATTGAAAAACACCAGCGCAGTACTATTTTCCTCTTTTGCTTCTATTGCTTTGCTTGCCGGCTGCACAGCTGCCGCGGAAGACGCCTCCCACTCAGGACACGGTGATCACTCAGATCACAGCGAAAGCATGGAAGTGATGGGCGAGAGCGAAACAATGTTTGCAACGATGATGATTCCTCATCACCAGCAGGCAATCGACATGTCTGAATTAGCGCTAGCTAACTCTTCTAACTCAGATGTCAAGAAGCTCGCACAGCAGATCATTGATGCGCAAGCTCACGAGATTGAGCAAATGCAATCATGGATTGATGGTCACGGCCACGAAGTTCATGGTGACCACGACATGATGGGCATGGCCAGCGAAGAAGATATGGCAAAGCTAAACACCCTAACCTCGCCAGAGTTCGATGAACTGTTTTTGAATCTTATGATTGTTCACCACGAGGGTGCCCTAGACATGGTTTCCATGCTTGATGGCACTAACAAGGCTGAAGCTAAAGAACTTGCCGCGCACATTGTCGAAGTTCAAAAAGCTGAAATTGAACTTATGAAACAGTTACTTGCAGGGCTTAGCAGCTAGTTACTGAACACACTCAACAAACAAAACGATGTTCTGTTTCTGCTTGGCTTCTCCAGGCGGAATTGACTGATCAATCACAACATTGCCTGGATTGCCGTTACAGCTGCCAGCATTTTTTATTTCAACCGAAGTGGTGTAACCGACAGCTGGATTAGTCATAAGGCTGATGGCCTCTGTGACTGCCAGGTTTCTCACATCAGGCACTGTGACCTTTCCGTTGGAAAGAATCAGATTCACAACGCTTCCTTGTGGAAGTTTTGCTCCCGCGACTGGGTCAGATGTAATAACAACACCTTCAGCGACCGTCGGCGATCCCGTGACGGTAATGGAACCAACCGTAAGTCCTGCCTGTTCAATCATGGCTACCGCATCTGCTTCTTGTGTGCCAACCAGGTTTGGAACAACCACCTCTGTGGCACCCGACGAAACATACACAGTGATTGGAGTCTTTGGCAGAACTAACGTTCCAGCCGCAGGCTCTTGTCTGATTACTACACCTGCTGGAACTGTGTCGCTTTGCTCGTAAACTCTCAGAACTACCAGGTCTTGAGCGGTTAGGGCTTCAAGGGCATCTTCGTATAGAGAGTTCGCCACATTCGCGACCGTCACACCATTACCCGATGGATTGGTGTTGGTGTTGGCACCAATTGAGAATAGCCAGAAGACAAGTCCAATCAGGATTACGGCAACACCAGTACCCAAGCCCCACAGCACACCAACGCCAACCTTGTTGTTACTGATGCTTACCTGCTCAGACGGGGCAGTTTCAAATCCCTCAAGCAGTGCAGTTGGAAGTGATTCTGGTTTCTCGAACAGCTCAGTGGCATCAACCTGCACCGGTTCAATCTGCGTAATCGGTTTTGGTTGAGTCCTTGTTACAACAACGCCAGATTGCGCAGCTAACAGGTGTTCGCGGAATTCTTCAGCGGATTGGAATCGCTCATCACGATCTTTTGCCATAGCTCGCATCACGACGGCATTTAGTTCTGGCGTTACCTGTGGATTGAAGTCGGATGGGTTTGGTGCTAATTCGCTGACATGTTGATATGCAACTGAAACTGCACTCTCACCCTTGAAAGGTGGTCTTCCGGCAAGCAGTTCATAAAGAATTACACCGGTTGAATAAAGATCAGTTCTTGCATCAACTGTTTCACCTCTCGCCTGCTCGGGAGAGAAATACTGAGCGGTGCCAACAATGCCAGCGGTGGCAGCTTGGGTTGCAGAGTTGTCTGACACAGCTCTGGCAATTCCAAAGTCCATCACCTTAACGGCTTCATTTTCAGAAATCATGACGTTGGCAGGCTTGATGTCGCGGTGAATGACACCAGAGCGGTGAGAGACCTCAAGTGCACTAAGGATGCCAATTACATACTTGATTGCTTTATCGATATCCGTTTGGCCTGCGTGGATGACTTCTCTGAGTAGTTTGCCTTTTACCAATTCCATGATGATGAAAGGCGTTTTAACTAGGTTGCCGTTTGAGTCGGTCGTCTCTTCCTCGCCCGCATCATAGATACGAACAATGCTGGGGTGAGCCATGCGTGCACTGGCTTGCGCTTCACCGCGGAACTTCTCTTCGAAACTTGGGTCGTTAGCAAGATCTGATTTGAGCAGTTTGATTGCGACAGTTCTGCCCAGGCGGGTGTCATAGCCTTCGTAAACCTCAGCCATTCCGCCACGGCCAACTAGTGAACCAATGCGGTAGCGACCGGCAATAAGTCTTTCGTTATTTATCAAAACTGCTCTTTCTCTTTCCAAAGTTTATTTTCTGAATCTTGAGAATTGGCTCAGACTCGGTCACAGTCTTATTACCCATTTCCCGCTCCTTCGGTTGGAGTAGGTGTCTCGGTTGGAATCTCAGCAGGAATGTCCCCAAAGTCACCGACATAGTAGGTGATGTCAATGATGCTGCCTGGTGGAATGGATCCAGTTGGAGCAACCGCATAAACCGTTCTAACTCTTGGATCATTGCCAGGAATTAGCTCGCCCGGGATCGCATTGACCTGGAATCCCAGCTCAGTCAGCTTCGCTGTCACCTCTGACAAATCTTGACCAATGATGTCCGAGCGAAGAAGCAAAACGCTCGCTGGCTCTTCAGTTTCAGTTGGCTCTTCACTTGGAGTTGGTTCAACAGTTTCGGTGCTGGTTGGCGACTGGGTTGGTTGAATCTCGCCGGTGTTTGGTTCAGACAAAATCGCAACCAAAACAACAACAGTCACCAGTCCAAGCAAACCAAGCGTTGCAACCCATGGCCAAACGACCGGTCCTCTTGGAAGAGGTGCGGTGTCAGTTGTAATTAGCTCAGTCATTGGATCAAGCGGCGGCTGAGTAATAGGTCTTGAAACGGATCCGCGCTTTTCTCTCAGCAGCGCCTCTGCTCGAATCGCAAGAGAGGTTGCTGACTCTGGTCTTTGATTTGGTTTCTTTGCAAGACAGCTAAGAACGAGGTTCTGGACTCTCGGGTCAATGCTGTCTGGAAGAGCAGGCGGCATCTCGTTGATGTGTGCCATGGCAATTGCCATCTGGTTTTCACCGGTGAATGGCCGCCTGCCACTTAGTGCTTCATAGGCAACAACACCAAGTGAGTAGAGATCAGTTGAAGGTGTGGATGCTCTACCGGTTGCCTGCTCCGGAGCTAGGTACTGAACTGTTCCCATTACCTGACCAGTTTTAGTTAGCGGAACCT
>CAYXWU010000041.1:0-8341 GCA_964468885.1 uncultured Aquiluna sp. | reverse complement strand
GCTGACTCTTAATCAGCGGGTTCCGGGTTCGAGTCCCGGGGGGCGTACTTTTCATATAGGTGCCAGAATCTCTATGTGACATATTTCAAGTCGCTTGGTGATCATTGGATGGTTGGTAATTGAGTAAAAAGATTGCCCTAGAACCCAAACAATTCGACCAGTACGTCCTTGCGATTGAGGAATCAGGCGGGACGCTCTCAACTCTTACCAGAGATGTAGAAGCACTGGTTTGGACAGATTACGCGCGACCAGACCTATTGGAGCAGGAGCTATTAGCGAATCCTCAACTTCGCTGGGTTCAATTGCCCTTTGCGGGCGTAGACGCTTTCAGCTCAATTATCCGAAATTTTCCAACCATCACCTTTACAAGTGCTAAGCGCTCTTATTCGGAACCAGTGGCTGAGCATGCTTTGATGCTCTGCATGGCCCTGGGAAGGGTATTGCCCGAAAGAATTAGAGCCAAAAGCTGGGGTAAGAAATATGCTGACTCGCTCTTTGATGAGGAGTTGCTGATTGTTGGTGGTGGAGGGATAGCCCAGCAACTAGTGGACCTATTAGAACCATATCGAACTCGGGTAACGGTAGTTCGCAAGCGACCACAGGAATCGTTTCTTAACTCTCAATACTCAAAAGTCGTAGGGTTTGAAGATTTAGATCAAGAGCTGGGTAAAGCCAAGTTCGTAGTTTTAGCGTGTGCGCTGACGGATGAAACCAGATTTTTGTTTGGCTCGAGCAGGTTTGCAAAGATGCGCCACGATGCTTATTTGGTAAATGTTGCTAGGGGAGAGGTTGTCAATCAGGATGACTTGGCAGCAGCGCTCAAGGGTGGCGTCATCGCCGGTGCTGCCACAGACGTCACTTATCCTGAGCCGCTTCCAGATGGTCATCCATTGTGGGAGGAAAAGAAACTAATAATCACGCCACACACCGCAGATACCATGCCAATTGTTACGAGGCTATTTGCGCAAAGACTGCGTGAAAACGTTAGTGCATACATCAATGGCACATCGTTTACCGGTGTAGTCATTCCAGAGTTGGGTTACTAATGGAAATTCAGACTTGGTTTCTGTACACACTGGCCGCTGTCGGTTTATCGCTGACGCCAGGCCCAAATGGATTGCTTGCACTTACCCATGGAGCCTTGTATGGAGCGAGAAAGACCATTTTCACAATCGTTGGAGGATCCGTTGGTTTTTCTGCTGTTATTGGACTCTCAATGTTTGGAATTGGGGCCCTGCTGGCGGCAAATGTTGGCTTGCTAGTTGTTTTGAAGTGGGTAGGTGGCGCCTACCTAATCTTTTTAGGAATTCAGGTTTGGCGATCGCCTTCTTTGGGTGAATCCAGAACTGAAGTAAAGGCTTCCTCCGGCCTAAAACTCTTCCAAGCTGGGCTGCTTTCAGCCATTTCGAACCCAAAAGGAATCTTGTTTTTTGTTGCTTTCCTGCCGCAATTCATTGACCCAGCGGGTTCTCTGTTTATTCAATTTTTGATTATGGCGGCAACCTTTGTGGTCATTGAGTTCATTTACGAGCTATTCGTAGCCGCGCTGGCAGACCGAATCCAACCTTGGCTCAAGAAGGTGGGGAAAAACTTCAACCGAGTCTTTGGATCTGTGTTTATTGCAATTGGGGCTCTGTTGCCACTACGTGGTTAAAGGCCCAGCTGCTTTCTTAGGAACTCAATGTGGCCCTTTGCCTTGACGTTGTGAAAGGCATGTTCCAACTTGCCGTTCTTATCGACTACGAAGGTTGAGCGAATGGTACCCATGTAGGTCTTGCCATACATGCTTTTTTCGCCGTAGGCCCCATATTTTTCTTGAATTTTGTTGTCTGGGTCGCTCAGTAGTTCAAAATTCAGTTTTTCTTTGTCTTTGAACTTCTTCAGTTTTTCTGGCCCGTCAGGCGAAATTCCCAAGACCACATAGCCGGCTGATTTGAGGGAATTGATGTTGTCTCGGAAGTCGCAGGCTTGGGTGGTGCAGCCAGGAGTTGAAGCTGCTGGGTAGAAGTAGACGATTACCTTCTTGCCTTTGTAGTCAGCCAAAGCAATAGGCTTGTCGTCTTGATTTTTCAACTTGAAGGCGGGTGCCGCCGATCCGATTTTTAGTGCCATAAAAATGGAAACTAGTTTTTGTTGTCCTTATTCCCTTTATCTGAGGAGTTCTTTCGGGTTGTCACGTAGACGATGTAGAAGAAAGCGGCAATCATGATTGGCCAGACTAGAAAGTCGATTCCTGAGCCAGTAGGAACTCTTATTAGTTCGACTTCGTTGGCCAGAACCTGAGTGGTTAGAGAAATAGGTAGCATCTAGTCAGACTATCTGTGAAATGAGATTTGATTGTTAGCTTTACCAGCCGGTTTTCTTACCGGATTGTCACTAATTGTTGCCATCGGCGCTCAGAATGCTTTTGTTCTACGTCAGGGTCTCCGACGGCAACAGGTTTTGACAGTAGTACTGATTTGCGCTTTTTCTGACGCATTCTTAATAGCTATAGGGATTCTTGGCCTGGGGGCAGCCATTAATTCGGCTCCATTACTAATCGAAGTTTTCAGGTATGGCGGCGCTGCCTATTTGCTTTGGTTTGCTCTCGGAGCAATTAGAAGGGCAATCAAGCCACAAGCCCTGAGTGAATCGGATAAGCAAGCAGATACTTTCAAAGCGACAGCACTTACTGCTCTGGCACTGACTTACTTGAATCCACATGTATACATAGACACGGTCTTGTTGCTTGGCTCAATTGCAAATCAGTTTGAAAACAAGTGGCTGTTTGGAATTGGAGCTATGACCGCATCATTTGTTTGGTTCTTTAGCTTGGGATTTGGCGCATCTTGGTTGGGCAAGTTTGTGAAAAATCCAGTTTTCTGGAGAATTCTTGATGTTTTCATAGCAATTGTGATGATTACGATTGCTGCCATGCTGCTTACCTTCCAGTTCAATTAGCTTTCTGAGGTAGATAATCAGACTGTGCTAAACAGTCCAGATTCATTTGGAAATTTTGCTGATAGAACGTCCTCGAAGTGGCGGAGATTTTCCGCAGACGTGCTGCCAATGCACGTGGCGGAAATGGACTTCCCGGTAGCGGATGTAATTCGTAATCGACTAAACGCTATGGTCGAAAATTCTGACCTCGGCTATCTTGGACCACTTCCTGAGCTTGCGCCTGCGTTTGGGTCATTTGCAAAAAGACGTTGGGAGTGGGAAATTGACCAAACCGGCCTGCGCCTCGCAACGGATGTCGGAGTAGCAGCCGTTGAGATCCTTCGAGCTTTAGGCAAACCAGGTGACCGAGTTCTAATAAATTCGCCAGCCTACTCATCATTTTTCAAGTGGATTTCCGAAGTAAAAATGGTTCCGCACGATGCACCTTTGACCCTACAGGGTAGCCGTTGGTCCCTCGATCTTGCGGCAATCGAAGACGCATTTAAGTCTGGAGTCAGGTTTTACCTGCTTTGCTCGCCACAAAATCCAGTTGGCACAGTTCACTCTTATGAAGAGCTAGCGACAATTGCGGAGCTCGCAAAAAAGTACGGTGTGAAAGTTATCTCGGATGAGATTCATGCACCATTGACGTGGGAAACCTTCACACCATTACTCAGCATTCCTACTGCACACGAAACAACGGTAACCATCACTTCAAGCTCAAAAGCTTGGAACACTGCCGGTCTCAAAGCAGGATTCTTGATTACACAATCGAAAGCTATGCAAGAAATTTTGCATGAATTGCCAGAGGCGATGAACTGGCGCGCATCACTATTGGGTGCGTTTTCAATGGTTGAAGCCTATAAAAACGGGGAAGAGTGGCTAAATCAGACAATAGAGACAGTTAAGCAAAATTTAACTTTTCTGCGTTTCGAATTAGCAAAACAGCTACCTAAAGCTAAATTTTTTGACATGTCTGCTACTTACCTAGCGTGGCTCGATCTAAGCGCCTATGGCGTAGACGATCTACAGGGACGTCTATTGCGTGACGCAAAGGTTGCAGTAGTTCCCGGCCCCGACCATGCGCCTGATGGTAAATATTCAGACTTCATACGTTTCAACTTCGCGACGAGCCAACCAAGAATTGCAGAAGCAATCCGGAGAATGGCCAGCGTTCTGGAGGTTTAAATGGCACTTCAATTGCAATACAAATCAGCTCACGAGCAAGCCATGGATCTTGCAAGAGAATTGTTTATTCAGCACCGAATCGTTCACTATTCCTTTGGCTTTGATAGGGCCATTAATCGCGCGGGTCAATGCGACTTTAGGGCCAAGCGCATTACCATCAGCCGCCACCTAGTTGAAAATTGCAGTCTTCATGAAGTTGAGCAAATTATTTTGCATGAAATTGCCCATGCTTTAGTTGGCAAGGACGCAGGCCATGGCCCAATTTGGCGAGCAAAAGCAAGGGAAATCGGTTACAAGTTTCAACCCACCAGTTGGCACCTTATGGCAACCACATCTGCCAGATGGGTTGGATTTTGCCCGGCGGGACATCAGCACTTCAGGATGAGAAGGCCAAATGCCCTCTTGAGCTGCCGTCACTGTGCAAATGGTTACAGCGACGAGCACGTGATTGAGTGGGAATCACACGGGACCGATTAGTAAAGACGTAATTATTGCTCCGGCTAAGAAATTTAGTCCGATAAACAATTTCCAACCTTTGTTTGCGTCCTCGCAGGTGTTGTCTTTGATGGGCAGATGTCTTCCTACAACAATGACATAAGGAATCGCAGCCAGAGCCGCAAAAGCGAATCGTCCTGGCAGCAGCAAGAGAATAGCGGCTGCAAATGTGTAAATAGATAAAGAAAATCTAACGGTTGTTCTTGCACCCAGGACAGTAGCAATAGATGCAATGCCAGCTTCACGATCCGCTCTAATGTCTTGCACAGCCCCAAATGCGTGAGAAGCTGCGCCCCACAAGAAGAAGGCGCTTAGGCTAATCAAAATTTCAAAACTGTAATCACCAATTAGTGCAACAGCAAAGACTGCTGGGCCAACAAAGTGAATGGCACTTGATACAGAATCAAGAAAAGGAATTTCCTTATATCTCAGTCCTTTAATTGAATAAGCAATGACAAAAAAGATGGTTGTTAGGAAGAAAATCAGGGCTAGAACATTGCTGGCCGTCGAAGCTGAGATATAAACAACGAATGGCACACTGGCGGAGAATGCGATCCAGAGGGTCGGTGCATGAAGCTCAGGCGGTAGGAGACCGCCTTCAATGCCACCCTTTCTAGGATTGCGAAGGTCGCTTTCATAGTCGTAAACATCGTTAATCCCATACATCAGTAGGTTGTAAGGAACTAGAAAAAAGAACGTCGTGATCCAGAAAAAGAGATTTAGCTCCCCACCTAGAAAGAAATATGCGGCCGCGAAGGGAAAGGCTGTATTCACCCAAGAGATTGGTCGGGACGATACAAAGAGTCTGCTCAATACCTTCAAAGCCTGCTCCTTAGCCAATTGAAGAGACTCGGCACTAGGACCAGAGCAACCAGAGTGTAGGCAAAATCCTCAATTGGGGCCAGTCCGACCCTTATGCCAAGGGTCTTTTCAAAGTCGTAGTCAACTATTCCGCTACCAATAATCACGTTGTCGAAAATTGCAGTCATCGCAATCATGAACATTGCTGCAGGTGCAAGAAAGCGCCAACTAATCCAACGGCGCATCAGCACAGCGTAAATGGCGAAAATCGTTAACACAACCAGAGTTAGAAGCGGGTAGGTCACTTGCTTCCCCTTCTAGCAAAGAATTGATAGGCCAACAATGTGTTGTAACTAAGAAGTATTAGAAAGAAGAGCTCCTCGAGGGGCAATTCAGGACCCAGCAGAAGCCCTGATAGGAAAATTGTGCTGCCGCGGAAAAAGATTCCAAGTGCAATCCCGACTATGTCCCAAATCAGGAACACCACAACTGCAATGCTGACGGAGATGATCGTTGGAAGTGGGTACCTAAATAAGGCTAAGTTGTGTCTCTTATCAATTCCAACTAGACCAAGGATTGATAGCAGGAGAGCTAGAAGGTAGTAAAAGCTAGTGGAGTCACTCATCAACGAAGTCCCTTCCAGCTTTCTATAGGACCAATCTCTCCCTTCAATGGGCCACTTGAGCGATCGTTGGTCAGATGCTTATAAACAAGTTCGGCACCAATCAAACACATTGGCATGCCAATTCCCGGCAAAGTGTTCTGACCGGCATAAAAAAGATTTGCAACTCGCTTAGATCGGTTCTTGGGTCTAAAGAATGCACTCTGGAACAGAGTATGGGCCATACCTAGTGCTGTACCATTCCAGGCATTGAACTCGTTGACAAAGTCTCTTGGTCCGACAGTTCTTCTTACGATGATTCGATCGGCAAGATCAGGAATGTTGCACCAGTCTGCGATTTGTTGAATTACTTGATCGGCAGCAGCCTCGAGTTTTTCATCGCCTGATCTATTGATTCCGCCTCGACCAATCGCTGGCTCGGCTGCAGTTGGTACTAGAACGAAAATGTTCTCGTGACCTGGGGGAGCAACACTTGGGTCGGTCTTGGATGGATTACAGATGTATAAGGAGGCTGGATTAGGGACTTTTCGGTTTCCATCGGGTGCGTGGAAAACCTCCGCAAAATTGCTCTTCCAGTCTTTGGTGTAAAGCAGTGTGTGGTGATCTAGTTCATCAATCTTTCCGCGAACGCCTAAATAAAGCAGTAGAGCCGAAGGTCCTGCTACTTTGTTTTCCCACCAGCTAGCTGGATAGGTCTGGTGTTCCTGGGAAAGCAACTTAGTTTCAACATGCTGAAGATCTGCGGTGGCTATAACAACGTCTGCATCAACACTCCCAGATGCAAGTTTTACACCCGTGGCAACTCCGTTTGTAACAAGGATCTGCTCAACAGGCGAGGAGGTGTGAATCTCTACTCCATTAGCCTTAGCTAGCTTGGTCAGCGATTCAATGATTGTGTGCACTCCACCCATTGGGTAAAAAACACCCTGATTCATGTCCACGTGGGTCATTAGGTGATACATGCTCGGGGTTTCATAGGGAGAGGCACCAAGGAAGACCGCGGGAAAGTTGAGCATCTTCTTTAGACGCTCATCTTTTACATACTTGCCAGAAAAGTCATAGAGCGATGTAGTAAGTAATTTCAAAAACTTGGCAAGTTTCTTTAGTACATCGGGGTGAAGGAAACTGCGAAGGTCTCTAAAGTTCGTGTAGAGAAAGTGTCTAATGGATAGCTCATATGCCTCTTGAGCTGAATCAAGGTATCGACCAAGCTGCTTGCCAGCACCAGGCTCAATATCATCAAACATTTGCTTGATGCCATCAACATGTTGAGGCATTGGAATTCTGTCTCCGAGACCTTCATTGCGTGTTTGATAGGCGGGGTCAAGCCGAACTAGATTGAGCTCCTTTTCGGCAGTTGTTCCCATCAAATTAAAGAATTGCTCGAATGCGTCTGGCATGAGATACCAGCTGGGTCCCATATCAAATCGGAATCCATCTTTTTCCCAAAGGTATGCTCTTCCGCCGAGCGAGTCTCTAGCTTCGAAAAGCTTGACTCGCATTCCGGCTTTTGCAAGCAAACTTGCTGTTGCAAGACCCGCGATACCTCCACCAACCACCACTGCTTGCTTTTTCAAACTTTCACTCCTATTACTGCCTTTATTAGCAGTGCAGTCTTTTGAGCCGCACCGACTGAGATTCTTTTTGTAATCAACTCTTCAGCTGAAGTCTTTCCAATCTGATGATTGAGTTGGGTAAAAAGTAGCTGTGCAGCGGTGACTGCCTTTCGGGCAGAGGTGGGTAATAGGGGTAGTGATTCAGCACTAACTGCCAGATCCGCATTTATGTCGGCCACTAATCGTTTCTTGGTTTCTTCGTTGAAGTTCTTTACATCTACACCGGGAAAGTAGCTTCTGCCGAGTCTTTTAAAGTCAGCTGCTAGATCGCGCAGGAAGTTGACTTTTTGAAATGCGCTGCCAAGTGCCCTCGCACCTCTAATTAGTTTTGTTCTCTCTTCAGCTGAATATTCTTTTCCAGACATAAAAACCTGCAGGCACATCAACCCAACAACTTCTGCGGAGCCATAGACGTATTTTTCAAAAGATGCTTGATCATGCTCTTTCTCGGTGAGGTCCTGCCGCATCGAGTAAAAGAATGGCTCAACTATGTCCTTGGCAATGCCTACTGCTCTGGCCGTTTGAGCAAAGGCATGAATTATGAGGTTGGTCGAATATCCGCTTTCCATGGCCCGATAAGTTTCAGCTTCAAACTCAATCAGCAACTTCTCAGGGTCAACCAGACCCGAAATCTCACGAGCTTGGGCGGCAGAACCATCAACAATTTCGTCAGCTACGCGAACCAAGGCATAAATGTTCT
>CAYXWU010000040.1:0-8535 GCA_964468885.1 uncultured Aquiluna sp. | reverse complement strand
ACAACCACCCAGTCGGCGATGTGGCGAACCATGTGCATATCGTGCTCAACGAATAAAACTGTCATGCCCTCGCTCTTTAGATTCAGAACGTGGTCAAGCAGCGACTGAGTTAGTGCAGGGTTCACACCTGCCATTGGCTCATCCAGCATCACAAGAACTGGATCAGTCATCAGCGCTCTTGCCATCTCAAGTAGCTTGCGCTGACCACCAGATAGCGATGCTGCGAAGTCATCCTTCTTGGTATCGAGCTTGAAGCGAGCAAGCAGTTCCATTGCCTTAGCTTCAATTTCTTTGTCTTGCTTCTTCCACAGGTTTGGAATCAGAGCATTCAGTAGGCTCTCACCCTTTTGGTCTTTCGCACCCAGCTTCATGTTTTCAAGCACTGTGAGTAGTCCCAGTGCCTTGGTTAGCTGGAAGGTTCTAACCTGACCAAGCTTGGCAACCTTGAAAGAGGGAACTCCGGAAAGGGATGTTCCCATCAGTGACCAAGTTCCGGTGTCTGGAGTGTCAAAACCGGTTAGCAGATTGAACAGAGTTGTTTTTCCAGCACCGTTTGGACCAATCAGCGCAGTGATTGCATTCTTTGGAATTTCCAGGTGCTCAACATCAACGGCGGTCAAACCACCAAATGTCTTCTTGACGTGATCTGCTACCAGAATCGGATCTTTTTTCTTGCAGCCAGGAGCAGCTGCGCCGATGTGAAGATCGGTTGATTTCTGAGGACTTGTGTTATTTGACAAAGGTCAACTCCCTCTTATCGCCGAAGATACCCTGCGGGCGATAGATCACCAGCAGCATTAGACCAACTCCAACCAGCACAAAGCGCAGGGTGGAGGCCTGCGTGGTGGACACTGGCAAGATTCCCGAGATTGCAACTTCCGATAGGAAGTTGGAAAGGAACGCCTGCAGCGTCCAGAAGATGATCGAACCAACCACTGGACCGAGGATGGTGGCAGCACCACCGAGCAGCAGCGAGGTCCAGATAAAGAAGGTGAGCGAGGTCACGAATACACCGGGGGAGACGTTGGCGAAGGTGGCATAAACAATTCCACCCATCGCGCCATAGACACCACCGATAACAAGTGCCTGCATCTTGTAGGCAAAGACGTTCTTACCCAGAGCACGTATAGCATCTTCATCCTCACGGATTCCCTTGATGACCCTGCCCCAAGGTGAGCGCATCAGCGCCCACAGCAACACCACGCCCACTACCAGCATGGCAATGCCGAAGATCAAGACCCAGAGGGTTTGCTCGTTGTAGGTGAATGGACCTGCGCCATAGCTACCAGCTGGAATTGGATTGGCGTTTTGGAAGCCACTGCCATCGGTTCTGGTGTTGAAACCAAACAGGCCATCGGCACTACCAGTGACATCGGTGAAGGCGGTAGTTAGGAACAGAAGTCTTGCGATTTCCGCTGCCGCAATTGTCACGATAGCTAGGTAGTCACCTCTTAGTCGAAGAGTTGGAATACCAAGAAGTAATGCAAACACGATGGATCCCAGGATTCCAACCAGCATTCCGCCCCACCATGGCAAACCAAAGGTGAGAACTGAAATTGCATAGCCGTAACCACCAATTGCCATAAAGCCTGCAATACCGAAGTTCAAAAGACCTGCGAAACCGAAGTGCATTGCAAGACCCAGTGCAGCCAGAGAGAAGGCAAGGGTGGTTGGAGTTAGTAGACCCTGCAGGGTGTTATTGAGAATTGATCCCCAGTCCATAGTTTCCTCCTACCCAATCCTTTGTTTCTTACCGAGCAGTCCTTGCGGTCTGACCAGTAGAACCAAAATCAAAACAACTAGTGCGCCGACATACTTCAAATCGGCAGGGATGATCAGGCTGGAAGTCTCAATCAAAATTCCGACCACAAGTGCACCAACTAGTGCACCAAAGGCGGTACCTAGTCCACCAAGCACAACCGCGGCGAAGATCAAAAGAAGGATCTGAGTCCCCATGTCCCATTTGATTCCAGGACGGAAGTAAGCCCAGAGCACACCGGCAAGACCGGCAAGACCGGCAGCCATTACCCAAACCACGCGAATCACTTTGTCAACGTCGATACCTGACGCAGCCGCTAGATCTGGGTTGTCAGAAATTGCGCGGGTAGCTTTTCCGGTCTTGGTCTTCAGCAGCCAGAAGGCAAAGCCACCAATCACAGCTAGCGAGAGCGCCATTGAGAACATGTCAGTGACGCTCAGTGCTGTGGCACCAAAGAGCGTGATTCTTGGGGCATCAAAGCCAGGAAGCTGCTCGGTTCCACCACCGATAAAGAATTGGATGACATAGCGCAGTGCAAGCGAGAGACCAATTGAAACAATCATGAGCTGGACAATGCCCAGACCCATTTTCCGCACTGGTCGCCATAGTCCTGCGTCCATCAGCCAACCAAAGCCAGCCGAGAGAATCACAGCTATTGGAATAGCTACCCACAGCGGAAGCTGCAGCACCACTCCAAAGACGAGGGCTAGTACGGCACCAATCGTCACCATCTCACCGTGAGCAAAGTTTGATAGTCCAGTTGTTCCAAAAACCAAAGAAAGTCCAACCGCAGCCAGACCTAGCATCAAACCAAAGTTGATGCCATAGATCACACGGGCCACTATCTGGTCAAATAAAGATGTGGTGTTCCTGGCTCCCTCGCCTATAAAGAAGTTCTTAGTAACTCGATCGGTTCGTCCAAATTCAACTTCTTGGGTTGCGCCACCTTCCAAGACGGCAATCCCCTCAGGGAGAGTTGATTCATCAAGAGTCACGTTGTACTTGCCGGTTTGCGGAACTCCGATGAGCCAGCGGCCCTTTTCGTCGGTGACGGTTTCGGCTTTGTAGCCGTTTCCATCAACCACGATGCGAACACCCTGAATGGGTTCTCCATCGATTCGAACGTTTCCTAATATTGCGGCTTCATACTCTTCACCAACGCTGTCGGCGCTCGCTGGCATTGCAATACCTAAAACGGCTATAAACGAAAGAAAGCTGATTGCAATCCCTCGAGCTAGCCGATTGGTACGACTGGAAGAGAGGATATTCACGCGTCCTCCATACTTCTAAGGGCTTCTCTGCCCTCCCCACCTCGGGGATTAGAAAAGACTAACAGCGCATAGGTTGCCATTGGGCGGAAATAAGCCAATCTGCCCCCTGCCGCGATTGGGCTTGGCTAGCTAGGATTGAGTCTTAGTTCCCAGCAAGCGAGGCCAGTGTGGAATTTTCGGACCCTTTTTCTTTAGTCGGACTCACCTATGATGACGTCCTTCTCTTGCCAGGCCAGTCCGATGTCCTTCCCTCTAACGTAAACACGGCCACCAAGCTCAGCCGCAATATTTCTATCAATATCCCCTTGATTTCCTCCGCCATGGACACCGTGACAGAGGCCCGGATGGCAATTGCCATGGCTCGCCAGGGCGGGCTTGGCATCATCCACCGCAACCTCTCTATTGAAGATCAGACCAGCCAGGTTGATCTGGTGAAGCGAAGCGAAGCCGGCATGGTTTCTCACCCAGTCACGACCACCCCATATGCCACTATCCAAGAAGTAGATGATCTATGCGGGAAGTATCGAGTCTCAGGGCTACCGGTTATTGATGATGAGGAAAAGCTGGTTGGAATTGTCACCAACCGCGACATGAGATTTGTTCTTGAAGTCCAGCGCACCACCACCTTGGTGAAAGACGTCATGACCCCAATGCCATTGATTGTTGGAAAGGTCGGCATCAACCCAGACGAGGCGATGGCGCTACTGGCTCAACACCGAATTGAAAAACTTCCGCTTGTTGATCAAAACAACCGTTTGCGTGGACTAATCACAGTCAAAGACTTTGACAAGAGCGAGAAGTATCCAAACGCTGCCAAGGATGGTGCTGGTCGACTTTTGGTTGGTGCTGCAGTTGGTGTTGGCACTGATGCTTGGGAAAGATCAATGGCTTTGATTGAAGCAGGTGCCGATTTGCTGGTGGTTGACACCGCTCATGGTCACAACT
Organism: uncultured Aquiluna sp.; assembly: GCA_964468885.1. Taxonomy (GTDB): domain Bacteria; phylum Actinomycetota; class Actinomycetes; order Actinomycetales; family Microbacteriaceae; genus Aquiluna. The sequence continues at coordinate 4,560 of CAYXWU010000040.1, read as the reverse complement.
CAGCTGTTTTAGAAATGATCAAGAAACTGAAGAAGGAACCATTTGCTAAGAACACCGATATCATCGGTGGCAACATCGCGACTACCGAAGGCGCTAAGGCAATCATTGACGCTGGTGCCGATGGCATCAAGGTTGGGGTTGGCCCAGGATCCATATGCACCACTCGTGTGGTGGCAGGTGTTGGTGTTCCCCAAATTACAGCCGTATATCTTGCATCACTAGCTGCCAAGAAGGCTGGGATCCCGGTGATTGCTGATGGTGGACTGCAGTACTCGGGAGATATTCCAAAGGCCTTGGTGGCAGGCGCATCCTCAGTGATGCTCGGATCACTGCTGGCTGGAACGGATGAGGCACCAGGCGACATAACCTATGTTGGCGGTAAGCAATACAAGACATATAGAGGAATGGGATCGCTCGGCGCCATGCAGGCCAGGTCCTACTCCAAAGACCGCTACTTCCAAGATGATGTTTTGCGCGAGGACAAGTTAGTTCCAGAAGGTGTTGAGGGGCGAGTGCCTTACCGCGGAACAGTCGCATCGGTAGTTCACCAACTAATTGGTGGTCTTCGGGCATCAATGGGTTATGTGGGAGCTGGCACAGTCCCTGAGCTCAAAGATAAGGGTAAGTTCGTACGCATTACTGCAGCTGGCCTTCGCGAATCTCACCCTCATGACATCCAGATGACCATCGAAGCGCCCAACTACGGAACCCGCTAGGAATTTCACATGTCAGATATTGAAATTGGTAAGTCCAAGAGCGCTCGCAGGGCTTATGCCTTTGACGATGTGGCGGTGGTTCCAACCAGGAGAACCAGAGATCCAGAGGTTGTCACGACCAATTGGGGCATTGATGCTTTCAGATTTGAGCTTCCAATTGTTGCGGCCCCCGTTGATTCAGCGATGTCTCCCGAAACAGCAATTGCGCTTGGTAAGTATGGCGGGCTTGGGGTTTTGGATTTAGAAGGACTGTGGACCCGATATGAAGATCCTTCTCAGCAGTTGGCAGAGATTGCCAATGCTAAAGACGAAGACGCAACTGCTGTTTTACAGAGGGTCTACTCAAAGCCAATTCAGCCTGAGCTAATTTCGGCAAGGCTCAAGCAGATTCGCGATGCTGGAGTCACCGTGGCTGGAGCTCTCTCACCGCAGCGCACCGCCGAGTTTGCTGATGTTGTGATCAAAGCGGGCGTTGACATGTTCGTGATTCGTGGCAACACAGTTTCTGCGGAGCACGTGTCAAAGCAAGTTGAGCCACTAAATCTCAAAGAGTTCATTTACAAACTTGATGTACCCGTAATTGTTGGCGGTGCCGCCACTTACACCGCAGCCCTTCACTTGATGCGAACCGGTGCTGCCGGTGTTCTGGTTGGTTTTGGCGGGGGAGCTGCCAGCTCCACCAGAAAGGTGCTTGGCATCCACGCACCAATGGCAACTGCAGTTTCTGATGTTGCTGCAGCCCGCAGAGATTACCTGGACGAATCAGGTGGTCGCTATGTACACGTCATTGCCGATGGCGGTCTTGGCACCAGCGGTGACATCGTTAAGGCGATCGCCTGCGGAGCAGATGCCGTGATGCTTGGAACCATTTTGGCTAGAGCGGCTGAGGCGCCAGGTCGTGGTTGGCACTGGGGACCAGAAGCAGTGAATGCGAAGTTGCCAAGAGGTCAAAGAGTTTGGGTTGGATCGGAAGGATCAATGGAAAACATTCTGCACGGACCAGCTGAGACAGCTTCTGGAAATTCGAACATCATTGGTGCACTCAAGCGCTCAATGGCCACCACCGGCTACTCAGATCTCAAAGAGTTCCAGCGTGTGGACATTGTGGTCAACCCCTATCACTAGATGCAACCAACTTTCTTTCAAGTAGCCAGACGTCCGAAATGGATTGGCATTCTGCTTCTTATGACGCTGGTTGCGGCAGTCTTTGCAGGGCTAATGCAGTGGCAGCTCAGTAGAACTTTCACAGTGGTTGGAATTTCTGAGGCCGAACAAGAACCCAGACCCCTAAGTGAGTTTGCAATTCCCGGAGAAGTTTTTCCAAATTCTTTTGATCGACTTGCAACTGTAGAAGTTGTACTCGATAAGGAAAACCTAAACATCGTCTCTGATCGTCTTCAGTTGCGAGATGGCCAGCAAGTCGATGGTTATTGGCTGATCGCAAATTCCAAAGTAGTTGAAAATGATGCAAGCCTGACTCTCGCTCTTGCCTTTAGTGAAGACCCATCTGAGTTTCAGTCATTTGAAGTTCCAGAAGGCAAGCAGTTTATAACTGGGTACGTCGAGCCAAGTGAGCCAGTGCGGGATGGGGGAGAGTATCTGGGATCGGTTGCCCTAGCGGAACTGGTTAACAGCTACTTCACCAAGCCAACTCCGAGCTATCCCATTTACTTGATTGTTCAGTCCGGGATCGAGACCGATCTGGAAAGGATCGAAATTGGTATTCAGGCTGAGCAGATTGAAATCAACTGGCTGACCGCTTTTTATGCCATTGAATGGCTATTTTTCGCGCTAGCTGCCTTTTATTTGTGGTGGCGATTGGTCCAAGATCAGGTAATAAGAGAGCGCGAGTTATAAAACCGTTACCTGAAAATGTTGGTTTCTGCCCGATTTCATCGGTTTTCGGGCAATTTCCTGCTAGTTTCTCTCGAAATACCTTCAAACGGACAATTTCGGAGGCTGACAAGGGTGTTAGCAGAGGAACGCAGACTAAAGCTCATTGAGTGGACCAGGGAAGATGGCCGTCTTGACGCCAACCTGGCCGCCTCCAAGCTGGATGTTGCCGTGGAGACCGTTCGCCGCGATCTAGATGTCCTTCAGCGCAGAGGAGCTTTGCGGAGAGTCCACGGTGGAGCGATTGCTCTCGAGAAGTTTGCTCACGAATACACAATTCCGGAGCGCTACAACCGCAACCCTCAGCAAAAGCAATTGGTGGCAGATATTGCCGCTGCATACATTCCTGAAGAAGGCTGCATTTTTGTTGATGGTGGCACGACAACCGAGTGCCTTGCACCTCATCTGCGCGATAAGCCAAAGCTAACTGTAGTAACTAACAACATCACGCTTGCATCAAAACTTGGTGACAGTTCAACTCAGGTGAACATTCTTGGTGGAAGAATTCGCCCCGCCACTCTTACTGCCGTTGGAGCAAAGACTGTTGCAGACCTGATGGACTTCAACGCTGTTGTCAGCTTCATCGGAGCAAATGGAATTGGATTAGAAGCGGGTGCTACTGCATATGACATTGATGAAGCACTGGTTAAGAAAACAATGATGGCTCGATCTGCTGAGCGAATTCTTTTAGCTGATAGCAGCAAGTTTGGTCCAACTTACCCAGCTAGTTTTGCTGGCTTTGCAGATTTTGATCGAGTAGTAACAAATGTTGATGCTGATCCAGCATTGGTTGAAGCATTTAGTTCGGCGGGAGTTGAAGTTGCTCTCGCGTAATAGGTTTCCTCGGTTCTTTGCCGAAACCGAGGGAAAAATGGTGAGGCCGCTTGCGGTTTCGCTTGTTGTATACAACCCCCTAATAGGAAGGTAGTACCCATGGCTAACTATATTCCCGCAGGCACTGGCGGCCACACTGGCTGGCGTGCAGCGGTACAGAAGCTGGGTGGAAATCTAGCAGGCATGGTGATCCCAAACATCGGTGCATTCATCGCTTGGGGTCTTCTAACTGCTCTGTTTATTCCAACCGGCTGGCTGCCAAATGAGCAACTTGCTGCGATGGTCGGCCCAATGATTATCAACCTGCTGCCAATTCTGATCGGTTACACCGGTGGACGTTTGGTGCACGGTCAGCGTGGAGCGGTGATTGGTGCCGTTGCAACAGTCGGTGTGATTGTTGGAACCTCCATCCCAATGTTCCTCGGTGCAATGATCATTGGTCCATTGGCAGCTTGGGTTCTAAAGCGCATCGACGCGGTTTTGGACCCAATCACTCCTCCAGGATTCGAAATGCTAATTGGAAACTTCTCTCTTGGTATTGCGGGTCTGCTGATGGCAATTCTTGGATTCTTGGGAATTGGTCCAACAGTTAACGCTCTATCGGATGTCCTCGGCGCTGGTGTTCAGACCTTGATTGATACAGGTCTATTGCCACTTGCTTCGATTCTGGTTGAGCCTGCCAAGATTCTGTTCCTAAACAACGCTATTAACCATGGTGTGCTGGCACCAATCGGTGTTGTTCAGGCAGAAGAAATGGGCAAGTCAATCATGTTCATGCTAGAAACCAACCCAGGTCCAGGTCTTGGAATCTTGGTTGCATTCTGGCTAGCTGGAAACAGCGTGCTACGCGGAAGCGCACCTGGTGCGATCGTGATCCACTTCCTTGGTGGAATCCACGAGATCTACTTCCCATACGTACTGCTACGTCCAGTATTGGTTCTAGCTGCTATTGCTGGTGGTGCAACTGGTGTTGCAACCTTCCTAGTAACTGGCGTTGGATTGGTGGCAACACCTTCCCCAGGATCAATCTTTGCTTACCTTGCAGTAACCCCTCCTGGTAACCACTTTGGTGTGCTCCTCGGTATCCTCCTTTCGGCCACCGTCTCCTTCCTCGTAG
>CAYXWU010000039.1:3334-8545 GCA_964468885.1 uncultured Aquiluna sp. | reverse complement strand
AGTCGGTCGTTTTCAATTCCCAAAACTAAAGTCGGGCACTTAATCTGATGCAGGGCTGAGACAACAGACTCTCTGCCTCTGCCAACATCGTGTGAATTCATCGCACTTACCAAAGTGATATAGCTGTTGGCATCAAAGCGGCGAACGAACTTATTGCCATGGAAATCAAGGTAGCTCTCAACCGCATATTTACCTTGCTCGGTAATTGGACTGACTTGGGACTGCCAAGTTCTTCCGAATCGCTCGTTTAGCTCTTGCGGTGAGCGGTAGTTCAAAAGTGCCATGCGGCGAGCGAGCGCTAAACCTCGATGTGGACCAAAGCCTGGCTTCGCATCGTAGTACCAACCACCGGCAAAGTTTTCATCTGATCGAATTGCCTCCAGCTGCACCGTATTGAGGGCAATCTGATCAGCCGTGGAATATGGGGGAGCGGCCAAAACTCCCAATCTGCTGATTCGCTCCGGATACTCAATCGCCATTTCAAGTGCGTGCATCCCGGCCATCGAACCGCCAATCACGACATACTTTTCGATGCCGAGCTGCTGCATCAAAATTGCAAATGACTGCGCCTGGTCACGAATAGTAAGTTGGGGAAAGTTAGCTCCCCATTCGCGGCCCTTTGGATCGAGCGAGCTGGGACCAGTTGAGCCTTGGCAACCGCCCAAAACATTGGGAGTAATAACAAAAAAGCGATTGGTGTCGATGTAGAGATCAGGTCCAATCACTCCGTTCCACCACCCGGCGGTGGGATGTCCTTCTCCAGAATTACCTATGGTGTGACTATCTCCAGTGAGAGCATGCAGGACTAAAACAGCATTGTCTTTGGCAGCGTTGAGATTGCCCCACGTTTCATAAGCCAACCGAGCTGATTGAATTTGCTTTCCAGATTCCAGCGTCATAGAAAATGGTTCAGTGAATTTTCTATCGCCAACTGGATCCCCAGCTAACCAGGCGCCGGTTGCAGGGGGCCTGCCAACTAGCTGACGACGCTGCTCCTCGGAAATGAATTCCGAAGGAGCAGAATCTTCAGATATTTGGAAATCCATAACTCTTGACGCTGGCCTTTCTGTATTTGTTGGTCTAATTCTTTGAGCACTTAACTTTGCTCTCTAATCGCTAATACCGCTAGGTATGTTGAAAAAAAGCGAAACTTTAGCCCAGGTGACTAAATGCTAGCGATGCAAGCAGTGCGGCACACAGGGGTAGGACGGAGTCATCGAACTTCGCTTTGGCAGAGTGATTAGTGGGAGCACTCTGGAAGTCAATTTCAGGAGGGCAAGCGCCCACAAAGACAAAGGCACCTGGCACCTCGGCCACGATTGATGCAAAATCTTCACCGCCAGCAATAGGTTTCTGCATTGGCATGTAACCTGCCTCGCCCACCAGCTGCTTGGCAATCTGCTCCACCCGCTCAACTGCCCTGGGGTCATTCATTAGGACCTTGGTTGCTCTGCCGAAACTGACTTCGGCGGTCGCTGAGAATCCTTCGGCGATGCTGTGTATGAGCTTGGGTGCCAGCTCGTGTAATTTCTTGGTGTTTTCTTCAGAAAATGTTCGAACGGTGGCACCGAAACTGGCCGAGTCGGCAATTACGTTGGTGGTGGCATCATCACCTGCGCGAATCCATCCAACATTCATGATGACCGGGTCGAACTGATCAAATTGCTTATTCAGAAGGTTCTGCAGAGCAGTAATTGATTCAACCATGGGGGTGATTGGGTCTTTGCTTAGCCAGGGCATAGAGCCGTGGCCACCAGATCCATGGAATGTCACATTCAAATCACCGGCGCTTGCCATCAATGGGCCACTCTTGCAAGCGATTAGCCCCTTTGGCATCGAGGTGAAAACGTGCAAGCCATATGCAGCGATTGGACGCGAACCTGTTAGATCGAGCATTCCTTCCTCGATCATCACATCTGCGCCGTGGTGACCCTCTTCACCTGGTTGGAACCAGATCAGAACCTCGCCGCTCAGCTTGTCTTTGTGCGTGGCGAGTAAGTGAGCTGCTCCAATTCCAGCTGCCATATGTAGATCGTGTCCGCAGGCATGCATGTATCCATTGGTTGACGCGTAGGGAAGTCCAGTTTCCTCAACCACTTTGAGGGCATCCATATCTGCTCGCAGAAGAACGGTCGGACCAGGATTTGCACCTTGGATGCGCAGCACAATCGAGCTCAGGCTCTTACCCAGGGTTATTTCACCCAAGCCCTCAATTGATTGAAGAATTCGAGCCTGGGTTTTAGGTAGTTCCAGCGCGAATTCGGGTATTTGATGGAGATCTCTGCGAATCTCTGTCAGTGTCTTCGCGTATTGGCTGGCTTCGGTGAGTAGCTCTTGAGCTGATGGCATTCCTGCTCCTTCTTCTGCAATCATCTTCGCACTTTTACTATTAGCTCATGCTCGATTCTGTCCATCCCGACTGGCAGCCGCTATTTGACGCTCAGCGCCAGCGGTTAGCGCAGATATTTGAGCAACTTCGAGGTCAAGACATTGCTCCTGGGCCAGAGCTTGTTTTTCGCGCTTTCACCCGCTCACCCAGGGACTATCGAGTTCTGATTATGGGACAAGACCCTTACCCAAACCCACAGCATGCAATCGGACTTGCCTTTGCCGTTCCGAAAGGGACTACACCATTGCCGCCATCACTCAAAAACATCTACGCCGAGCTGCAATCAGATCTTTCAATCCAGACTCAGCCCGATTTATCAACTTGGCAAGATCGCGGAGTCATACTTCTGAACAGACACCTAACTACTCGTGCCAATGAGACTGCGGCTCACTTCTCACTGGGTTGGGATGAATTCACAAAAGCTGCAGTTCTGTATCTCTTGGAGGTTAGAACAAATAAATTGGTCTCAATTTTGTGGGGGAGTAAAGCGCAGGAACTGACCGGGGAACTTTCCAGAGGCAAAGTGATCTCCTCGGCTCACCCCTCACCGCTATCTGCTTACCGAGGTTTTTTTGGCTCGAAACCGTTTTCTTCTGCAAACCTCTTGCTAACCCAAATGGGTGAGACGCCGATTGATTGGAGCTAGTTGTGGTTGATTCCGAAACTCGCTGGCGCCTTGTCAGAAAACTCAAAACCAAGAGTGAATCCCAGCAAAGACCGATTGTGATTCGGCCTGCTCAGCTCGCTGACATGCCGCAGGTGAGAGATATCTACAACTTCTATATTCAAAACACGGTCATCACCTTTGACGACCAACCACTTACGCTCAAGCACTGGCAAGAAAAATTTGATCACAACAGCAAATTAAATCTGCCTTTTTTTGTTATGCACAGAGGAACAGAAGTCTTAGGGTTTGCCTTCGTTGCACCATGGCGACAAAAAACCGGTTACCTGAAGATTGTCGAGAATCAGATTTATCTGGCCGCCGCGGCAACCGGAAAGAAGCTTGGAGCACAATTGTTCGACGCTTTGCTGAAGGCTTGCAGAGAGGAAGGCGTCAAAGAAGTGATTGCCGTTATTGCTGACAGAGGAGCCCATGCTTCAATCGCGCTTCACAAAAAACGTGGCTTTGTTGAACAAGGTCACCTGGCAAATGTTGCTCTACGATTTGGTAAACCAATTGGCAGCTACCTGCTATCGCTCAAGCTTTAGTTTGCGACTATAACTTCTTTAACTTTGGAACGCAGAACTACAAGTGCTTTGTTGGTTAGACCCTTGCTCGTTATCACAACGTCAGCTTGATCAAAGTCGGCGAAAGATGAGAAACCACGAACTCCCCATTTAGTCGAATCGGCCAACACAACAAACTTGGAACTTCGACGAATAACTTCACGGTTTGTTTCTGCTTCTACCAAGTTTGGTGAGCTAAATCCGAATTCGCTATCCATGCCATGAGTTCCCATAAATACAAAATCCAGATTAAATCTTGAAAAAACTTCCATGGCAATGTTGCCAACCAGCGAATCAGTTGGAGTTCTCACTCCGCCAGTTAGAACAATTGTTTGATCAGCTCTGGATTTTTGAGCGAATAGATCTGAAATTGGAACAGAGTTTGTGACGATGGTTAGTGCCGGCACATCGCGAAGAAGTTTTGCGAGCGCGTAAACGGATGATCCACCCATGAGAGCGACAGCCATTCCTGGTCTAACCAAATCAGCCGCCTTGGCAGCAATAGCGTCTTTGGCCTTCTGCTCTTTCATTGAGTTTGCAGCGAATGGCGGCTCCAAAGTCAGGGAAAGGGTGTTGGCTGTGACTCCGCCATGGACCTTGTCGACCAACCCTTGTGCGGCTAGTTGCTCAACGTCGCGTCGAATGGTGACTTCAGAAACGCCTAGAGAGTCGGCCAAATCAACTATTCGGAGGGCTCCGGAGGTGCCAACTTCCTCCAAAATCTTGGCTTTTCGCTGTGCTGCCAGCATTTTTGGCCTCCCTCCTAGCCAAAACATTATTGCCGATTTACGAATATGGCCGTTTTCTTACTAACGGAATGATTACTTTTGTCGTTTTTAATTCGAAAAGTTTGGGAATATTGGCCCAGTTCGTTCAAACCCAATCATTCGGGTCTTTCAAGGCAGGATTTGGTGGGTGGGGCGGACAGGCTCTCCCTCGGGAGAGTGCAGACAATTGAATAGCAACTGAGTAGTCACTGGACGGGGCTTTACTCCGTCCAGTGACGGCTATCAGACTAGGAAGATGAAGGATTCAGTGATTCCAAACTCGGCAGTTATCACACAAGCCGGTGTGAGTTTGGTGCTGGATTTTTCCAATGGCACGCCACACATTCTGCACTGGGGGTCAGAGCTAGCAGATTCTGTCGAGTCACTGAGAGCTGCTTCGATTGAACCAACAGCACACGCAGAACTTGATGCCCATCAATTTCATGGAATTTGGCGTGAAAATGCTCGCGGAAACACATCTCGCCCCGCTCTGCTTGGACACCGCCAAGGAAAAGATTTTTCTCAAAAATTTGAACTCATAAAAGTTGAAGCGACCAAGACGCAGGTTTCAGCCACTAGTCAAGATTTACAAGCTGGCCTCGAAGTGGCAGTTGACTTTGTATTTGTTGGATCTGGCGTGCTGGAAATTCGCCAGTCGGTAAAGAACCTGGGATCTACTAATTTTGAAATTCAGGCACTTGAGACAATTCTTCCTTTGCCAGACAGTGCTGAAGAGTCGATGGACTTTACCGGTCGCTGGGTGAAAGAAAGACAACCACAGCGCAGAGCCATTCAATCGGGTTTGTGGGTGAGGGAAGTTCGCGA
>CAYXWU010000039.1:0-3234 GCA_964468885.1 uncultured Aquiluna sp. | reverse complement strand
AAGATTCACCCAAGCTCTCCCAGACCGCTGACTTTGAATGTTTGGGAAGCCGTTTACTTTGATCACAATCTCGACAAACTCTCCGAGCTGGCGGATGTTGCCCAGGAAATCGGAGTTGAGAGATTTGTGTTGGATGACGGCTGGTTTGGTTCGCGCAGAAGCGACAATGCTGGCTTAGGGGATTGGCAGGTATCGAAAGACGTCTGGCCAGAGGGCTTAGGACCTCTTATAAAGAAGGTAAAGAGCTGCGGAATGCAGTTTGGCCTTTGGTTTGAGGGAGAAATGGTCAATCCAGACAGTGACCTGTATCGAAATCACCCAGATTGGATTCTCAAATCTGGCGACCGAGTTCCCCCTGAGGGTCGTCATCAGTTGGTTTTAGATCTGACCAACCCAGAGGCTTACCAATACATCCTGGATTCAGTCGACAAGGTCCTTGGCGAATACGAAATTGACTACATCAAATGGGATCACAATCGTTTTCTGTTAGAGCCTGCCAGCGCTGATGTGCCAGCAGTACATGCGCAAACCCTTGCTATTTATGCTCTATTTACTGAATTGAAAAAGCGTCATCCAGGATTAGAAATTGAATCTTGCGCATCCGGTGGTGGCCGAATCGATTTAGGCATGGCTCAAATTGCTGATCGATTCTGGACTTCAGATTGCAACGATGCCCTAGAGCGACAATACATTCAGCGCTACACGCAGATTGCGATTCCACCTGAGCTGCTGGGCAGTCACATTGGACCGACTCAATCTCACACCACCGGCCGCGTCCACTCACTTTCTTTCCGAGCAATTACCGCATTGTTTGGTCACGCTGGTCTTGAATGGGACATAACTCAAACGAGCGACGAAGAGAAGAGGCAATTGCGAAGCTTCAGTGCTTATTACAAGCAAAAGCGCGCTTTGCTACACACCGGTCGAATGGTTCGCTCAGAAATAGATGACAGCTCACTTGTGCATGGTGTCGTGTCTCAAAATCAAAAAGAGGCCCTATTTGCGTACGTCACCCTTTCAGCCTCGCAAGGCTCAAGGCCCAATGCAATTGTGATCCCAGGGTTAGCAACAGATAAGAAGTACCAGGTCAAAGCTGTTTTCCCAATGGGCGAGCCAACCTATATCCAAAGAACTCAAGTTGATTGGCTGGACGGCGTAGCTCTCAGTGGTGCAGCGCTTGCAACTGTGGGACTAAGGGCTCCAATTATGAATCCCGAAAATGCCATGTTGATAGAAATAAAGGAGAGCTGATGCTCAATCTAGGAAAACTCCACTTCGGCGGCGACTACAACCCAGAACAGTGGCCGAAAGAAGTTTGGAAGCAAGACATTGAGCTGATGCAAAAGGCCGGAGTAAATCTGGTTTCGCTCGGTATCTTCTCTTGGGCAAAGATTGAGCGAAAAGATGGCGAGTACCACTTTGATTGGCTAGACGAAGCTATCTCTATGCTGCATGAGGGTGGAATCTCAATTGACATGGCAACCGCCACAGCATCCCCTCCGGCTTGGCTCGTCCGCGCCTACCCAGATATCCAACCTGTTAATTTCGATGGAGTTCGCCTTTCGCACGGTGGCCGCCAACACTACTGCGCTGTTTCAAAGGTTTATCGAGAAAAAGCATCAGCTTTGGTTGATCAAATAGCCGCTCGCTACGCATCCCACCCAGCCGTAGTGATGTGGCATATCAACAATGAATACGGCTGCCACGCGCCTTACTGCTATTGCGAAAACTCCAGGATCGCATTTACTCAATGGCTGCAGAACAAGTACTCATCAATTGAAGCGTTGAACTCAGCCTGGGGAACAGACTTTTGGTCTCAGCGGTATTACAACTGGGACGAACTGGTTGTTCCTAAGCGAACGCCTGATGGAACCCATCCAAACCCTGGTCAGCAAATGGACTTCAAGCGCTTTACAAACGAGGCAACTCTTGACCTGTACAAAATGGAGCGGGACATTATTCGCCGCTATGACCAGAAGAATCCAATCACCACTAACTTCATGTCCATGAAGTTCACTTATGCGATGGACTACTTTAAGTGGGCAAAAGAAGTGGACTTTGTTTCAACTGATCATTACCTAGCTCAACACGATCTCCTAAACCACATTGACCTAGCTCAGCAGGCTGATTTGACTCGTGGTTTTGCTGATGGCAAGCAGTGGCTTTTGATGGAGCACAGCACTTCAGCAGTGAACTGGCAACCCCGCAACTATGCAAAGACGCCAGGGCAAGAGTTCAGAAATAGTGCAAGTTTTGTTGCTCGCGGTTCACAAGGTGTTATGTATTTCCAGTGGAGACAATCGCAAGCTGGTAGCGAAAGATTCCACTCAGCCCTTGTGCCTCATGCTGGCGAAGACACTCGCGTATACCGCGAGGTTAGTGAGCTCGGTACCTGGCTGAAATCACATCCAGATGTCGCGAATTATCCAACTGATGCTGCCGAAGTTGCAATTGTTTATGACTATGAGCAATTTTGGGCGCTCATGCAAGCAAACCTGCCGACCCAGGACATTAGCTATGCGGACACCGTTGCTAAGTGGTATCGAGCAATGTGGGAGAACGGAACCAGAGTCGACTTTGTTCCAGCCGATGCATCTCTTGAGACGTTGAGCAAGTACGAATTAGTTTTGATGCCCCTCGTTCACATGCTTAGCGAACAGGAAGAGAAAACCTTCCATGATTATGTTGCTGGGGGAGGAAACCTGCTCGTTTCCTACTTCACCAACATTGCTGACCGCACGCTGAGAGTGAAATTGGGTGGCTACGGCGGAAAGTTGGTCAAAGAGTTGGCCGGAGTTTACGTCGAAGAGTTTTATCCACTGCGTGAGGGTCAAGGATCACTTTCCAATGGCTACAAAGTGGAACTGTGGAGTGAGTTGAGCAAGAACCTTTCAGCCGACGTGATTGCCAAATTTGAGGATTGCGACGTCAATGGCTCACCAGCACTGACGGTCAAGTCACACGGCGGTTCCAAGGTTTGGTATCAGGGAACGGAGCTGAAACTAGGCAGCCAGCGCAAGTTTTTCAAGCAAATCACTAAAGAACTTGGAATCAAATCCGTCGGAGGGGAGGACACCGAGGTTATCCGTCGGGGTCCTTACCAATTCGAGATCGATCACCAAAAAAATAAGGTGAAACTAACTAAGAACTAGTTAGTTTCACCTTGTATGTGCGGGTGAAGGGACTTGAACCCCCACGCCTCGCGGCGCCAGAACCTAAATCTGGTGCGTCTGC
>CAYXWU010000038.1:0-8729 GCA_964468885.1 uncultured Aquiluna sp. | reverse complement strand
CCATAGTCATAGACGTTGGCAATTCCTTCGTGCTCAACCAGCGCTGCTGACTTAGCTTCGGTTCTAAATCGCTCCAAGAAATTTGGATCGCTGAGGTATTCCTCTTTCAAAATCTTGATGGCAACTTGGCGTCTGATCAGCTCATCTTCTGCTTGCCAGACCTCGCCCATTCCGCCAATTGCAATACGCAGCTGCAACCGGTAGCGGTTTCCATAAAGCTGTCCAACTGCAGGCTTCATTTGAGAATCGCCTCCAGGACAGCCTTGGCAATCGGGGCTGCAATCTGATTGCCAGTTCCGCTTTGGCCAACTCCGCCACCATCTTCAACCACGACAGTGACCACCACTCTTGGCGCTTCAGCTGGTGCGAAGCCAGTAAACCAAAGAGTGTATGGGTCATTGGGGCCGTTTTGAGCGGTGCCAGTCTTGCCAGCAACCGCAATTCCAGCAATCGCAGCCCTGGTTGCAACGCCGACCTCAACCGAATCAACCATCATGCGAGTGAGGAAGCCTGCGTTGGTTCTTGAAATAGGCGAAGAGAAAACAATTGGTTCTGGCTGCGAAAGAAGATTCAGGTTGCTTGCAACAACTGATTTGATCAGCTGCGGCTTCATCAAAACACCTTGGTTGGCAATTGCGGATGTGACCATTGCCATCTGCATTGGTGTGACTCGAATGTCATACTGACCAAAGCCAGTCAGGGCAACTTCTGACTCTTCCAAATCTTCTGGGTAAGTGCTGGCAGAAACCGTTAGAGGGATTTCGATGATTTGACCAAAGCCCATCAATTCTGCTTGAGCGCGAATGCGATCTTCGCCTAGGTTTACAGCCATCATCGCAAACGGAATGTTGCATGAAAGAGCAAGAGCAGTTTCTAAAGTTACGAAACTTCTTGTTCCACACTTTCTCCCACCCGAGTTTTGAATTGCCACGGTTGTGCCAGGAAGGGTGTATTCAGTCATGTTCTCAAAACGGCTACCCACTGTGTAGCGACCACTCTCCAGCGCCGCTGCAGTAACAACCAATTTGAAAATAGAGCCTGGGAAATACAAATCTCCAGCAATTGCGCGATTGATCAGCGGCTTATCAGGACTGTTGATGAACTTGTCGTAATTCTCATTTACTTCGCTGAGCTGGTGGCTTGCCAAGAGGTTGGCATCAAAGGTTGGTTTAGAAACCATCGCGAGGATGCGACCAGTTGCTGGCTCCATGGCAATAACAGCGCCTTTGCGATCGCCCAGCGCATCCCAAGCTGCTCGTTGAGCATCTGGGTCCAGCGTTAGTTCAACAGCAGCACCAGTTACCGGTGTTCCATCCAAGAGCGCATTGATCTGTTCAAAGAACTGAGCAGAGCTTTGACCTGAGATGTAGCTGTTCATTGCCCGCTCTATGCCGGTTGACCCAGCAAAGATGCTGAAGTAACCAGTCACCGCGTTATAGATGACATTTTCATATTCACGAAGGAATCGGTATTCGTCATTGACCGGGACCGAAGTAACAATCGGAACACCACCAACAATGATTGCTCCGCGCAGAGTTTTGTAGGTTTCATAAGACGCACGAACATTTCTGGTATCTGAGTAAAGCTCACTTGAGCGCAGAACCTGAATAGATGTTGCAGTTGCAAATAGCGCAATAAACATCATGGTCAGAACCAGACCCACTCTTCTAACCTGCTTATTCACTTGGACTCCTCAAAGAAGAATCCGAAATAATCAGTAGCAGTGCCACAATCGACCAGTTGGCCAATAGCGAAGAGCCACCAGCGGCTAAGAAAGGTGTTGTTAGTCCAGTCAGTGGCAAAAGCCCCATCACACCGCCGGCAACCACAAACAACTGAAGACCAATTACAAACGAAAGCCCCAGTGCCAATAGCTTTGAAAAGTCATCTGGATGTGAATTGGCAACGCGCAGACCTCTGTAAACCAAAAGCAGATAAACCGCCAAGATCACAAAGATGCCAGCCAGACCGAGCTCTTCTCCCATCGCAGCAAAGATGAAATCACTCTCGGCAAGTGGGATGAGCTGCGGGAAACCCCCACCAAGACCAGTTCCAATCACATCACCGTGTGCAATTCCAAAGATTGCTTGAACCAGCTGATAACTTCCGCCAACCGCGTTGTAGTTTTCAATCGAGAATGGATTTAGCCAGGAATCGAAACGATTTCCAACATAATCAAAGAGTCTCGATGCAACCAACGTGCCCGAAACAATCATGACAATTCCAGCAGCGACATAAAAACCTCTGCCGGTGGCAACGTAGATCATTACCAGGAACAAACCGAAATAAAGAATCGAGGTTCCTAGATCCCTTTGAATTACAAGCACACCCAAAGAGGCAAGCCAGAACAAAAGAATTGGACCTAAGTCTTTAGCTCTGGGAACACGAACACCCAATACTCGGGAGCCAATTTCAGCCAACGAGCTTTGCCTTGAAACCAGGTAACCGGCAAAGAAAATAGCCAACAAAATCTTTGCAATCTCACCTGGTTGGAAACTGAGTTCATCTGTTCCCACCCATAACGTCGCTCCATTGATCGTTCTTCCAATAACTGGAGCTGCAGGCAACACCAAAAGAACGATGGCTGAAAGACCCGAAACGAAGGGCCAGCGGCGAAGGGTTAGGTGATCTGGCACCCATCTCACAACAGCTGCAGCAATCAGCATCGCAAAGCAGCTAAGCAAGACCTGTCTGAGTGCAACACCACCCAAACCACCGCTGGCCTGATCGGCTAAGTCCAAGCGATAGATCATCGCAATACCAAGGCCATTTAGTAAAAAGGCCAGTGGCAACATCAACCCATCAGCCTTGAGCGCTCTTCTTCTTAGCACCCAGTGAAACAAAAGTGCAGTGATGGTTGGTGGTGCCCAGTAGAGCAGCATCTCCCAAGTCATTACCTGCAAGATAGAAAGTTGAATCTGAGCTAGTGCGAAGGCGTGAATTCCAGAAACCCAAAACAACAAAACCGCTTCAAAGTTTCGAGACCTTGGAACTGTCTTTATCAGTGCAGGGATTGCTCCGGTCAGGCTGAGATTACTCACCTAAGCTCTCCTCCAGCTGACTCAGAATTCGCTCCGCATCTTCCAGTGAATTAGCAGAAATGGATCTGGAGATAAGTTCTTGTTGGAATGGTGATAGCTCATCAATTGAAATATCGCTCACCTGATAAGGCTGCGAGAACTTCAGTGGTCCTAGCTCTTCCTTGATTCCCTGGAAGATTGTTACCTGTCCCTCAAACTCAGCAACATAGAAGCGAGTCTGGGTGTAGCTGTATGCGAGGTAACCAACACCAACTGCAGCAAGTGCAATTAGGAACCAACCAAAGATGCTTCTAAATCCGCGCCAGCGAATTTTGCGCTTGGTCTCTGCCAAAATCTTGGCCAGCGCCTCTTCGGATTCTGGCTGGTATTCCGATGGATCCTCTGGTGACTTTAGAAGTTCGAGCAGTGTCAGCGGGTTTAGCAGCTGAAGAATCTTGCTGCCGCGGCTCTCAGCAATGACAACCTCATTGGCACCGGAGCCAACAAATCTCGCAGATGGCTCAAATTCTGTCTCAACCGCAGCCCTCACAACATCGGCGATTACCACCGTCACGTTGTCAGGAGCACCAAACTCCAGCGCCTCACCAACCAATAAATCAGCCGCTTCGGAAGGAGAAATGTTTGAGGTGAGAATTCTCCTCATCAGCTCTTCTGGCACAACTCCAGACAAACCATCACTACAAATCATCCAGCGATCGCCTGCTACTGCATCAAAGAGTGCAACATCAATCTCTGGTTCACCCACCACATCACCAAGCACGCGCATCAGAACGCTTCGACGAGGGTGAACGAGAGCTTCTTCTGGTGTGATTCTTCCCATTTCAACAAGGCGCTGAACAAAGGTGTGATCAGTTGAAACCTGTCTAACTTCCCCATCACGAACCAGGTAGATCCGTGAGTCACCGATGTGGGCTGTGAGAACCTGATTGCCCTGAACCAAGATTCCCGAGAAGGTTGTTCCCATACCCTCCAGCTCCGGATGCTCCGCAACCGTTGCAGCCAGCATGGAGTTAGCCTCCAAGATTCCGCTCTTGATGGTGTCAATCGCTTCATCGATTGAGTCATATCTCGCATCCGTCAGAGCGATTCTTTGCGAGGCAATAGCCGATGCGATATCACCACCGGCGTGACCACCCATGCCATCGGCTACGAAGTAAAGCTGATAACCGGCATAACCGGAGTCTTGGTTGGAGCTTCTGTGCTTTCCGATATCGGAAGCAGCATGGCTAATAATCTTTGTGCTCACCAGATCACCTCAAATCGAAGGTGGTGGTGCCGATTCTCACCGTTGCGCCAGCACGCATTGTCATGGGAGTGGTGACTCGCTTGCCATCGAGGAAAGTTCCATTGGTTGAGTTCAGATCTTGCAATACCCATTCACTACCAACCGAAACCAACTTGGCATGCATGTTGGAGGCAAACTCATCAGCAATCACAAGGTCCGCACCAGGCGATCTACCAATCACAATCTCCTTGCGGTCTGCCAGATCGATCCTTAGACCCGCATTTCTGCCAGTGAGCATTTGGATGTGGGTTGG
This sequence comes from uncultured Aquiluna sp., assembly GCA_964468885.1. Lineage (GTDB taxonomy): Bacteria > Actinomycetota > Actinomycetes > Actinomycetales > Microbacteriaceae > Aquiluna. The sequence goes on along the minus strand of CAYXWU010000038.1, from coordinate 4,150 downwards.
TTCAAATGCATCTGAGTCTTCTATGTCCAGCTCAACCGGGGCTGCTTGCGCAAGCTGCGGCGCTCGCTGCTTGGTTAGGCGGCTGATAACTCTTCTGCCGTAGAGGTCAGCTCTGATAACTGAAAGAAGTGAGAGCACGAATATCCACAGCACGGCAACAAAGCCAATGCGAACTAGGAAGAGCGCTAGTTCACTCATTCACTGCACCAGCTTGCAATTGGAATTCAAATTCGCTTCTTCCAGCGGTTATTTTGTTGCCGGATTGCAAAACCACTTCATTAACTCTAATTCCATCCACCGACGTTCCATTGGTTGACTGAAGGTCTCGAACAGCAGCAGTTTCGCCATTCCAGGCAATTTCGAAGTGGAAGCGCGAAAGACCTCGGTCATCAATAAAGATGTCAGCTTTCTCGTCTCTGCCGACGGTTGTCGCACCGCGCTTAAGCCTGTATTCAATGCCGCCATATAGAAGTACTGGCACCCAGTTCACTGCTTGGTCCACCGGTTGCGAGCCAACCCTGACCGAGCCTCTTGCAATCTTGTTATCGATAGAAACATTGAGCTCTAGTTCGCTCAGGATGCGATAGCTCTTTTCCGATACATATCTATTTAGCTCAGACCTAATGGCCGCCAGCATGGCCGGGGTGATCTTGTCAGCATCGGATGCATTGATAAGAAGAAGGTATTTGTGGGGAACAACCGTGGTTCCAATTGGATCCTTCTTGGCAGCTAGATCCATAGCTGAGCGAATAGCCTGGCTTACCTCAACCGGCTGCAGCTGTGCTTTTGAGAACTTGGCAAAAAGCGAGTTAACAGCAGATTCGATTGTCTCTTCTGCTTTATCTAGAAAGCCCACTCGCCCCACCTTCAGTTAGGTTGCCTGGGATAGCTAAGTCTATTCGTCCCCTTACTGGTGGCTCGAAACTCTGATAATCTTCGGTATTCACAGGGCGCGAGTGGCGAAATGGCAGACGCGCTGGCTTCAGGTGCCAGTATCCGCAAGGATGTGGGGGTTCAAGTCCCCCCTCGCGCACCAGCCCCATATAAAGGAGTGGGCAGTGACGATTGAAAGCTTTCTAATCTCCCTAGAAGCCCTAGGGGTAATTGGCTTTGCCCTCTCAGGAATCATTGAGGCAGCTCGCAAGAAATTTGATCTAGTTGGCGTTGTCATGGTTGGCGCAATTGCTGCTTTTGGTGGTGGAACACTCAGAGATGTCCTGCTTGATAGAAGACCCTTCTTCTGGATTGAACAAGAACTCTGGGTTTGGCTTTTGATTGCAGTTGGAGTCTCGCTTCCCTTCTTCTTTAGAGCAAGACACATTGAACTGAGTGAAAAAGCACTACTTGTGCCAGATGCATTTGGACTTGGAATCTTTGCAGCCGGTGGAACACACCTTGCACTGCAAGCAGGACAAACACCGATGATTGCAGTTCTAATGGGTGTCATCACGGCAGTTGTGGGTGGAGTGCTCAGAGATGTTTTGGTGAACGAAGTGCCAAGAGCATTTCATGATCACCAGCCATACGCAGTAATTGCATTTGCTGGTGGTTGGTTGGTTGTTTTGTTCAATTTCCTTGCATTACCTGCATCAATTTCTGTTCTGGCTGCAGCAAGCGTGATGATTTTGGTGAGATTGCTTGCAGTGCGATATGGCTGGGAACTAAAGCGCTGGAGATTCCTATGAAATACATTCTGTTTGTTATCGACACCGAATCAAACTCTGGCAATCAACAAGAGATGATTCAAATTGATGCCTTCAATGAAAAATTGCAGAGCGAAAACAAATTCATTTTTGCTGCGGGAATTGGATCTTCAAAAACAGCAACAACGATTGATAACCGAGCTGGTAGCAATCAGGTATCCAAAGAATCCTTGAACGCAGATGAGTTCTACAGTGGCTTTTGGATCATTCAAGCCGAACCCACCGAGATCGAAGACCTAGCCAAGCAGGCTTCTTTAGCCTGTAATCGCAAAGTCGAAATCAGAGCCTTTCTAGCCTGAGTCTTTGCTGGCAATAGGCCTCAGAACCCCCAGTTTCCAGCCTTCTATCAGCTTGCCCATTTAGCCTTTGAACACGGTAGGTCCAGGTGGGAATAACCAGCAGTCTTTCTGACTTGGGCTTATCGAACCCAGATAGAAAGTAATTTCTTCTGTTTCTCCTTCCTTTGGACCTCCAAAAGAGGCTTCAAAAATCGGCATAGAAAAGCCCCCTCCTCCAGGGGGCTTTTCCTTTTATGGAGAACTAGCTCAGCAGGTTACCCATTTGCTTATAGATCAGGTTGGCTGCCGCTACCGGGTTGAGCCTGGAGAAGCGGTCCATGAACTTGGCATCTGGGCCAATGGTGATTCTGGGCTTGTTGTTTTCAATCGCATCAACCATCTGCCTTGCAGCAGCATCGGCAGCGGTTGCCTTTTGCTGAGGCATGTCAGCAGCACCAGCAGGGATCTGCATGCCGGAGTTTTGTGCGATGTTGGTGGCGACCGCTCCCGGGAACACAATCGTTACACCAACCGGTGTTCCCATCAGTTCAGAGCGAAGACCTTCGGTCAGAAGCTTGAGGGCTGCCTTTGATGCACCATAAACGCTCTGACCAGGAACAGGGGCATAAGCACCCATCGAAGAAACATTAAGAAGATGTGCCTCTGGCCTCTGCATGAGTCCTGGTAAGAATGCCTTAATCAAGGTCAGTGGACCATCAAAGTTGACTTTCATCACATGCATTGCATCTTCAATTGAAAGCTCATTTACTTTCACAAACTTCTGGATGATTCCAGCATTATTTATTAGCGCATCAGCTGGTCCCAGGTCTGATTCAACCTTGGCGGGAAGCGCAGCAACTGCTGAGGAATCAGTGATGTCGAATGCGTAAGTGGCAACTTTTCCGCCCAGATCTTCAGCCAGCTTCTTTGTTTCTGCCAGCGTCTCAGCTCGCATGTCAACCGCTGCAACTTTTGCTCCGCGGCGAACTAGTTCGAGTGTTAGCTCTCTACCCATGCCAGAGCCAGCACCGGTAACAACAACTACTTTTCCAGCAACTTTCATTGTCTTTTCTTTCTGAATTGAGTCTTTATGGCACTCAATTCACTTCAAAGCTACTCCTCGACAATTTAAATGTCACCAGGGAAATTTGCTTCTAGTTAGCGCAGCGAAGAGCCAAAGAACTCAACCAATAACCTGGCATAGCGACCACCCTCAGTCAACATACCTTCGGTGTGGTCAGCCCCAACAAAGGTTTCTAGCTTGACGTTTACCCCAACGCTCTTTGCGTATTCGTAGAAATCAACCGAAGATTGGTAATCAAGCCTTTGATCTTTATCGCCATGCAAGATAAGCATTGGCCGCTCATCTGCTGCCTCAATGCCTTGCTTTACCGAGGTTTCAGTCAGATTCACACCATGGAATAACTGAGCTGCTGCGAGTGCTAATTGCCATAGGAAACCTGGGAAACCTTGGAACTCAACTTCTCTGGTGGCAGCGGCATTGAAATCAAAAATGGTTCCCTCCATTGCAAATGCTGAAACCAAATCAGTTTTAGCTGGAAGCAATGAAGTAGTGATAGCACCACCAGAAACACCAAACATTCCAAGTGATTCAGGGGCGACTGACTTTTCATTCACAACCCATTCAGCAACCTTTGCAAAGTCCGAAGACTCTTCTTGACCGGCGGAGTGACGACCGTCGGTGCAGGTTGATTCGCCGGTATCGCGCATGTCAACCAGCAAGACATTGAAACCATTTTTAACCAACATTCCGGTTGGAAGCAAAGTGTTGAAGTCTCTGCGAGAAGTTCCGATGCCGTGAGTGACAATCACAGTCTTGCCATTGCCACCCTCAGGGGTTATCCACCAAGCAGAAAGATTTATTGAGTCTGAAACCGGAATGGTTTCTGAGGTGTATGGAACGCCCACCATGAACCATTCACTCAGATCTGTGCCAACCCACTTTTCCCAGCCAGGACCGGGGAATGGACCATTGCCAGAACCAGGAGCAAAAAATTCTTCTGGCTTGTTAGCAAGATCATCTTCGTTGATCTTGCATGGAACCACTGTTCCTGATGTGTAGACGTAGTTGCCAACCGCCAGTGCACCACCGGCCAATAGGACAACCAAGACACCTGCGATAACGCCCAGCCACTTACCTTTGCTCAT
>CAYXWU010000037.1:0-9096 GCA_964468885.1 uncultured Aquiluna sp. | reverse complement strand
GAGCTGCCATGGCTATACAAAACAGCTCGCTACCTAATTGCCAACCACCGCAGAAAAGAAGCAGGACGTCTGGCAATTTTGGCTACGCTGGCGGAGCCTGTGGCTGCCCCATCGGCAGAATCAATTGCCCTAGCAGACCTTGAGTTAGCACAAGCCTGGGACAAGCTGAACGAAAAAGAACGCGAAGCGCTTGCTCTTTGGGCCCTAGATGGACTCGACCCTAAGGAAGTTGCCATTGCCCTGGGTATTAGCGAAAACGCTGCGAATGTGCGACTGAGTCGAGCCAAGAAAAATCTCTTGTCAGAGCTTGAAAAATCAAACGCCCCCACTACATAACCTATGTATGAACGAAGAAAATCTTAGAAATCGAATCAGGGCTGCTGACCCAGCAGCTCAAGCTCCCCTGATGTCTGAGTCAGTGGTGGTTGAAGCTACTCTCAAGGGAAAATCCGCCCCTATCGGATTTAGGGCTGCTCGTTTCTCACTAGCAGGCGCAGCAGCAGCTGTATTGGCAGTTGGACTGACCTTGCCAAGCACGCTAGCCCCTCAGCCACTGTTTACCCTCGCCGGAGCAGGGCCTTCTGGAAATCAGACTGGCGCACTTTCCGCCACATCTGAAGTCGCTGATGCAAAAATGATTTGGCCTGGCTGGATTCAGTACAACTACTTAACCGATGGCCTAAGCGATGAAGGTGGAAAAGGGGTTGTTTATGAGATCAGAAAAGTTGGCGACCCAATCCAAATCCTTCAAAAAGTAGCTGACTACTTTGGCATAGAAGGCACGCCTAAAGAGGACGATTGGTCCACCAAGGAATACCCCAGCTATTCCATCCAAGGTGAAAACTTCTACCTAAGCGCCTATTGGTCAGGCGCTGGTTACTGGAACTTTGGTCGATGGACAAACCAGGTGCTGTGTGCTGAACCAGCAGAAGGTGAAGCAAGCACAAAAGACTGCATTCCCCCACAATCGAAACCAGAACTAATTCCAAGCAAACCGGAATTGATTGAGCAAACCATTGCCACCTTTGGGGCTTTGGGCATTGAGGTGACTGAGCAGCAGCTAACTGTCCAGCGTGACCAGTGGGGCGCTTATGTAACAGTAAGCAATTCGCACAAAGGTCAACCAATTCCAATTGACTTCTACATCGCCTGGGACTTCCAGGGAAAAATTTCTTCTATCTCAGCAGCCAGCTTTGAAATTGTTGAGCGAGGCGAATTCGGAACTGTCTCTCCGGTCGATGCAGTCGCGCGCATTAAGGACGGCAGGTGGTATGGCGGGGTTTCTTCCAAATACTATGAGCAGTACAACCGACCAATCGGAATTGCTCGATCAACAGACACTGTTGACCTTCCAGCGCCAGGTCAGGAATCATCAGATCAGCCAGTTGAACCGATCAAACCAGAAATCGTGGATCTCACAATCAACCGTTCGGAAGAAGTTCTAGTTTCTGTCTTTGACAGCGCAGGGAACATGTGGCTAGTGCCTGGCTATTTGTTATTCAACGACCAGGGCTGGTTTGACAGCATTGTTTCACTAGTAGAAGGAATAATCCAACTCCCTGAGCCTTACGACGTGATGCCGTTTCAGGAAGACACCAACAAATAAGTAGTCCGTAACAAACTAACGCCACCGGAATCGAAAAAATCCGGTGGCGTTAGTCAATTTTATTTATTTAACCAGTTGAGCATCTCGCACTACTACTGTCACTACATCTGACTCCATGGAAATAAAGCCACCCTCTTGGGTTTCAACGGTGACATTTCCTGCGGCAGAGTTGATGCGAATCTGCCCGCCTACCAATACGGCAAGGATGGGTTCGTGACCTGCCAACAATCCGATTTCTCCAACTGCTGTCTTGGCAACGATCATCTCAGCTTCGCCAGACCAAATCTCTCTCTCTGCCGAAACCAGATTCACAACCATTTGCTTTGCCACTAGCCAAGATCCTTCTTGATCTTCTCGTAGGCGCGCATTACGTCTTCGATGCCTCCGCAGTTGAAGAACGCCTGCTCTGGAACGTGGTCAAGCTCTCCGTCTGCAATCATCTTGAAGCTCTCAACGGTTTCCTTCAGTGGCACGGTTGAACCTGGCACGCCAGTGAACTTGGTTGCCATGTAGGTGTTCTGGCTCAAGAACTGCTGAATACGACGGGCTCTAGCGACAGTGATCTTGTCTTCCTCGGAAAGCTCTTCAACACCCAAGATGGCGATGATTTCCTGAAGTTCCTTGTTCTTCTGCAAAATTGCCTTCACGCGGATTGCTGTCTCGTAGTGCTCAGCTGAGATGTAAGCAGGGTTCAAGATACGTGAGGTTGAAGTCAGTGGGTCCACAGCTGGGTAAAGACCCTTAGCGGCAATCTCACGGCTTAGCTCAGTGGTTGCATCAAGGTGAGCGAAGGTCGTGGCAGGGGCTGGGTCGGTGTAGTCATCCGCAGGAACGTAAATCGCCTGCAGGGATGTAATCGAGTGACCGCGAGTGGAGGTGATTCGCTCCTGCAAGATACCCATTTCATCCGCCAAGTTTGGCTGGTATCCCACAGCAGATGGCATACGGCCAAGCAGTGTGGAAACCTCAGAACCTGCCTGAGTGAAACGGAAAATGTTGTCGATGAACAAAAGCACATCCTGACCCTGAACGTCACGGAAATACTCAGCCATAGTTAGCGCTGACAGAGCAACGCGTAGACGAGTTCCTGGTGGCTCATCCATCTGGCCGAAGACCAGTGCGGTCTTGTCGATAACGCCGGCTTCCTTCATTTCTTCAATCAGGTCGTTACCCTCACGAGTACGTTCACCAACTCCAGCGAACACAGAAACACCGTTGTGGTTTTCGGCCACACGGTAAATCATTTCCTGAATCAGAACTGTCTTACCAACACCAGCACCACCGAAAAGACCGATCTTTCCACCCTGCACGTAAGGGGTTAGAAGGTCAATAACCTTGATTCCGGTTTCAAACATTTGAGTCTTGGACTCAAGCTGATCAAAGCTTGGAGGCTTACGGTGAATTGGCCAGCGCTCGGTCACCTCAACTTTTTGACCAGGCTCAGAGTTGAGAACCTCACCAATCACGTTGAATACCTTGCCTTTGGTCACATCACCAACTGGAACAGAAATTGGTGCTCCCGTGTCATGCACGAGCCCACCACGCACCAAACCATCGGTTGGCTTTAGTGCAATTGCTCTCACCAGGTCATCCCCAAGGTGCTGGGCAACCTCAAGAGTCAATGTGGTGGTCTTATCACCATATGAGATCTCGGTTGTGAGCGCGTTATAGATTTCGGGGATGGCGTCGTGTGGGAACTCAATATCCACCACTGGACCGATTACTCGGGCGATACGACCGGCTGTCTTCGTGCTGTTAGCCATTTGCTTTCTCTTCCTTGTTAGTCCTTGACATCAGCAAGTGCATCAGCACCACCGACAATCTCGGAAATCTGTTGGGTTATTTCTGCCTGGCGAGCGGCATTCGCCAAACGGGTGTAGTTCAAAATTAGTTTGTCTGCGTTATCTGTTGCGCTCTTCATGGCCTTTTGACGGGCAGCGTGCTCTGCTGCGGCTGACTGAAGCATCGCATTGTAGATTCTGTTTTCAATGTAAACGGGTAGTAGAGAATCCAAAACTTGCTCTGGCTCTGGCTCAAATTCGTAAAGCGGGAATACCTCAAGGGCAGAACCAGCCTCTTCCTCTACCACCTCAAGCGGTAGTAAACGAATAGTGGTTGGTTCTTGTGAAATCATCGAGACGAAACGATTACCAACCAGGTAAATCTCATCGACTCCACCCTCAGCCGTTGGCTTGTTGAACGCCTCTGTGATTGCAGCAGCAATCTCTCTGGCAGTTTCAAACTGAGGCTGGTCGGTGCCGCCTTGCCAATCTCTAATAAATGGACGCTGACGGAACTTAAAGTAACCCACAGCCTTGCGACCAACTAGATAGAAATCGACCGTCAGGCCCTGATCAGTCAGTCTCTTCGAGAGTGCCTCTGCTTCTTTCATCGCACCGGATGAGAAGGCTCCAGCCAATCCTCGATCAGAAGTGAAAATCACAATTGCTGCTCTAGTTGGATTCTCGACCTGTCGAGTCAGAGGATGATCAATGTCCGAGTGAGTTGCGACCGCAGAAACAGCTCGAGTGACAGCGCGAGTATATGGGTTTGACGCAGCGACTCGTTGCTGGGCCTTTTGAATTCGGGATGCCGAAATCAGCTCCATGGCACGAGTAATCTTCTTGGTCGTCTTGGCAGACTTAATCTTCTGCCGGTAGACCCGAAGTTGCGCTCCCATTTACTCTTTCCTAACTATCGCTTCTGCTTAACAATCTTTTCCTGGTCAATCTCCGACTCATCCAGAGCTTCGACCTTAGAAACATCTTCACTTACCAAAGAGAGTCCCTTGGAGGTTTGGAATAGCTTCTTGAAGGCTGCAATCTCCTTTTCCAAAGCTGCAATGGTGTCATCCTCAAGGTTATTGGTCTCGCGAATGGTGGTAAGAATCTGAGTCTTGCGTGCAAGGTGGTCTAGGAACTCACGCTCAAACTTCAAAATGTCTTCTTTCGGGACATCGTCCAACTTGCCAGTTGTTCCAGCCCAGATCGAAACAGTCTGCTCTTCAACTGGGTATGGTGAGAACTGAGGCTGCTTTAGCAGTTCAGTTAGTCGAGCACCGCGCTCCAACTGCTTGCGAGAAGCAGCATCAAGATCCGATGCAAACATTGCAAAGGCTTCAAGTGCGCGGTACTGCGCAAGCTCCAACTTCAGAGTTCCAGAAACCTTTTTGATTCCCTTTACCTGAGCAGCACCTCCCACACGAGAAACCGAGATACCAACATCGATAGCTGGACGCTGGTTTGCGTTAAAGAGGTCTGACTGCAAGAAGATCTGGCCGTCGGTAATTGAAATCACGTTGGTAGGAATAAACGCAGATACGTCATTTGCCTTGGTCTCAATGATTGGCAAACCAGTCATGGAACCTGCACCCATCTCATCGGATAGTTTGGCGCAACGCTCTAGCAAACGAGAGTGTAAGTAGAACACGTCACCTGGGTAAGCCTCACGTCCCGGTGGGCGACGGAGAAGAAGTGACACAGCACGGTAGGCCTCGGCCTGCTTGCTTAGGTCATCAAAAATAATCAAAACGTGCTTGCCGCCATACATCCAGTGCTGACCAATTGCAGAACCGGTGTAAGGAGCTAGATACTTGAATCCGGCAGGATCAGATGCAGGTGAAGCAACGATGGTTGTGTAAGCCATCGCGCCTGCCTCTTCCAAAGCTGCTCTAACACCAGCAATTGTGGAACCCTTCTGACCAATTGCGACGTAGATGCAGCGCACCTGCTTGTTTACATCGCCACTCTCCCAGTTGCTTCGCTGGTTAATGATTGTGTCGACAGCGATTGCAGTCTTTCCGGTCTGACGGTCGCCAATGATGAGCTGGCGCTGACCACGGCCAACCGGAATCATGGCATCGATCGCCTTGATACCGGTCTGTAGTGGCTCATGCACACTCTTACGCTGCATAACACCAGGAGCCTGCAGCTCAAGCTCACGAGACCCTTCACTCTTGATCTCACCAAGACCATCGATTGGGTTTCCAAGTGGGTCGACTACACGACCTAGGAAAGCATCACCGACTGGCACCGAGAGAACTTCACCAGTGCGGTAGACCTCCATGCCTTCTTCGATTGAAGAAAACTCACCGAGGATAACCACACCAATTTCGCGCTCATCCAGGTTCAGAGCAAGTCCAATGGTTCCATCGGCAAACTTAAGCAGCTCATTGGCCATGGCACTGGGAAGCCCCTCAACGTGAGCAATACCATCGGCTGCGTCTGTGACATAACCGACTTCCTGCTTTGAAGATGACTTTGGCTCGTAGGACGAAACGAAGTCCTTCAGCGCATCCCGAATCTCATTCGGACTGATCTTGAGCTCTGACATTGCTTTTCCTTTTCCTTATTTACCAGCTCAGTTGAGCTGCAATCTTGCGTTTACCAACTTGGTTAATACAGTTCCATCCATCACTTCACCGTTCACAGTCACATGAACACCGCCGAGGATCTCTGGATCAATTTCTACGTTTAGCTGAAGTTCGCGGCCAAAAGCCTTGGCAAGGGCGCTAGCAAGTCGAGTTAGCTGCTCTTTGCTGATTGGTCTTGCCACTTTAACGTGAGCAACTGACTCGCCGGCAAATTCGGCAATCCAGAGGCCATACTGCTCAATCACTTCTGCAAAACGCTTATAGGTTCTGGAGAACACTGCCTGACGAGCAAGTGCTAGGGCATCGGCTTTGACCTTCCCGCTAAAGAGCTTTTCTACTAGGTCCTGCTTGGCAAGAGAGCTAAAGCGGGTAGTTGAGAGCGTTAGCTCAAGTTCGCTGTCTTGGGAAACAATCTGCTGAATCTCGAATAGTTCAGACTGTAGGTCATCGAGCGCCTTGCTTTGTGATGCAATTGAACGCACCCCAACTAGCTCCAGTGCCGCAGCCATATCTTTAGCTGATGACCACCTAAGATTCGCAGCGAATTTGGCGAGTTCCTTAGCTTTAGGCGTAGCAGCGGCAAATACCGAGTCAATGACCTTTTCTTTGCCAGCAGCCTCGGCGGAAGGATCCGAGAGCAGCGAGCGCAACTGTGCGCTCGACTGCAGAGCGTTTGCAACAGCAAACAGCTCTTCTGCCAGTTTCAGGTCAACCCCAGACTGACTGTGCAGTTTCTCCTGCAGAGCCTGAGTTGATTGCCGCGTGCTGGATGCCATTACTTGACTTTCTTGCCTTCTAGTTCTGCGATGAAGTCGTCGACAACGCGGTTTGCCACCTTGTCATCTTGCAACTTCTCGTTCACAATTCGGGATGCTAGCTCTAAAGCAAGTGCTCCAATTTCTGCCTTTAGTGCGCGGGATGCGGCATCACGCTCGGCAACTAGAGACGACTTGCCACTTTCAATAAGTCTCTCTGCTTCGCGGGCTGCCTGCTCCTTGAGCTCGGCCAAAATCGTTGCACCTTCGCTTCGAGCTTCCTCACGAATGCTGGATGCTTCCGCGCGGAGCTTTTCTTGCTCAGCTAGGACAGTTGCGGTGCGATGCTCGGCTGCCTTCTGAGCCTCTTCGGCCTCAGCTAGACGTCCTTCGATCGCCTTCGCACGTTCATCGAGCATCTTCTTGAAGCCCGGTAGCACTTTGAACCAGAAGAAGGTGAGCAAAGTCACAAAGATTACCGATGACCAGATGATGTCGTAGTCAGCAGGAAGCAGAGGATTCGGTTGTTCACCACCCTCGGGTGCAGTTGCTGCCAAAATCTTGCTAATCATGATGTGGGATTAGCCGAAGATGAATGGAGTAGCTAGACCGATCAGAGCTAGTGCCTCTGTGAAGGCGATACCTAGCCACATGGTCACCTGAAGACGACCTGCTAGTTCTGGCTGACGTGCAATGGACTCGATGGTCTTGGATACAACCAATCCCACACCGATACCTGGTCCAATTGCTGCTAGACCGTAACCAACTACTGCGATGTTGCCGGATAGTTCGGCAAGGTTTACTGCGTCCACTTTATTTCCTTCCGTGGTGGTTTAGTGTTCGTCTGCCAATGCCAACTGAATGTAGACAGTGGTCAGAAGTGTAAATACGTATGCCTGCAGGACCGACACCAAAATCTCAAAGAGAGTAAATGCGAATCCAAACAGGAACGTTCCCGCCCCGAAAGCCTTGAAAAGGCCGTCAGCTTGGAAAAAGAAAAAGTGCGTTGCAGAAAAACAAAGCACTAAAAGTAAGTGACCGGCAATCATGTTCATCAAGAGACGAAGTGCCAGTGTGACCGGTCTCAGGATAAAGGTCGAGAGAAATTCGATAGGAGTCACCAAGGTGTAGAAATAAACTGGCACACCAGATGGGAACAGAGAGTTCTTGAAGAACTTCAGGCCATGGCGCTTGATTCCCGCATAGATAAATGTGACGTAGGCAGCTGCTGCCAAAACTAGTGGAATCCCAATCACGGATGTTCCCGCGATGTTGGCAAAAGGAATGATGCCTGTGATGTTCATCCCCAGAACCATGAAGAAGATTGTGGTTAGAAGTGGGAGGAAGCGCTCGCCATCCTTCTCACCTAGCTGATCGTGAGCAATGGACTTACGAACAAAGTTGAGAGCCATCTCTCCCAAAAGCTGGAAACGACCCGGCACCACTTTTCCGGTCTTTACCGCCTGATTGAACTTTCTGGTCCAGAGTAGGAACAAGACAATGAGAAGCGTCATAACAATCAGACGAATCATCATGATTCGGTTAATTGCGAAAGGCGTTCCCTCAAATAGGAAGACTTCTGGGTAAAACTCGTAAATTGTTGGAGGCTTAAATTCGCCGCCCTCGGCCAAGAAAATGTTCAGTGCAGTAAGCAGGTTAGCTCTCCTGGTCAGGGGCGCTGAAGGCCAAGTGGGTTGGGTTTCCCCAAGAGTTTATAAGACTAACTAAGACCGAATTGCCGCAATTCCCTAAATTAACGGCTAATTTTCAACCACCGGGAGCTTGGCACTCAAAACCAGGTATGAGTCAATGGCAAGGGCCCCTAGTACAGATGCCACCACCGCAAAAAAGAACATCGGGCCTGAAATAAAAGTGGCCGACTGCAAGAAGCCCAATAAGAGCGCAAACAGCAGAACCTTCAGAAGCCACCCTCCGAGAACCAAGGCGTAAAAGCCGTTCAATCCCAGCCGAGCTCCGAGCTTGATGCTGCCAATAGTCATCGCCCCGAAAACAACTGAAATCGCCGCACCTATCAGAGAAGAGTTCACTCCTGGCAAGCCAAAGACTAAGTAGCCCACTGCCGAACCAATAACGGCCACTGCAAGTGCAAGCAGAAGGTTCAGCTTTAGGGCCTTCGAGAAGAGTTTTTGGCTATTTGTTTGCAACTTTTCTCCTGTGCTTGAGACGCTTAGCCAAAACTGGCCAATAGGTGTGAAGTAGGGCTAGCAGTTGCCAGCAACCAAAGATTACAAGAACTTGCGGGAGATCGAACCAAAAAAACAAAAGCAAACTGGTTGAAACTAGCAGTGTCCAGTGATAGAAGACCAGCACCGCTCCCTGGTGAGAGTGTCCGATGTCCTGCA
>CAYXWU010000036.1:0-9155 GCA_964468885.1 uncultured Aquiluna sp. | reverse complement strand
GCGGAAGACGACAAGGAGTTTGCGAACACCGAGTTCAAGAACTAATTAGTTCAAACAGAAAGAACCCCAGGGAAACCTGGGGTTCTTTTTTTGTCCGGTTTTAGCTGTAACCTGTGGGGGTGAGTATTTCCCCGCAGGAGTGGCAAGACTTCGTAGCATCCAGAAGGACTACGAGAGATTTTCTATCAACCCCGGTTCCCGATGAGCTGATTGATCAGCTGCTAACTGATGCCATGACAGCTCCTTCCTGGTCAAACACCAGGCCATACCTGGTTGGCATTGCAAAAGGTGAGAAAAGAGACCGCATCGCAGGTGAGCTGCTCAGAAGATGGGATGCTGCTGCCAGAGCGCTAAGAGATGGCCTTTGGGGAAAGATCCGACTGCTGATTACCAGAACGGGACTGCCAACCTCTGACTACAAGGTCTTTCGTCCCTATCCAAAAGAGCTGGTTCCAAGACAGCAAAGAGTTGGGGCTGAGCTCTATGGACTGCTTGGAATTAAGCGTGATGACCAAAAGGCGAGACAGGCGCAGTGGGCAAGGAACTATGAGTTCTTTGGGGCGCCGGTTGAGTTGTTTATCTTTACTCATTCAGGACTGGGTGAGTATTCGGTTTCCGATGCTGGTTTGTTTATGCAGAACCTGATGCTTTCTGCACATGCCAGAGGTTTGGGCAGTTGTGCACAGGGAGCAGTAGCACTGTGGGCAGATCCGATCAGGAAAGAATTCAATATTCCTCGTGGTTACAAACTGCTTTGTGGAATTGCAATCGGATATCCATCTGATCACAAGGTTAATTCCTTCAAGGCAGAGAGATTAGATATTTCGGAGATCAAACTAAAGAATGCTTAGCTTCACTGATTCAGACTTCGTTATAAATCCCTACCCTGCTCTCAAAGAACTAAGACAAGCAGGCAAACCACTTTGGCACGAAGAATCAGGATTGTTTCTAGCTGCACGTTACAAGGATGCAAATCAGGTTCTCAGAACCAGAACACTCGGGAGAATCTTTCAAGAAAGAAAACCATTAGAGGATTGGGAAACCTTCAACTACTTGCACTCTGATTCCATATTGGATTCAGAGCCCCCAAAGCACACCAGACTTCGCTCGCTGGTAATGAAAGCTTTCAATCCAAAGACCATAGAAGAGCTTCGCCCAACCGTTGAAAGACTCACCAAAGAGCTTCTTTCGAACATCGACGAGAAGCTTGCTGACAAAGGCGAGTTTGATCTAATTGCTGATTTTGCAGAACCTCTTCCGGTCATGGTCATCTCAGAACTGCTTGGCTTCCCCAAAGAGGACGAATACCTGCTAAGACCTTGGTCGCAAGCGATTGTGAAGATGTATGAACCTGCTCCGACTGAACAAGAGAAGGCAGAGGCTAGAAAAGCCAGTAATGAATTTGCCTCTTATGTTCACGGCCTGATGGTTGATCGACAGCAAAACCCAGGACCAGATCTAATAACTGAACTTGCATTAGTTGAAGAGCAGGGTGAGAAGTTAACCGCCAGAGAACTCATTGCTACCTGCGTTCTTTTGTTGAATGCCGGTCACGAAGCGAGCGTGAACGGATTTGGCAATGGCATGGTTGCAACACTTCGCAACAAGGAGCAGTGGGACCTTCTTAGAAACTCACCAGATGAACTAGCTGGGTCTGCCGTCGATGAGTTCCTTAGGTTTGATGCTCCTCTTCATCTGTTTGAGCGCACCGCCACTGAAGACACCGAGATTGGTGGGGTGATGGTGAAAGAAGGACAGAAAATCGCTGCTCTGCTAGGCAGTGCTAACAGAGACGAGGAGATTTTCCAGAATGCGGATCAGCTTGATCTCACTCGCTCCCCCAACCCACACATCGGCTTCGGAGCGGGCATCCACTTCTGCATTGGAGCACCCCTGGCCCGCATGGAGATGACAACGGCACTGCCGCAGCTAGTGAAGAAGTATCCGAACCTGGAACTCAAGGGCGAACCAGTAAGAAGGCCGACCTTTGTTCTGAGAGGTTATGAAAGCGTCAGCGTTAGGGCTTAGCCCTTTGTCGCACCAACAGTCAATCCAGACACGAACTGTTTTCGCATCACAAAGAAGACAATCAGTGTGGGTATTGCTGCAATCATGGCGCCTGCCGCCAAGAGGTTGTAGTCGGTAACAAACTCTCCTTGCAGTCTGCCAAGTGCAGAGGTGATTGGACGTTTACTATCCGTCGACATCAAAACCAGTGCCCAGAAGAAGTCGTTATAAATCCAAGTCGTCATCAGCACAGCTAGCGACGCTAGTGGTGGTCTGAGTAGTGGCAGCATCACTCTGAAGTAGTGGGTGAAGACGTTGGCTCCATCAACCATCGCTGACTCTGAAATTTCCTTCGGAATGGTCTTCATGTATGAAGAGAGCACGAAAGTTGCAAATCCCATCTGGAAAGCAACGTGGATCAAAACCACTCCCCAATGGTTGTCATAGAGGAATCTTCGATCTCCAACCAAATCTCCGAGCGCCAAATACATCTTGAACACAGGAATGAATACCAGCTGGGCGGGAAGCAGGTTTCCGGCCGTGAAGAGCAGCAGCATCGCCACGTTGAACTTGAAGGAATACCTAGTCACTACGAATGCAATAAGGGATCCAAACAAGAGCGTTAGGAAGACGGCAGGAATCGTAATTACCGCTGTGTTATAAAAATAGGTTGGCAATTCCATTCGCGAAATTGCATCTTCATAGTTGAAAAGTCCCAGCTCCTGTGGTGGCGAAAAGACACCGCCGGCACGAATCTCTTTATATGGTCTGAGTGAGGACCAAAGAGTCCAGAGAATTGGGAAAATCCAAAGAATTGCGAAGATTCCAATTAGGAGCGAAATCAGTCGGTCTTTGATGTCCTGGGCATAGAGCTTCTTCTTTTTCTTTGGAAGCTTGATTGTGGTCGTCACTTTACGTCCTCCTTGAACTGCTGTCGGAGGTAAGCGATGATCGGGACGATTGAGAGCAGGAACAGGATTACCGCGTAAGCAGCTCCCTTCATCGAGGCTCCCTCACCGGCGATGTTGTTGAAGACCAAAACACCCAAAATCGGTAGACCGCCGGATGAGCCATAAATGATGTAGACCATGTCGAAGGCCCTAAGGGACTCGATGATCGTGATCACCAAAACAATGATGTTGACAGGCTTCATGGCTGGAAAGACCACCTTGCGGAAGGTTTGCCACTCGGTCGCTCCATCAATGGTGGCAGCCTCACGCAGGGCCGAATCAATTGCCTTTAGCCCAGCTAAATACAAAAGCATGATGTAACCGATGTGGCGCCAAGACGCCATGATCATGATGACCCAGATGTTGTAGCGGTCATCGCCGAAGAATGAAATGGCTTCTGATATTGGAAGACCCAGCAGACCATTTACGAAACCATCGGGTCTAAGCAAGAAGTTCCAGATAATTCCTGTGACTGCCAAGGAGAGAACTACCGGTAGGTAGTAGGCAGATTGATAAAACTTGTGTCCGCGAATCTCCCTATCAATTTGATATGCCAGTAGCACACCAATCGGTGTTGCAATCAGGAAGAACCAAAGCAACCAGATTGTGTTGACTCTTAGTGCGTCCCAGAAGATTGGGGTATTGAAAAAGATGTTCTCGTAGTTTGCAAGCCCTGCCCACTGAATCGATTCCAGCTTGATACCGGTCCAGTAGGTGAAAGATAAATAAATAGTTGCGAGCGCCGGTAGCCAAACCAGGGCTAAGTGAAGAAAAGTTGGGATTCCAATGAAGAATCCAAGAGTGATCTTGTCTGTTTTAGAAAAGAAACGACGGCGCCGATGATTAGTCGGCGCCGTCGTCTCAGTTGTCATGCTTTTTAGCTTATTAGGCTAGTGGAGGTAGTGCATCCCACTGTGACTGTAGGGACTCCAGCATTGAGTCAACGCTTGATGGGTCCTTGAACCAGCTCTGGAATGCAGGTCCTACAGCAGGGCCAGCAAAGTCAGGGCGAGTGTCACGGTCGAGGAACTGAGTGATGTACTTAGCCTCGTTCATAACAGCAAGCTGCTGAGTCTGGAATGCGTCGTAGGTTGAAGTGTCCTGACCGTTGTTAGCAGAGGTCATTGGAACACCGGTGTCTAGCATTGCCTGAACACCTTCCATGTCACCTGCGAACTTGATTAGGTCCTTACCACCAGCATTGTTAGCACCGTTAGCAGCAACACAGAAACCATCGATTGGAGCATCGATTGTGTCGCGTGCGTGGTCTGGGTTGATTTCAGGGAATGGAACAACCCATAGGTCGTTGTAGTCCTCTTCAGACTGCTCCTTGAAGTTTGCACCGAACCAAGATCCCATGTGGAAGAATCCTGCCTGGCGCTGCAGCAACAGCTGCATTGCGCCGTCCCACTCAAGGTCAAGCACGTTGGTGTTCTGGTATGGAAGCAGCATCTCCCAGTAACGGAATACTTCCTTGACTCGGTCATCGGTCCACTTCTCACGGCCTGCAAGCAGGTCAACGTGGAACTGGTATCCGTTGATACGAGCGTTCAGGATGTCAAAGGTTCCCATTGCTTCCCAGCCACCCTTGTCAGCAGCAGCTAGACCAACTAGGCCCTTTGCCTTTAGTTCTTCCAGGGCTGCCATGAAGTCATCCCAGTTGTAGATGTCTTCTGGGTTCATTCCGATCTCAGCCATTGTTGACTTGCGGAAGTGAAGTGCCCATGGGTACCAGCTCTGAGGAACGAAGTACTGCTTGCCGTCTAGACCGGTGGAAGCAATCTTGTAGCTCTCGTTGTACTGGCTTCCGATCTCTTCCCAAACGTCAGAGATGTCTACTAGTAGACCCTGAGCTGCAAAGAACTGCATACGGAATCCTGCCATCCACTGGAAGCAGTCATCTGGAGTTCCCTGTAGGTACTGAGAAAGGTTGTTCTGGAAAGCATTTGATTCGGTTGCGTTGTAGGTAACTTCGTTACCAGTCTTCGCGGTGTAAGCAGCAACAAGTGCCTGTAGCTGCTTGGTTGGGTTTTCGTCAACGGTACGTGCACCGAAAGCGACGGGACCTGCGCTTGCTGAATCACCAGGGGCACATCCGGCCAGCATGGTTGCTCCAGCAATTCCTAGACCACCAGCGGCCGCACCCTTAAGAATTAGGCGACGGTCCATCTCGCGGTTCGAGATATTGTTCAGCATTGAACCTCCTATTTTGGACTCTTGCTAATCAGACTAACCGCGCTAAACCGCGAAACTATGCGGTTTTCATAACAAAATAATCACAAACGAACAAAATAGAACAAAGTCGGACATTCCTGACTAGCCCGCAGAGCCTAGACTCCCCTCATGCCCAGTAAATACGCGGATGTGGTGGTCATCGGAGGTGGCCATAACGGCCTAGTGGCCGCTGCCTACCTAGCCAAGGCCGGCAAGAAGGTCCTGCTGCTGGAAAGACTGGACTACTTCGGTGGTGCCGCCACTTCAATCGAGGCCTTCCCTGGCATTGAGGCCAGACTCTCCAGATACTCCTATTTAGTAAGCCTTTTACCAAAGCAAATCATCACGGATTTGGGCCTAGAGGTTGAATTGGCGCCCAGGCGATACTCCTCTTATACGCCAAATCCCCAAGGCCAAGGCGGACTCCTGATTGATCGAAATGATCCAGCAGCAACCAAGGCAAGCTTTGAATCAGTTGGCAGCTCTGACTTTGATAACTGGAATCAGTTCTACTCAAAAACCACTGAGCTGGCCCAAAAACTCTTTCCTACAGTTCTTTCTCCACTAAAGAAAAGATCTCAAGTAATTGCAGAACTAGGAGAGCTTTCTGAATTTATTGAATCTCCAATTGGAAAACTGATCGAAAGAGATTTCTCTTCTGACTTAGTTCGCGGTGTAGTTCTCACGGATGCTCTGATCGGCACCTTCGCTAAAAACGTTGATGATTCTATGCAGGCAAGTAAATGTTTTCTGTATCACGTGATTGGCGGGGAAACAGGAGATTGGAATATTCCGGTTGGTGGCATGGGTGCCATAACTAAATCAATGAGAGCTGCAGCAGAGAGATTTGGGGCAGAGCTTGTTTCAAATGCTGAAGTGACTGGCTTGAGGGAGGATGGAAAAGTTAGCTACCAAATAAATGGTGAACTGCACGAAGTTAAAGCTAATTTTGTTTTGGCAAACATTGCAAGACCGGAGCTTGCAAGACTGCTTGGCAAGAAAGAAGAAAAAGCACAAGGTGCGCAAGTAAAAGTAAACATGCTCCTTAAGCGACTTCCAAAACTAAAAGAGAACATTGACCCGGTTGCCGCATTTGGTGGAACTTTTCACATCAACGAAAACTATTCACAACTGCAAACGGCATTTGATCAAGCATCACGCGGAGAAATTCCAACTCCTTTACCATGCGAGATCTATTGCCACTCACTCACTGACCCAAGCATCCTCTCCCCTGAGCTCAGAGCAGCAGGCGTGCAGACACTGACTGTTTTCGCTCTTCACACCCCGCATTCGCTCGTCAACGAATCCAACAACGATGAGATGCGAGATAGGTTCCAGGAAGCTGTGATCGAATCATTGAATTCAGTGCTGGCTGAGGACATCCGAGGCCTATTGTTGCTGGATGGAAATGGTGAGCCCTGCATTGAAACTAAGACCACGAAGGACCTAGAAGATGCTCTGCGCCTACCAGGTGGAAACATCTTCCACGAACCTCTCAGTTGGCCCTTTGCAGAGGATTCCGAGAACCTGACTACCCCAGCCGAGCGTTGGGGAGTCGCCACAGGCTTCGAGAAGATTTACTTCTGCGGCTCAAGTGCCAGACGCGGCGGAGCAGTTAGTGGAATTGCCGGTCACAACGCCGCGATGGCTGTTCTAGAGAGTTAGACGCGAGCTTCAGTCAATAGCTCATTCACCATCGGAACAACCTTGGTGGCATAGAGCTCAATTGACTTCATGGTCTTGCTATGTGGCATGGGGCCATTGGCATACTTCAAATCAAATCTAGATGCTCCAAGTGAACTAATGGCATAAGCAATTTTTCTTGCAACAGTTTCCGGAGATCCCACATACATGGATCCACCATTTACTTCTGAGATGAAGTGCATCTTGGTCATTGGACCCCAGCCGCGCTCTTTACCGATTCGACCAAATCCAGTTTCGTAGTGTGGCCACTGTTCTTCAATTGCTTGCTCATCGGTGTCAGCGATGTGACCAGGTGAGTGAATTGAGATTGGTAGTTGTGGCTGACCTGCTTTATCAAGAGCTTCTCGGTAAAGATTTGCGTATGGTGCAAACCTTGCTGGATCTCCACCAATAATTGCAAGTGCCATTGGGATTCCTAGTCTTGCAGCACGAAGTACTGACTCAGGAGATCCACCAACACCAACGCGCAGTGGGATTCTTCCACGCTCAGTCTTTGGATAAACCTCTTGGTTAGTTAGCGATGCTCTGGTTGTTCCGCTCCAGGTCACTGCATCCTCATTGAGAAGCTTTACTAGCAGCTCAAGTTTTTCCTCAAATAAAACGTGATAGTCACTTAGGTCGTAGCCAAAGAGTGGAAATGATTCGATGAAAGATCCACGACCTGCAGTTATTTCTGCTCTTCCATTGGAAAGAGCATCGAGAGTTGCAAAACGTTGGTATACGCGAACTGGGTCTTCAGAGGACAAAACGGTGACGCCGGAACCAAGACGAATATTCTTGGTGACAGTTGCGATGCCAGCCAGAACCGTGTCAGGCGCTGAAACTGCAAAGTCATCTCGGTGGTGCTCACCAATGTTGAATCCAGCAAGACCGAGTTGATCTGCAAGCTTTGCTTGTTCAACTACATCTCTGATTACCTGCCCGGCAGATATAGGGTGGCCGGCATCATCTAAAGAAATGTCGCCAAAGGTGTCTAGGCCAAATTCAATTTGCGTCATGGAAGTAGTCTAGGGGGTCTTGACTAATCTTCCAAACTTGCTGCCAGCTGGCCGCAAGCTCCGTCTATTTCCTTGCCCCTGGTGTCCCTCAGGGTCGTGGGGATCCCATTGTTTTCAAGGATCTTCAGGAAAGACTTGGTCTGCTCTGGGGTGGAGGCGGTCCAAACCGAACCTGGAGTTGGGTTCAGTGGAATTGGGTTCACGTGCACCCAGCCTTTGCCTCTGGCATTTAGTTTCTTGGCCATTAGTTCTGCTCGCCAGTTGTGATCGTTCATGTCTTTGATGAGGGCGTATTCGATGGAAACTCTTCTGCCTGTTTTATCGAAGTAGGCCTTGGCAGCATCGAGAGCTTCATCTACTTTCCACTTTGTGTTGACGGGAACCAACTCATCTCTGAGTTCATCGTCTGGTGCGTGAAGAGAAAGTGCGAAGGTAATTGGTAAATCTTCATCGGCAAGTTTTTGAATTGCTGGGACTAGGCCAACTGTTGAAACAGTAATGTTTCTGGCAGACATGCCAAGACCATTTGGTTGTTCGGCGAGCATGGTTCTAATGGCTTGCATCACTGGGTTGTAGTTTGCAAGTGGCTCGCCCATTCCCATGAAGACAATGTTGTTTACTCTCTCATCCGAATGTTTTTTGGCTCCAAGCTCGCCAGCTTGAATGGCAGCGTTTGCTCTGACTATCTGATCGATGATTTCTGCAGCGGATAAGTTTCTGGTTAGACCTGCTTGACCCGTTGCACAAAACGGACAGTTCATTCCGCAACCTGCTTGGGATGAAATGCAAAGAGTGATTCTGTTTGGGTAGCGCATCAGAACTGATTCGACAAGGGCTCCATCAAAGAGCTTCCATAAAAACTTGATTGTTTTTCCATCATCTGTTCTGAGTCTTCTTACTTCAGTTAGAAGGTTTGGTAGAACTTTTTGGACTAGTTCTTCTTTGCCGCTTTTTGGAAGGTCAGTCATGGCCTCAGGATCTGAGGTGTAGTGGGTGAAGTAGTGCGTGGAAATCTGATTTGCTCTAAAGCCCGGAATGCCTAGCTCTTCGAATTGCTGCTTGCGCTCTTGTGGAGTGAGGTCAGCCAGGTGAACTGGTGGTTTGCCTCTTCGCTTATCGGTGAACTGAAGCAGTGGCTTGCCGGATTCATCCTTGGCCTGCGTCCAACCCTCGGTCTTTGGCCTTACTTGCTTTTCCACAAAGAAAGCTTAGTTATCGCTCTTTGGCGGCTCTTGTTTGCGGCCTGTGAAGAACTTGTAGGGGTCTTTCAGCATCTTGCTGA
>CAYXWU010000035.1:0-9555 GCA_964468885.1 uncultured Aquiluna sp. | reverse complement strand
GAACGGCGAGCGTGAATGTTTGCACGTGATTTACGTCGCTTAGGTACTGGCATGAAAAATCCTTAGTTGCTTTCCTGGGTACAGGCCTTAGGCCGAGTAGTAAGAATAGAGGAATCAGTCTGAAATTGCCAGTGGCTAGCTCTTTTGCGGAGGCAGGGCTGCCACCAAAGGGTGGTCCCCCGCGATAGCGCCTACCTTGGCGGCCCCACCAGGAGATCCAATTTCATTGAAAAAGTCAACATTGACCGAGTAGTACTCGCTCCACTGTTCCGGGACATCATCCTCGTAGTAGATGGCCTCGACCGGGCAAACGGGCTCACATGCTCCACAGTCCACGCACTCATCAGGATGGATGTAGAGCATGCGGTCGCCCTCGTATATGCAATCAACGGGGCACTCATCGATACACGCCTTGTCCTTCACATCAACACAAGGCAGGGCAATTATGTAGGTCATAGTGGTCTTCCTGGGGCTACTCAATAATTCTAAGCAGAAAAATCCAAGCCCAGTCGAGCCGCTCGACGCCTGCGTTGCTCATCCGGGTCTGGGACGGGAACGGCCGAAATGAGACGCTTTGTGTACTCCTCTTTCGGGTTCTTTAGAATCTGATCGCGCTCGCCGATCTCCACCAATTCACCGTTTTGCAAAACAGCAATTCGGTGAGCCAAAATGTCCACCACGGCCAAGTCGTGCGAGATAAACAAACAAGCGAATTTAAGTTTGTCTTGCAAATCGAGCAACAAATCTAAGAAACGCGCTTGAACGGAGACGTCAAGTGCGCTGGTTGGTTCATCCGCAATTAGCAGGTCAGGTCGCAGAGCAATAGCTCTGGCAATACCAACGCGCTGTCGTTGACCACCGGAGAGCTCATGAGGGTATCTGTTTCGATAACTACGAGGAAGCTCTACTGAATCCAGTAAATCCTCGACCATATTGTCCAGTTCTTCGCCCGATGCTCTTTTTGCAAGCAACAGCGGCTCGCCAATGCTCTCACCAATTGGCAAGCGAGGGTTGAGTGAGCTTCCAGGATCTTGAAAAACAATACCAGTGTGCTGACGCAAGCTTCTCAATTGCTTTTGTGATGCCCCACCAATTTCTTCGCCAATCAGCTTGATGCTTCCGTTAGAAATTGGAAGAAGTCCTATTGCCGCTCGCCCAATTGTTGTCTTGCCAGAACCGGACTCTCCCACCAATCCAAGAATCTCTCCCGGATAGATGTCAAAGCTTATGTTTTTGGCTGCAGTGAAAGCTGGTACGCGACCACGCTTGGGGTAGGTAATGGAAACATCGCGCAACGAAAGCACTGGTTGCGTTGCAGCATCGTTGCTCAACTCGCGTTTCGCACTTCTTCCTAGCTTAGGAACTGAAGCAAGTAGTGCTTGCGTGTAAGGATGGTTGGGCCTATTGAATATTTGATCAGCAGTTCCCTGCTCAACAGTAAATCCGTCTTTCATAACCAAAATGCGATCGGCCAAGTCCGCCACGACGCCCATGTCATGGGTAATCAGCACGACGGCAGAATTCAATTTGTCCTTCAAATTACGCATCAGGTCGAGAATTTCAGCCTGGACAGTGACATCAAGCGCCGTTGTGGGCTCATCCGCTATCAGCAAGCCAGGGTCACAAGAAAGCGACTGGGCAATCATGGCGCGCTGACGCTGGCCGCCTGAGAGTTGGTGCGGATACTTGTCGAAGCTCTTTTCTGGGTCTGGAATTTCGACGAGATTCAAAAGTTCAATTGCTTTTTCTCTAGCCTGAGCTTTGGAAATAGGAAAGTGTGTCTGCAGCGCTTCCACGATTTGAAAACCAATTGTGTAAACAGGATTAAGCGCAGTCATCGGCTCTTGGAAAATGTAGGCAACTTCCTTGCCGCGGAACTTGCGGACATGCTTGTTGCCAGAGCCGAGCATTTCTTGGCCGCGAACTTTGACCGAGCCGGTTACCCTCGCATTGCTTGCCAGTAGTGACATCAGACCCATCTGAGAAGACGACTTGCCGGAGCCAGACTCGCCGACGATGGCTAGGACTTCACCAGCAGCCACCTCATAATTCATGTCAATGGCAGCTGGATACCAAACACCGTCTACCCAAAATTCGACGTTGTAGTTGGAAACCTGGAGAATAGGTGATGATCGATCAACCATTATTTGGCCCCCTTCGCAAAGGCAAGATGAGAATGAGTAAGCGACCCACCTCTAGTTACGTGATAGCAATCAGTTCTGTTTTGTTGGCTGCATTGGCAGCTGGCCAACCAATTTTCTTTGGCTATGGCGACTTGGTAGAGACTCTGTTGTGGTTGCTCTTTGCACTCAGTTGGATTTGGCTTGGTTACGTGATTCCCAGTGTCGAAATTCAAGGTGAGTACCTCGAGATTGTCAATCCCTTTCGACTGGCGAAGATAGGCATCGGTGCCATAGCTGATGTAGACACTCGCTTTGCCTTGAAGGTAAGCGGCAAATTTGGAAGTATTTCTGCTTGGGCAGCCCCAGCACCAGGTCGCCTTCGTCATCGCTCCCACACCACCGAAGACTTTAGAGCTCTGGGTCTGAAATCGGGTGAGCTGGTGAGACCGGGTGACATGCCGAGCACAATTACTGGATCGATTGCTCTGCAGATTAAGCGCATGCAAAACAGTTCCAAGGATCTTCCGTCTGTCTCTCAAATTACTCCGAACTACCTTGGAATTGCCTTGGCAGTAGTTCCAACGCTCTTGCTCTTGGCTCACTACTTGTCCTGAGCTTTCTGAGCAGTCTTAGCCAGTTCTTTATCTTTTTTAGTAATCTTGCGTTTTTGCCTTGGATCAAATGCATCTCTAAGACCATCGCCAATGAAGTTGATGCAGAGTGCAATCGTCACGATGAAAAGACCTGGCCACCAAAACAGCCATGGGTAGATTGTGAAGCTGTCCTGATTGGTTGAGATCAGGGCACCAAGGGAAGTGTCTGGGGCAACGACACCAAATCCAAGATAAGAAAGAGCCGTTTCCAACAAGATTGCTCCCGACATGAGAAGCGTCACAGAAACAATTACGACACCAATGGCATTAGGCAAAATGTGTTTGAAAATGATTCGGCGATTTGACGCTCCCGCAACCCTCGCTGCGTCAACGAATTCCCGCTCTCTTAGCGAGAGAAACTCGCCTCTCACCAAACGCGATAGGCCAGTCCAGGCCACCAATCCCAAGAACAGAGCGAGGAAAAAGACTCCCAAGTTTCCAATCTGAACACCAATTACAGCTCCAATGATTAGTGTTGGGATGGTGATCAAAAGGTCAACAAAGCGCATGATCAGCTGGTCAACCCACTTACCGAAGTAGCCAGCGATTGCACCGAGAGTTGTTCCTAAAAATGCCGCTACCGCACCAATTACAAACATCACAGTGATTGATTGCTGGGCGCCTCTTATTACAAGAGCAAAGTAGTCTTGGCCAATTGCATCCTGGCCAAATGGATGATCACCAATGTTGAATCCAGTTCCGTCAATAAAGGGTGGAATTAAATCTAGCGTTGGCTCCCCCATTCCATTAAGCGGTGGAATGTCGGTGAAGTCCCATTGCCACCAACCCATGATTCGAATTGGATTTTCAGTAGTACCTAGCGCGAGGCCACCGGCTGTGAATACAAAGAGGATTATGAAGATCAATAGAAAGAGCGAAATCATTGCGGCGCGATGGCGAAGAAATCGCCTAAGCACAATCTGGCTTTGACTTAGTCCGGCCGTTTCGAGCTGCTCCAGTGATTCTTCCGAACCGCGACTTTCGTTAGTTGAAGACATCCACTCCCCTTACTTCGTAACTCGGATTCGAGGATCCAGTGCTGAGTAGACCAGATCGGCAATTAGGTTGAAAATCAAGGCAGAAATACTGGTAATCAAAACCACCGCCATTACAAGGTTGAGGTCAAATTTGGCAAGGCCTGTGTTGAAGACAGTGCCCATTCCGCGCCAAGCAAATACTTGTTCAGTAATAATTGCTCCACCCAGGACACCAGCAAAATCAAAAGCCATGATTGTCGTCAGTGGAATCAATGAATTCCTAAAGGCGTGTCGCATGATTACAGTTCGCTCGTTTAAGCCTTTAGCTCTGGCAGTGCGTATGTAATCCTGATTCAGCACCTCAAGCAAGGAGGCCCTTGAGTAACGAACATAGCCAGCTACCGAAATAAGCATCAAGGCAATGGTTGGCAAAAGCAGGTGCGTAAATGCATCGATACCGGTCAACCAAAAGTCACCACCGAGTTCAGGGGTGGAATCTCCGACTGTCGCAATCGGGCGACCAAAGATCCATTCATTGTTGTAATAGTCATTCCAGGACTGCATGAATCGATCTAGGACAATCAATCCCGCGCAAAGAAACGCTGTGATGGCACCAGTTCTAGCAATGGCCCTGCGGTCATCCCCACCGGCAAAGTAGCCAACAAGTGCTCCGACCAGGATTGAGAGTAAAGCCAATAGAGGCATCAAAGCGCCATCGAACTCAGTACCGAAAATCGGCTGCATGATGAAATAAAACAACGGCGTCAGTCCAGCCAGGACTAAAGCAACAATTACAGCACGACGATTGGAAACACCGTTAGACAGCTGAGTAATTCCCAGTGCCACGGCAAGAGCCATCAAAGTAATGAGCACAGGGCCCAGAGATGGAGTTAGCAGCCAGCCGGTGGCGGAGATGTACGACAAGGTTGCAAAAGTAACCACAAAAGCTAATCCAAAGATGGACCAGAATCGCAGACGATTTCCTCCGAGTATTCCGGCCCAGAATAATCCCGCAAACAATGAAAGGCCGGTTAACCAAGTTGTTGAAATCACTGGGTCCAGTAGAAAGTTATTGAATTCGATGGCGGCAAATTGCTTCAGCAGAACCGCTACCCAGAAAATAGGTAGCGAAAAGAAGAGAAAAGCAACGAAGGTGATTGTGTAGTCAAATCGGCTGTACTGGCGCAGAGCCGAGATGATACCGATGGTGATTCCAATAAGGATTGAAAGAATTGTGGCGATTATCACCAAACGGATAGAAATTGGAATGGCCAATCCGATTACATCCCAGACCTGACTTCCCTCGATTGTAAAACCAAAAGTGGGTGCTCCGTTCAGCCCAAGCAGACCTGTAATCCAGGCAAAGTACCTAAGTGGCGGTGGAACGTCGAGTTGCAATTCACGAATTGCTCTTTCAAGCAAAAGCTGTGCGTTTGGCTCAGTGGAAATTCGAAGGTCTTCCAAAGGATCGCCCGATATGGCCGTCAGGTTATAAACCAGGAACGTCGAGCCAATAAGAACCAGTACCAGAGCACCGAGTCGGCGAAGAATGTAAGAAAACAAACGGTCTCTTCCTCTATGAAGTTCGGTCAAGTCTAGATTAAAACAGCTGGCTCCAAGGTATAAACCCTGGAGCCAGCCGATTTTTGCCTATTCAGGCTGGATTAGTATCTCCACTCCCAGAAGTTCCATACCACCTGTGGTGATAGTGGAGCTGGCTTCACGTTCTTCAACGTGCTGGTAGCAGCGACAACAGAAGCCCACTGGAACAGTGGTAGACCAACTGCATCCTTGAAGTATTCCTTCTCGAATGTCAAGTTGACCTGGTATGCCTGAGCTGCGGTCAGAGCCTCGTCTTGGTGGCGCTTCAGAGCCTTCTCAACGGTTGGGTTGATCCACTCAATGTAGTTTGATGGACGAGCCTTGCCATTGTCGTTTCCGTAAATGGTAAGTAGGCCGTTGTAAGTAGTCGAAGTCTGGACCCACGCATAGAACTGTGCATCCTGACCAGCTTTTCTTTCCAACTCCTGGCTCCAAACAGCGGAAGGCTTGCTAACGATTTCAATACCCACCTTGGCTGCAGCTGCAACCATCAGTGCGGCAGTGTTCTTGCGACGCTCGTTAGCTGGTCCACCCCAGTGCAGGGTGATCTTGAAAGGCTTAGCGGTCGAGTAACCGTGCTTCTCAAGAAGTTCCTTGGCCTGGGCCAGACGAGTGGTCTCGTTTGCCTGGTATGGCTTTACTCCATTAGCAGCTGCCATCTTGGCGTGGTTCGGGCTGCTGTTGAAGTAAGGAGTAATTGAGTCCAGCACCTTAGCTGATGGGTTAATTGGCTTAACTAGCTTGTCAACAATCTCTTGTCTTGGAATAGTCAAAAGAATTGCCCTACGCAGGTCTAGCTTCTTGTCAGCTGACATTCCAGCAAAAGCAGGACCGTTCACCATCACATCGAAGTGCTCATAGACAGAACCACCGAATCCGTAGACCTTGGTGCCTCTTTGAGCCTTCAACGCAGCGACCAGAGCCGCAGTTGCTTGTGGTGCGATGATGTCAACTTCACGGTTGGCAAGTGCCTGTGCCATAGCAGTTGCATCTGGAATGGTTACCAGCTGAATTGTCTTGATGACTGGCTTTGGACCTGACCTGTAGCGAGGGTTCTCAACCAAAGTCATGCTCTTGCCAGGAGTGGAGCTCTTAACGATGTATGCACCGGCAGAAACTAGAAGCTTCGGGTTGGTGTTTGCGTCAATTGCCTTAGTGTCAATGAAGTTGTAGGCGTTGTTCCACTGATCAGCAATCGCCTTCAGGGTTCTCCAGTCCTTGTTCTTCACTGCGGTAAAGAATCTCTGCTTCGCTGCAGAGTTTGAATCTGATGGGTACGCCAGCTGAGTTAGTGCGTGCACTGGCTTACCGATTCCAAAGAACAGCTCCCAACCGGAGTCGAACTGAGAGAAAGTCCAAGTTACGCTTCGGCCGTCAGAGGAGATCTTTGGGAAATCCTTAATCTTTTCCATGCCTGCTTCTTTTGAAACGTCATCCCAGAAAACGCCCTGAGCTGCGTTGTCAAAATATCCAGATGCGGTTACCCATGGTAGAAGTAGGTCATAGGCATCAATCGCAGTTCCATCTGACCAGACAATGCCTGGGTTGATTGTGGTGCGAACAGTTAGTGGGCTCTTCTTTAGAAGTTCATACTTTCCAAAGCCGGTTTTCCAAACTAGCTGTGCCTTGTCGTTGTAGTAGTTAAATCCGTCGCCAGTTAGGTAAGCAACTGTTCCGTTCTCAACTAGGTTGTGATCGGTGTGCGACGCATTTAGTGAGGTGCGGACGTTTCCTTCGGCGATTCTCACCAAAGTTCTCGGCGCCGCGCCTGCAGGGGCGATCACCAGCGTGGTGGCAGTAAGTGCACCCGCCGCAGCAATCGCTACCGCGCGAAAAATGCGCTTTAGCTTCATCTATTTCTCCTTCGAATGTATCCAAAAACGCATCGTTGATGTCCCCCGTCAGGGGTTCGCCAGATCGACTAAATCCTTGGTCCTAAAACTATAAACCTTTAGTTCCACATTTGTTAACTCGCGATTTACCGCCGAAACAGACCCCTAGCTGGTCTTTATCATTTCGTTACCAAGGGTCGAGATGCCAGGACGGGATTACCCTAGAGACGAGAAGAAGGTTGAAATTTTTGAAAAGCTCACCCAAGGCGACCCTAGCTGCCCTGCTTGCAATTGGTTTGTGGGGGTCGCTGGCTTCCCTTTCGGCTCTAAGCTCGGCCCTTCCGCCACTTCTTCAAACCGGTATCGGCCTCACCATTGGAGCTTCCTTAGCGCTACCTATATACATTGCCAATCCCTCTCATCAAACAAAACTGCAAGTCCGCCTGATCCCTATCGGAGTCTTTGGCCTATTTGGTTACCATTCACTGCTGTTTTTAGCCTTAGCCTCAGCGCCTAGCGTCTATGCCAACCTAGTGAACTACCTGTGGCCAGTCCTGATTGTTCTGCTGGCTCCACTATTTCTTACCAACACCAAAGTCACCGGAAAAATGTTGCTAGGTGTAATCATGGGTTTTTCAGGAGCAGCAATTGCGATTGTTTCCGGATCCCAAATAGTGACATCTTTTTCAGTTGGCTACATCTTCGCCTTTCTGGCGGCAATTGTCTGGGCCATCTACTCACTCGTCTCCAAGAGAGTGGGTGGTTTCAACGCCAAAACCATTGGAGCATTTGCGTTCATTTCTGGTCTCTTGGCTCTGCTAGGCCACTTTCTCTTTGAAGCACCAGTAGCGCTCAATGAAATTAATTGGATCCTGTTGATTGCTCTTGGAATTGGTCCACTTGGAGCTGCTTTCTACCTCTGGGACTACGCTCTGAGTCACGGTGACCCACAACAAGTGGGGCTGCTATCTTTTCTCACACCGCTGCTTTCAACCGCTCTGCTTTTAATCGTGCTGGGGCAACCTTTATCCACTTGGCTCGCTCTTGCGGCAGGGTTAATTGTTGGAGGGGCTTTTTTGGGAAGAGTTAGCAAAACTTGAACATGGAATTTCGCAAGCGAAGCCTGACAAACCAGATTTATCTGCCTTCTCTGTTTTTTACTAGCGCTGAAGGCGCGCTGCTACCGATCCTTCCTGTGACAGCGGTTAGTTATGGTCTATCTCTGGCAGAGGCAGGCGTAGTAGCGGCTGCGCTGATGGTTGGAACTTTGCTATTTGAGGTTCCGGCTTCCTGGCTAACAAATAGATTTGGTGAGAGATTCACCATGTTGTTCGGAGCCCTAGTAGGTGTCGGGGCCTCAGTTCTTGCATTTTTTAATCTTGGCTACCTCTCTTTACTACTTGCGGCTATAGGTTTTGGAGCAGGTCACGCATTTTTTGGCTTAGCCCGACACTCGGTGATTACCGAAATTGTCCCCGCTGAGCACCGTCCGAAATCTATGTCGTTGTTGGGTGGAATGTTTCGTGGAGGAATGGCGATTGGTCCAATCATCGGAGCTGCATTCATCTCTCTTTATGGTGTGCAGGCTGGTTACCTTGCCGTTTCTCTGCTGTGTTTGGTGACCGCCGCTTTGGTTTTTTCAGTCCCGGCCGCTAGATTTTCGACCTCAGAATCAGGCTTAGCTGGAAATGTTTGGCAAGTTGCAAGGAAACATTCCAGAGCGCTGCTGACCTTAGGAATTGCATCCGCAATAATCAGTGCCGGGAGAACCGTTCGCATGGTGGGACTTCCTCTTCTTGCAATTCAACTTTCACTTGATCCCGCACAAACTTCGTTTATTTTTGGCATTACGGGACTCATTGATTTTGCACTCTTCTATCTGTCCGGGCTTGTTATGGACAAATACGGAAAGTTTTGGGCTTCAGTTCCGACTTTGGTCGCTTTGGCCATCACTTATCTTTTTTCCAACATGGTCACCGACGAATTTTCATTTTGGATAATTGCCGGTGTCACAGCATTAGCCAATGCAATGTCGGCAGGAATAAATATGATTCTGGGTGCCGAAATGGCGCCGCAGGGATCCAGAAGTGAATTCTTGGCAGCCTTCAGGCTCCTTACATCTGGCGGCGTTGCCTTTGCACCATCCCTTATATCTGTGTTGACGGCTATCGGCGGAATTTCAGTCGCGCTGGGCGTCACTGGGCTAATTAATCTCCTGGGAGCTTACCTTTTCTGGAAATACCTACCGATCTATGCCCCAGATCGGACCAAATAGATCGAGCTGTGGATAACACAAACACTAAAAGGCAAGTTACCGCCAAAGTTGGTACATGAAAATCGTTTGCCCTGTGTGCGGGGTTTGGTTAGT
>CAYXWU010000034.1:0-9686 GCA_964468885.1 uncultured Aquiluna sp. | reverse complement strand
CCGTATTCTTGTTCAGCTTCCTGTTCCTGGTTGCCTTGGGTATTGATTACAACATTTTCTTGGTTACTCGAGCGAAAGAAGAGTCAGAGAAATTGGGCCTCAAGGAAGGCATGATCAAAGCTCTGGCGTCAACTGGTGGGGTTATTACGAGCGCGGGAATTTTGCTGGCTGCCGTGTTTGCAGTTCTTGGAGTTCTGCCTTTGATTGCTCTCTACCAGATTGGAATCATTGTTGGAATTGGTGTGCTGCTAGATACCTTGCTAGTCCGAACAGTGATTGTTCCTTCACTGGCTTTCATTTCCGGCAAGTACTTCTGGTGGCCAAGAAAAGAAAACGCAATCAAAAGCTAGTTTGATTTAGAGTCGAATCCAAGCAACTTGGTCGTGCTCAAGCACTCCTTCAATTGTCAAATCGTGCTGCGTTGTAACGAGTAGCTCACCTGCAGGAAGTGCAACTGTTCCGGCAAAGTTTGCAATTACGCGCACGCCCGAGTTGTCAAAAGCCAAAGTGGTTTCATCACATAGATCTTCAACCCAGCGAAGGCTGCCCATGCCGAGGTTGAATTGTTTTCTCACTTTGAGCAGTTGTCGGTAAAGCTCAAGGGTGGAACCAGCAATGCCTTCCTGCGCATTTCTGGCGTAACGCCTGTAGTTCTCAGGTTGTGGCAGCCAGCTCTTACCCGTGTTGTTGAAGCCAAAGGCTGGTTTGTCAGCTTCCCAAGGAATGGGAACTCGGCAACCATCACGGCCAACGCGCTCACCCTTGGTTCTAAAGAATGTCGGATCTTCTCTGTACTTGGCTTCCAGGGTCGTGTGTTCGGGAAGACCTAGCTCTTCTCCTTGGTATAGGTAAGAGCTGCCGGGAAGTGCAAGCATAAATGCGGTTGCTGCTCTTCCTACCCTCTGACCACGTGCTTCATCTGGTTGTGGGTAGTCAGGGCCAATTCCATCGCCTTGCTTAGGGATTTCGTCATAAGCCATGCGAGTGACGTGACGAATTACATCGTGGTTCGAAAGCACCCAAGTACTGGGGGCACCGACTGCACCAAACTCTAGAAGGGAATCGTCAATGACCTTCTTTAGGTCCGCTGCTTTCCAGCTGGTGCTGAGGTATCCAAAGTTAAAGCTCTGGTGGTATTCATCAGGCCTTACCCACTTAGCCATCTTGCTTAGCGGCAAGACCCATGCTTCTGCGCAAAGTGCTCGGCCTTCGTACTCGTCTGCAACTCTTCTGAATCCACGAATAACTTCGTGCACACCGTCTTGGCCCCAATACGGATGTTCTTGGTAATCCTGGGCACCTGGGTCAAAACCAACATCTTCTGGCTCCTCTTTTAAATCTGGCAGGCCCTTAGCTTTAACGAGTGAATGCGCGACATCAACGCGGAATCCATCGACTCCGCGGTCGAACCAAAAGCGTAGAACGTCGTGGAAGAATTCAGTGACTTTTGGATTCTCCCAATTAAAGTCCGGCTGTGAGGAATCAAAAATGTGGAGATACCACTGGCCATCTTCTATTTGAGTCCAGGCATTCCCACCAAACACTGATGGCCAATTGTTTGGGGGAGTGTTCGCATCTTTACCTTCGCGGAAGTGATACATCTCCCTTTCAGGAGAGCCCTTACCTGCTTTTAGTGCAGCTTGGAAAAGTGGGTGCTGGTCAGAAGAGTGGTTTGGAACAAGATCAATGATTACTCGGATTCCAAGTGAGTGGGCTTTTTCTAGGACCGCATCAAAATCTGCCAGGGTTCCGAACAGCGGATCAATGTCCTTGTAGTCAGCTACGTCATAACCGGCGTCTTTTTGGGGAGATCGAAAAAATGGCGAAAACCAGATAGCGTCGATGCCCAAGGCTTTCAAAGAGTCGAGTCGACTGAGGACTCCCGGGAGGTCTCCCATCCCATCGCCATTACCATCGGCAAAGGACCGGGGGTAGATCTGGTAAATAACGGCATGACGCCACCAGTTCGCATCTTTTTGCACAATGAGCCTCTCTGAGCCTAAAACTTTGTAAAGGCTTTCAGTTTTTACGTCCAGCCCCACATAGGTTATTGGCTCTAATCCCAAATCTTTCTTGGGGTTTATGTATTTGTTACCTAATTTTTCCCCTGAAAAAACTGTAAACGATTGCAGAGTTCTAAATTCTTACTACGTCGAGACATCTCGATGCGCTAAGGAGAAAAATGAAGATCAAGAGAATTGTTGGCTTGGGAGTTGCGCTAGGGCTTGCAGCATCGACGCTGCTCGGAGCACTTCCAGCGAACGCAAATGACAAGGTCATCACTGTTTGGGCGGACGAGACTCGCGGTCCAAACCTTGAGAAGACACTTGGAACTGTTGCTGCTCAAAAAGGTGGCGAATGGGTTGCTGGTTACAAGGTAAAGGTTGTTACTTTCTCCAGCTTTGATGCACTTAAGACAGCTGTAGACAATGTAACCAAAGATGGACCAGACATCATTGTTGGTGCAAACGACTGGGTTGCTACTGGAGCTGCAAACGGAAAACTCGCAGCATATGTTCCATCAGCAGCTGTAAGAAATAGCTTTAACCCAAACAATTGGTTTGACCTTACATACAAGGGCAAGATTTATGGTGTCCCAGTGGATGTCAACAATGTTGCCATGTTGGTAAACACCAAGTTGACTGGCAAGAGGCCTCAGACTTTTGGCGAGATGGTTGACTTCTACCTAAAGAACAAGACAAGCAAAAAACTAACTGCTGGTCTCTGTGTTGCCGGTGGTGGAATGTCATGGGGTGCTCACTCAGTGCTAAGCGCACTCGGTGGAGGGGCCTACCCAATTCGTAACGCAGTTGTTGACACTCGTCAGAACCCAGTGCCTGCAGGTGTTGCTACAAACATTCAGAAGTTCTTGCTTGACTCCAAGGGAAACAGCAATGGATTCTTCCCAGCAAGTGACACTGGTTGCAAAGACAACTTCCTAGCTGGCAAGGTTCCTTACGCAATCATTGGAAACTGGGAGTGGAAAGACTACGCCGACAAGGGCTTCTCTATGAACAACTTGATGGCTGTTCCAGGTGTAACAAAGGGCAAGTTTGGCGCTGCTTTTGGTAGCGTTTCCGCCGCGATGCTGACTTCCTTCGCAGCAACTAACGGAAACGATGCCGCGGCAAAGTCTCTACTTGCTAGCTTCTTCGCTTCAGAGAAGGGCCAGGTTGCCTACCAGAAGTTCGAGCAGCGTCCTCCAGCCAACAAGGCTGCAGCTGCTAAGTCTTCTGCGGCACAAAAGGGCTTCGGAAGCGCAGCAGGAACCGCATCTGTCCCTCAGATTGGTGCGATCCTAAACGGACACAAGGGAAGCACCTCTTACTGGGACGCTCTTCCAGCATTCTGGAACGACGTACTAGTGAAGAAGGTCGCACCTGGTGTGGCCGTTTCCAAACTCAATCAGGTGTTCAAGAAGAACATCGTTGAGGGAATGAAGACCCTCTAATTCGAGGTCATTTGCTTCGGGAGCAGGCTTGCCTGCTCCCGAAGCATTATCTTTAGAGAACTAAAGACCAATGAAAATCTTCGCCGGAAATCAGCTCGCAGTTACTGCCAAAATAATTTTTGTCAGTATTACTCTGGCGCTATTGGGGTTGCTCGCGCAAAGTGCTTTTGCCTCTGGCGAAGGTGTAATTGCAGGATTCATCGCTGTTTGCATGATTGGTCTTGCGATTGTTTACTTCACCAAGATCTCAATTCCAATGAAGTTCTTCCTTCCAGGAATTTTGTTTTTGGTTGCATTTGTTGTTCTACCAATTCTCTACACACTTGTAATGTCAGGATTTCAATTTCGAACTGGCAACTATGTCGATAAACCTGCTGCACTTGAGCGGATTATTGCCGATTCATATGTTCCAGATGACTCGGGATTAACTTTTGATGTAGTAGTGGGAGAAGACTCTCAAGGCAATCCAGCTTTGCTGGCAACGGATTATCTGACCAGTGAGTATTTTCTATCGACACAGTCTGCCCTTCTCCCACTAGATGCGTCACAAGTAAAGATTGATCCAGATCTCGGAATTGCTGTCGAAGCTGGTGGATTTAAGAGACTCTCCGATGACGAATTGGCTGCAAGGGCAGAAGACCTGGCACAACTTAAGTTTGCGGGGCCGAATGATTTCTTTCTTGCCCTAGAAGGTTTTCAGGTGGCAATCCCCTTCAAACCGGGGTTGGAATATGACTCAGCGACAGACACTTTCACCAGCTTGGTTACTGGGGCGAAATATGTTGATAACGGCAGAGGAAATTATGCCAATGTCAGTGATCCTGAAGACAAACTAAGTCCGGGTTGGCGCTCCCCAATTTGGTTTGAAAACTACCTGTCACTAGTCACGGATCCAAAAGTTCGAGAGCCATTTATCGGCGTCTTTATCTGGACAATGGTGTTTGCGACCCTGACGGTCATTACCCAATTTGCATTTGGCCTGTTAGTTGCTTTAGCCCTGGATAAGCCGCTAAGAGGTCGACGTTTTTATCGAATTGTCATTATTCTTCCCTACGCGGTTCCCTCCATCATGAGCATTCTGATTTGGGGTGGAATGTTTGATACTGAGTTTGGGGCAATTAATGCTCTCTTGGGAACCAAAATAGCTTGGTTCCTGGATGCGAATTTCGCTCGGGCTGCGGTGATAATTGTGAATCTTTGGCTTGGCTTCCCCTATTTCTATCTGATTTCAAATGGAGCGCTTCAAGCTATTCCAAGCGAACTTGCTGAGGCGGCAACAATTGACGGCGCTAGCAACCGGCAAATTTTTTGGCAGATTACTCTTCCCCTACTACTTCGCATTCTCACACCTTTGCTAATCGCCTCTTTTGCCTTTAACTTCAACAACTTCAATTTGATCTTCCTCTTGACTGGGGGAGGGCCAAGGAATGATCTTGATGGGGAGATTGCTGGGGCAACGGACATTCTGATCAGCTATACCTACAAAATAGCCTTCGGATCGCAAGTCCAAGACCTTGGGTTAGCCTCCGCAATCTCTGTGGTCATCTTCGTTCTAGTGGCAGCGATTTCTCTTTACGGGATTAAGCGCTCCAAGGTACTTGAGGAGTTCATCTAATGAAGTGGGTTCGAGAAAAGCTATGGAGGCACTCTGTAGCCATCTTTGCGGTTTTATTTGCTGCATTTCCGTTGTATTTAGTAGTCATCACCTCCCTAGCCTCATCAGGGTCATTGCAATTGACTTCATTTATTCCAACCGAGATTTCTTTTGTGAATTTTGAAAAGCTGTTCAATGATCCAACCATTCCATTCCTCACTTGGATGTGGAACTCGTTAGTTGTGGCAGGTACGGTGGCACTCGCCTCTGTCGTAATTGGAGCAGCCTCAGCGTTCGCTTTTTCAAGGCTGCGGTTCAAGGGCAAAAAATTGGGGCTTCAAGCACTCCTTTTGATCCAAATGTTTCCGGCTATTTTGGCTATTGCTGCGATCTACTTGATTATGGAGGGAATTGGAAATTTTGCACCGGAATTTGGCCTAGGGACGCAGCCGGGGTTGATGCTGGTCTATTTGGGAGGTGCGATGGGTGTAAACATCTGGTTGCTGAAGGGCTTTGTTGATTCAATACCTCTAGAGATTGATGAGGCGGCAAAAATCGATGGCGCCTCGGAAATGCAAACCTACTGGCAGATTTTCATTCCTCTTGCCTCACCAGTTCTAGCAGTTGTAACGCTTCTCAGTTTTATCGGGACCTTTAACGAATACATTCTTGCTCGGTTATTTTTAGTTGATATGGAAATTCGTACAGTAGCGGTTGGCTTGCAGCAGTTTGTGGCCGGCCAATATTCCGAGAATTGGGGAGCTTTTGCGGCGGGCTCAATCTTGGCTTCAATTCCGATTGTCATAATTTTCTTATCACTGCAGCGCTACATCGTCTCTGGCCTCGCCGGTGGTGCCGTCAAGGGCTGAGACAACAGGCAACGATTCGTTTGCCTGGGGCAATTGCAGGTGCTAATCTGTGTCGGTTAGATTGCCCCGATAGCTCAGTGGTAGAGCACTTCCATGGTAAGGAAGGGGTCGACAGTTCAATCCTGTCTCGGGGCTCGATCGATTAGATCTGGCGGGGTAGCTCAGGTGGTCAGAGCGCACGGCTCATAATCGTGAGGTCGCGGGTTCGATCCCCGCCCCCGCTACCAAATCAAAACCCAACCGTTAGGTTGGTTAGGTTATCTAGATATCGAATGCCTTCAACTTCACTAAAGGTCAACTCATAACTTTCCAGCTTGAAGTTTTCTCGAATTGGCATAAATTCCTTCAAAAACGCTCGTGCCTCGTATTCGGCAAGGTTCATGCCTAGACAAGTGTGCGGGCCATAGCCAAACGCCATGTGTGGCTTTCGACCTCGGTCTAGGTTGATTTTTTCCGGCTCTTCCCATTCAGTCGGATCAAAGTTCGCTGATGCAAAGTGGAGTCGGTAGTACATCGGGTTTTCAGAATCAAAGTTCGCCTTTTCAATTCTCTCAATCGCTGGCAGCGGAGATAAAAATCTAAGCAGCTCATTAATCAGCGATCTTTCAAGCTCAGGAGTTTGCTCAACCCTGAGAGCGTCAGCTGGAGTATTTAGTAAATGCCAGAACAAACCAGAAATTAGTTTGATAACGGTATCTCTACCCCCAGCAAGCAAAACTCCTGCGTAGCCCTTGAATTCTTCTTGAGTTAGCGCAGCGCCCGTGGGTCTTAGCGATTTGAGTAGTGACCAAATGTCCTCTGATCCAGCAGGCTCATCAAAAACTCGCTGAAGATAGATGTGAAGCGTCTCCCCATCTCTTTGTGGACCTTTAGCGGTCCAAACATCTGGTCCCCAGCTAATCCACTCATCTTTATCTTGGGGTCTTCCATAAATTACGCTTAGGCAGGAGATCACAAAAGGCAGAGAAAAGTCTTGATAAACATCAAACGACTTATGTTTTTGAATCAATTCCTGGAGCAAGTTCTTTGCAATTGCTTCAAACTCTGGCTTTAGGGATTCCAGCTTGGGACGCAAAAACACCGACTGGACAGCGTGGCGGTAGTCAGTGTGCTGCGGTGGGTCTACTTCCAAAGGGAGCTGTCGATAGTCGCGAACATCTCGATCCCCCTGAAGATCACTGGAATACTTCTCGAAATCCTTAGCAGCTGTTCTAACTGCCTCATAACCAGTGATGTTCTTGAATGACTCCGAAGTAAAAGCTTTCATCCCTTACCACTTTCCCTATCAAGAGATTACCCTTGAGGGGTGGTGAATCTGGCAATTGAGGGCAAGCGCTATCCCCGAACGACTTCCTATTTAGTAGGAAGAGAAAAGCTTCGGGAATTCTCACGCGCCACTTTCCTGCCCGAGAACATTGACTCGGCAGTAGTGGCCCCACCTACTTTTGCGGTTGTCATTCAAGAACAAAGCCTGAAGCAAGTGCTGAGTGACCCAGACGCAAAACTAGATTTTTCAAGGGTCGTCCATGGCGATCAAAGATTTGTTTATGATCGGCCTATTCTTGCCGGCGATGAACTTACTAGTGAATTGGTGGTCGCAAGCATCAAAACTTTGGCGGGTAATCACCTAGTTACATTCAATACCGAGATTTTTGATTCAAACAACAAGCTGGTTTGCACAGCAATTTCAACCCTGGTGGTCAGGGGTGAAAATGCTTGACATAAGTCAACTTTCAGTGGGGCAGAAGATAGCTGAAAAGAACTTTGAAATCACTAGGGACTCTTTGGTGCGCTACGCCGGGGCATCTGGCGACTTCAATCCAATTCACTACCGAGACGATGTTGCTCAAGCAGTTGGCCTGCCAGGCGTCTTAGCTCACGGCATGCTCACGATGGGAATTTCGATCAGCCCAGTTATCGAGTGGCTTGGAGATCCTGGAAAAGTTATCGATTATTCCGTTCGATTCACTAAGCCAGTTGTTGTTCCAGCACAAGGAAGTGCGACACTTGCAGTCTCGGCAGTAGTTGGAGCTATTGAAGAGGGCAAAGCAAGGATTGATATCACGACAAGTTTTGAGGGAAACAATGTGCTCGGCAAAGCACAAGCATGGGTGAAGCCTTGAGTCAGCAATCTCCAATTTCTCTTTCAAGCTTGACGACTATGCGCGTTGGTGGAGTTCCGAAATCAATCATTCGCTGCGAAACCACTCAAGAGCTTTACGAAGCTGCACAAAATGCTGAAAACCGCGACGAAACGTTTCAGATATTGGCTGGTGGCTCTAACACGGTTTTTGCGGATGATGTAAGT
Organism: uncultured Aquiluna sp.; assembly: GCA_964468885.1. Classification (GTDB taxonomy): domain Bacteria; phylum Actinomycetota; class Actinomycetes; order Actinomycetales; family Microbacteriaceae; genus Aquiluna. Next base: position 1,464 of record CAYXWU010000034.1, on the reverse strand, counting down.
GATCTGAACGTAATTCTGGTTGCTAACAAAGGCATTGAAGTTCTCGAGGAAAACCAATCAGAAATCGAACTTAGAGTTCAGGCTGGTGAGAACTGGGATGAGTTTGTCGCTTGGTGCATTGAAAGAGGTTATGCCGGGCTTGAAGCAATGAGTGGAATTCCTGGCAGCGTTGGTGCTACTCCAGTGCAAAACGTTGGTGCTTATGGCCAAGAGGTTTCCCAGGTCATCACATCAATCGAGTTTTTGGATTTTGATACCCAGGAAGTTTCCCTAAAGCCAGCAAGTTTCTTTGAGTTTTCCTACCGAAACAGTGGGCTCAAGCGAAACCTTCGTGGCGTAATTGGTTTCGTTGACTTCAAGCTTCAAAAGCTTGGCGGCCTCTCTGTACCTATGGCCTCGGGTCAAATAACTAACCATGTCGGTGCGGCGTATGGCTCTCAACTTCCCATGACACAGGTGCGTGAAGCAGTGCTGGAACTGAGATCATCCAAGGGAATGGTCGTGAGAGATGATGACCCGAACTCGGTTTCTTGTGGAAGTTTTTTCACAAACCCGGTTGTCTCACATGCAAAGTCTTTGGAGTTCCCACAAGACATGCAGAAGTGGGAAATGGAAGATGGAGATATTAAACTTTCAGCGGGTTGGCTGATTGAGCACGCTGAAATACCCAAAGGGTTTTCACTTCCGTATTCAAAAGCAGCCATTTCAGAAAAACACGCACTAGCTATAGTCAATAAGGGCGGAGCGAGTTCCAAAGAAATCATTGAACTGGCGAGATATGTTCAAGAGCGAGTAGCAGCGCGATGGGGAATCAACTTGATCCCAGAGCCAAACCTGATTGGGTTTTAGCTAAACAACTTCTGGAGTCTCTGAATACCCTCAAGTAGTTGGTCATCACCTAGGGCATAGGAAAGTCTCAAGAATCCACTTGGACCAAATGCCTCACCTGGGACAAGAGCAACTTCAGCTTTTTCCAAGATAAAATCTGCAAGTTCTAGTGACGATGAGAACTTTCTGCCGTCAATTTCTTTTCCAAAAAGTCCAGTGACATCTGGATAAACATAGAAAGCTCCCTGCGGAGTAGGAGTCTTCATGCCACTGATTTTGCTCAGTTCACTAACCGCCAGTTTTCTTCGGCGGTCAAAAGCCTCCAGCATTTTCTTGATTGGAGCTTGGTCGCCCGTTAGTGCAGCAATCGCTGCGCGCTGAGAAATGTTTGAAACGTTTGAAGTTAGGTGAGATTGAAGATTTGCTGCTGCCTTTGCCGCATCAGCTGGAGCAATCATCCAACCAAGTCGCCAACCAGTCATCGCATAGCTCTTTGCTACACCGTTGACCATGATGGTTCGATCAGCAAGCTCAGGAACAACTTCCGTGATTGAGTAAGCCTTGACTCCGTCATAAACCAGGTTTTGATAAATCTCGTCTGTGATTACCCAAAGGTTTTCCTTTGACAAAACCCAC
>CAYXWU010000033.1:0-10017 GCA_964468885.1 uncultured Aquiluna sp. | reverse complement strand
CTGCGAATCTAAAGATGATTCAGCAGACTTTGGACAACTTGCAAAATCTTAGTTAGTTCTTTTTGCCCCGTCAAATGGGCGAAATCCGGGCGTGTCACCGAGCGAGAAAGAGGCCAGCCAGGTTCTTTTTTCCGCGAGCCAACACGGCTGTTTGCCCTGGTAAGCCAAAGTCAACTTCAGCATCCTCAAGCTCGACTTTAACCTTGTTGACACTCACCGATCCCTGCTGGATTGCCCTCTTGGCCGCGCCATTGGAATCAACTAGGCCGGTTGCGACAAGGGCTTGAACAACAGTTGTCCCCTTTGGTAGCTCGGCATTAGGAAGCTCCCGGAGCGCTGCTCGCAAAGACTTTTCTGAAAGCTGTGCAAGATCGCCTGACCCAAACAGGGCCAATGATGCAGCTTCAGCCGCCTCAGCATCGTCTTTAGAGTGAACTAACTCGGTAACTTCCAGAGCAAGCCTGCGTTGTGCAGCACGTGCCTGGGGTTCTTCCTTGACAGCCAGCGCGTATTGCTCAATTTCTTTTCGAGTCAAGAAAGTAAAGACCTTTAGCCGATCGATAACGTCGGCGTCATCGGTGTTTAGCCAAAATTGATACATGGCATAGGGCGACGTCAGCTCCGAATCAAGCCAAATTGCGTTGCCTTCACTCTTACCAAACTTCTTGCCATCAGCATTGGTTATAAGTGGGGTTGCAATTAGGTGCACTGATTTGCCTTCAACTTTATGGATCAAGTCAGTGCCAGAGGTTAGATTTCCCCATTGATCGCTTCCACCTGTTTGCATTACGCAGTTGTATCGGCGATAAAGCTCAAGGAAGTCAAGTCCCTGCAGAATCTGATAGCTGAATTCCGTGTAAGAAATTCCAGCATCTGAATTCAACCGAGCACTAACAGCATCCTTGGAAAGCATTTTGCCAACGCGGTAGTGCTTTCCAACTTCACGCAGAAACTCAATCGCGCTGTATTTCTCAGTCCAATCCAGATTGTTGACAATCTTTGCACCATGCTTGCCAGAAAAATCTAGAAAACGTTTAGTTTGCTCAGCTAATTTCTCAACCCACTCAGCAACTGTTTGCTTGTCGTTGAGAGTTCGCTCGGCTGTTGGTTTTGGGTCACCAATCAAACCAGTCGCGCCACCAACCAATGCCAAAGGATTGTGACCGGCAAGTTGCAACCTTCGCATCGTGAGCAGCTGAACCAAATTTCCAAGGTGAAGGGATGGTGCAGTTGGATCAAATCCGCAGTAGTAAGTAATTTCTTTATCTAGCGCCAAACGAAGTTCTTTTTCATCTGTCGAAAGGGCAACTAGTCCACGCCATTTAAGTTCATCCAGAATGTGTGAAAAACTGTCATCATTTTTTTGCGCAGAGAGAGTTTCCTTGGTAGCCACTAGCGCTTCCCCTTGCCAGTGAGTTTGCGAAGCTTGACCAGCTGCTCTATAACTTGCTTGGAGGAAGTTCCCCCAGCGCTAGTGCGAGACTCAATTGCTGTGCTCAGGTTCAGAACTTCCTTTAGCTCAGGCTTGAGATGGCGAGAAATAGATTCGTACTGGTCTTTAGTCAGTTCATCCATTTCAAGATTATTTTCTTCGCAGAAAGCCACCAGCTTGCCAACAATTTCGTGGGCTTCCTTGAAAGCAACTCCTTGTCTAACTAAATAGTCCGCCACGTCTGTAGCCATCGAGAAACCAGCTACTGACAAATCCTGCAGTCTTGAACGGTTGAATTCCAATGTGGAAACCATGCCGGTGAAGGCTGGCAACAAAAGCATCAGTGAGTCTAAGGAATCAAATAGTGGTTCTTTGTCTTCCTGCAGGTCTCGGTTGTAGCCAAGGGGTAGTCCCTTGAGGGTAGTGAGCAGGCCAGTCAGGTTTCCAACTACTCGACCACTCTTTCCCCTGGCTAACTCAGCAACATCAGGATTCTTCTTCTGAGGCATAATCGAGGACCCGGTCGAGAACTGATCCGAAAGCTTGACGTAGTCGAACTCTGCCGTTGCCCAAATAACGATCTCTTCGGCAAATCTTGAAAGGTCAATCGCAATCATGCTGAGCACAAAATTGAATTCAGCCACCAGGTCCCTGGAAGCGGTGGCATCAATGGAGTTTTCGGTAGGCTCTGCGAAACCAAGCTCCCCTGCCACCAACTGAGCATCCAGACCATAGGTGTTTCCAGCGAGCGCCGCTGAGCCATAGGGAGATTTCTTTAGGCGTTTTCTTAGGTCTTCAAGGCGTTGCAAGTTTCTAACCTGCGGCCAAGCATGGGCCAGCAGATGGTGCGAGAGAAGAATCGGCTGAGCATGCTGAAAGTGAGTCCGTCCAGCCATGGCGACACCCATGTACTCTTCAGCCTTGCCGCAGAGAGCATCCAGGTATGCCAACAGACCCTCCTCGATTGCCTGAGAGGCATCGAGTGAGTACATGCGAATAAGAGTTGCAATCTGATCGTTTCGACTGCGACCGGCTCTGACCTTGCCACCAGCTTCGTTGCCGGCAATCTCAATTAGTCCTCGCTCTAGCGCTGAGTGAACGTCCTCGTCCTCCGATTTAAAGGTGAACATTCCATTATCTATTCGCTTCGTGAGCTCTTCGATTGCCTTTAGAAGAACATCCCGTTCTTCCTCGGAGATTACCCCTGCTTGGGCCAGCGCCTTAACATGGGCAGCCGATCCCCGCAGGTCATACTTAGCTAGTCGCCAATCGAAATGGGTTGACTTTGAAAGTGCAGCCATTGCATCGGCTGGTCCGCTCGCGAAGCGACCTCCCCATAGGGCATCTTTAGCTTCGGTCATGGCTCTCCTTGAACCCCTAAAGTCTAGTTTTGGTTAGCCAGCCAAGCCATCAGCGCCTTCTGTGCATGTAGGCGATTCTCCGCTTGATCCCAAACCACAGACTGCGATCCATCCAAGACATCGGCAGATACTTCGTAGCCGCGATAGGCAGGTAGGCAGTGAAGGAAGATAGCTGAGGGCTTGGCCTTGGCCATCAGCTGCCCATCGACGGTGAATCCAGCGAATGCTTTCTTTCGCTCCTCCGCCTCAGCTTCCATTCCCATTGATATCCAGGTGTCGGTGGCAATTACATCGGCATCTGCTGCTGCCTGAATTGGGTCATTGGTAACTTCGATAATTGAGCCACTGAAGGCAGCGATTTCCCTTGCTCTTGCCACCACATTTGATGAGGGCTCAAATCCCTTGGGGCTTGCTACGCTGACGCTCATTCCTGCCATCGCACAGGCAACCAAATAACTATTAGCCATGTTGTTGGCAGCATCGCCGATGTAGGCAATCTTCTTTCCGGCCGTCGTACCCAGCTTTTCTTGAATGGTTAGCAGATCTGCCAACAGTTGACACGGATGCCAAGAATCGCTCAGCGCATTGATGACTGGCACGCTTGAATTGGCAGCCATTTCTTCTAATCCAGATTGCGAATAAGTGCGCCATACAATCTGCGCCACCATGCGGTCTAGAACTTTAGCGGTATCAGCAACCGATTCTTTCTTGCCCAGTTGGCTGACTCCGCTGTCCATAATCAGTGGCACGCCGCCCAAGTCAGCGATACCTACAGCAAATGAAACTCTGGTCCTGGTGGAGGTCTTATCGAAAATAACCGCCACCGTTTGCGGACCGGCAAATGGCTTTAGTCCGAATCGATCAGCTTTAATTTGTTTGGCCAACTTCAGAATTTCAGCCTGCTCAGCAGGAGTGATGTCGTCATCCTTGAGGAAGTGTCTAGTCATTGCTACCTCGTTACCTGGGTTCCGACGCCTGATTTAGTAAAGACCTCTAACAATATGCTGTGAGGAGTTCTGCCGTCAATGATGTGAGCCTTCGGGACTCCCCCTTCAACTGCCTCTAGGCACGCCTGCATTTTTGGAATCATGCCACTTTCTAATCTAGGCAGCAGCTCTTTCAATTCCTCGGCACTGATACTTGAAATCAATGAATCTTTATTCGGCCAATCCGAGTAGAGGCCCTGCACATCAGTCAAAACCATTAGCTTTTCTGCGCCAACTGCAACTGCCAATGCGGCGGCAGCCAAATCTGCATTCACATTTAGAAGCTGTCCGTCTGCAGTTGGAGCAATTGAAGAAATCACTGGCACTACTGAGTTTTCAATGGCATTTAGAACCACACGAGGATTCACCGATCTAACTTCGCCAACTAATCCCAAATCGACTTGCCCCTCCGCCGATTGTCCCTGCACCTTCACGGCTTTGAATAAGTTCTCATCTTCACCCGACAGGACTTTGGCCCCAGCGCCGGCCTCTTCAATCAGTTCAGCCAGCTGCGCGCCGATTTGATTTCGAAGAACGTCCCTTATGACAGGGATCGACTGCTCATCGGTCACGCGCATTCCCGCCCGAAAAACGCTTTCAATACCAAGCTCTGCTAGACGTGCAGTGATTTGAGGGCCTCCGCCGTGGACAACGACTGGCTTGATTCCCACATATCGAAGATAGGAAACATCCTGAGCAAATGCTCTCTGCAACTCCCCATCCACCATCGCGTTGCCGCCAAACTTTATGACAATTACCTTGTCGTGAAACTGCCGCAGCCAATCCAGAGACTCAATCAGAGTCTCTGCCTTTACGCGCGCCATGGCGCTGTCTGGGTTGGCTTCAATCATCAGCTGGAGTATGCACTGTTCTCGTTCACATAAGCAACCGTGAGATCGTTGGTCATCACTGTCGCACTACTATCGCCAGAATTTAGTTCAATTGAGATTCTGACATCTCTGGGGCTCAAGTCAACTGCTGAACGGTCCTCGGCCGGAGCTCCGTTGGCTGAAACCAATATCCCGTTTATCGAGACATCTATGTTGTAGGGATCAAAGCTGGCATCGGTAGTTCCGATTGCAGCCAAGATTCTCCCCCAGTTTGGATCGTTGCCATAAATTGCGGTTTTGAAAAGATTGTTGCGAGCAATTGCCCTGGCAACCTCAACGGCATCGTCCTCGCTGGCGGCTGAGCGAACCTCTATAAAAATGTTGTGTGATGCCCCTTCTGCATCTGACATCAACTGCCTAGCCAGATCTAGGCAAACCTGCTCGAGCAAGGCTTCGAATTCAGCAGAGTCAGCCCTCACCTGACTGGCGCCCGAGGACAAAATGGTCACTTGATCGTTTGTCGAAGTTGCTCCATCCGAATCAAGTCGATCAAAGCTCTTTCGAACAGCTTTACGAAGAGCTTTGTCTAACGTGGCAGGTTCAACAATTGCGTCCGTCGTGATAACTACCAGCATGGTTGCAAGGGCAGGAGCTAGCATTCCAGCACCCTTTGCCATGCCACCGATTCGCCAACCGCTAGGTGATTCAACCTGTGAAAGCTTTGGAACCGAATCCGTAGTCATGATTGCCAGCGCAGCACTATCCCCACCGTTTTCAGACAGCTGCTCCTTGGCAGTTTTTATGCCTGCAAATAGCTTTTCTCTATCGAGCTGCTCGCCAATAATGCCCGTAGAACAAACAAGCACATCCTGAGCAGAGCAGTCCAACAACGAGGCAACCAGTTCCGCACTTTGGTGAGTAGTTTGAAATCCTTGAGGTCCGGTGTAGCAGTTTGCTCCTCCCGAATTTAGAACGACTGCTTTAGCCTGTTGATCCTTCACTGCCTCGATTGACCAAAGAATCGGATTTGCCTTGCAGCGATTTGATGTGAAGACTGCGCTTGCTACAAGTTGCGGACCTTGATTCACTACCAGCGCCAAATCAAGATTGCCACTTGTCTTGAGTCCCGAAGCAACTCCGGAGGCGAGGAATCCCTTTGGAAAAGTTACGCTCAAGGCGCTACCCCATCACTGGATAGTCCCATCACTTCAGGAAGTCCCAGAGCAAGATTCATGCTCTGAATAGCTGCGCCGGCAGTTCCCTTAACCAAGTTGTCTAGGACGCTTATAAACACGACGCGGTTAGCTCTTTGATCAAAGCCAACCCAAACCTGTGCACGATTTCCACCCACAACCGCCTTTATTTCAGGAAGCTCTTCTGCAGTGAAATCAACAAAGGGTTCGTCTCCGTAGGCGTCTAGGTATACCGCGCGAATTGTTTCAATTGAGAAGCGGCTAGTTGGTTTCGCGTTCACTACGGAAATAATTCCTCGTGAAATTGGAATCAAGACTGGATTGAATGAAATTGTTCCTGGCAATCCACCAGAAACCTCAATATTTTGAAGAATTTCTGGAATGTGGCGGTGAGCACCAGCCACGGAATAGGCCCTTGCGTTGCCAGCCATAGCGCTTGCCGATAATTCGCTCTTTGAACTTCTTCCAGCACCTGATGTACCAACGGACAAAGTCGCAACTAAATCTTCTGGCTCAATCAAGCCAGCAGTTAAAGCCGGAGCAATCGCTAATGTAACGGCACTCACGTTGCAACCTGGCACTGCAATTCTCTTGACCGAACGCAGTCTTCCGCGCATCTTCCCACCCTCGGCAAGAGTGAGCTCTGGCATTCCATAAGGCCAGGTGCCCGCGTGTTTTCCACCGTAGTACTTTTGCCACTCAGTAGCTGAGCTGAGTCTGAAATCTGCTCCGCAATCAATAACCAGAGTTTGATCACTTAGTTGATTGGCTACCTCGGCGCTCTTTCCATGCGGCAGTGCAAGAAATATCACATCATGATTTGCAAGCGTTTGGGCTGAAGTCTCTGCCAGCACTAAATGTGAAAATTTGCTCAGGTGCGGATGGAACTGTCCGAGTTTTTCCCCTGAATTTTCTCCAGCCGTTACTGTCGCCAGTTCTAATTCGGGGTGATTGGCAATCAAGCGCAATAGCTCGCCGCCAACGTAACCGCTGGCTCCAGCAACTGCAACTCTCAATGTCATGATCTAAGCTCGGCTCCAAACTTCTCTTGACACGCCTGTACAGCAGATAATTTGACGGCATTTGCTTCATTCTGGGTAAGGGTTTTTTCTTTATCCCTAAAGACCATTGAGAAAGTCAAAGATTTCTTACCTGGCTCTATCCCAGTTCCTTGATACTCATCCACCAAGCGCAGGCTCTCAAGCAGCTCTCCCGCAGACTCCACCAACACAAATTGAATCGCCTGTGCACTTACTGATTCTGGAACTACCAGCGATAGATCCTGCGTGAGTGCTGGCATTGCAATAACTTCGGTTGCTGTGATTACCGATGGCGAAAGTGAGTAAATTCGATCAAGGTCAATTTCAAAAACACCGACCCTTCTTGGAAGGTGGAGTTCATCAGCCAAATCTGGATGCAGCTCACCAACCAGACCTACTGAGTTTTCGCCAATTAGCACTCGAGCCGAGCGACCAGGGTGCAGCCCATCGAGCTCAACTTGTTCTAGTTGATAGCTCAAGCCGACAGCTTGCAGCGCACTTCTTAGAGCGGAGATGGCTTGCGGATAACCAGATTCAATCGCTGAATTTGTTGGCGAAGCCGAAACCCAATCACCAGTAAATACGCCAGCTAGATGTCTTGGCTGGGAAGGTATTGAGTCATTTAGCTTCTGCAGCACTTCTTGGCTTGGTCTTTGATTTCCGACTGGAAGATCTAACACTGGCTTCCCAGTTGTTAGATGGAAGACGGTTCCCTCTTCGAAAATTGCCACATCGGTTAGACCCCTTGAAATGTTTCTGGCAGCTGCAAGTAGCAGGCCAGGCAGCAGCTCCTTTCTGAGTTCTGGATATTCACCTTGCAGTGGGTTTTCAAGCTCGACACCAAATTGCTTGGAGAAGTACTTATTTTGCTCCGGAGAAACAAATGGATAGTTGAGAACTTCTACCATTCCCCCGCCAACCAAGTTAGAAAGAATGCTTCTTCTTAGTTTTTGATTGCGGTTTAGTCCGCGACCTGGCGGGGCAACTGGGAGCGTAGCTGGAATCTCGTGGTAACCGACTAAGCGAGCTACCTCTTCAACTAGATCTGTCTTGTGTTTCAAATCTGGTCGCCAGCTAGGTGGGGTAACCAAGTAAGACTTTGATTTTGTTTTTACTTCACAGCCAATCAATTCGAGAGCATTGGTAACCTGCTTGGCCGAGTACTCTAACCCAACTAGTTCACTGGCAAAGTCAATCGGCAATTCAATTTCAATCCGATCAACCTTAGTTTTGTAGTCTGCACCAAGTTTTGAAATTTTTCCACCAGCAAGCTCCTCGAGCAACTTGGCAGCGCGGTGTGCTGCAATAGCGCTAACTTCTGGATCCACTCCACGCTCAAATCTTTTGGAAGCCTCGGAAGGCAATTTGTGACGGCGAGCGGTGCGCGCTATTGAAATTGGGTCAAACACTGCTGCTTCAAGCAATACTCTGCTTGTACTTTCAGATACCTCTGTTGTTGCACCACCCATGACACCAGCAATACCAATCGGTCCTGAATCATCGCAAATCAATAAGTCTTCGACATCTAGGCGACGTTGCTTTCCATCCAGAGTGAGAATTTCCTCTCTTGGATTTGCTCGGCGAACCGTTATTCCGCCAGTTAGTTTGTCAAGGTCGTATGCGTGGAGTGGTTGACCCAACTCCAGCATCACGTAGTTAGTAATGTCCACCGCAATGGAAATGGATCGCATTCCCGCTAGTTTGAGTCTTGTTGCCATCCAAGCTGGAGTCGGTGCTTTCGCATCTATTCCTTCAACGGCTAACAGTGCAAAACCCGAGCAGCCAGGATTGCCATGGATTGGTGCCGAGTCAGTGACCTTGAGCCCAAACCCTTGACCCGTTAGCGGCTTCCATAGCGATGCTGGGTCATTGAACTTCTTTCCAGTTGCGTGCGAGTACTCGCGGGCAATTCCTCTTATTGATAAGCAGTAACCGCGGTCTGGGGTGACATTTACTTCCGCCGCCGACTCCCCTAGGCCCAGCAAAGCAATTGCATCGGTTCCAACCTCGGCATCGATGTCAATTTCGTGCAGTCGAAGGATTCCGGCATGGTCATCGCCCATCCCAAGCTCTCGGGCAGAAGCGATCATGCCGTCAGAGACATGGCCATAAGTTTTTCTAGCACTGATTGCAAAACCGCCTGGAAGAACCGCACCAGGCAGTGAGACGACAACTTTGTCCCCAGCCTCAAAGTTTCTAGCTCCGCAGACAATTCCTCGAACTGACTCCGGCCCATCCTTTGCAACCTGCACTTGGCACCAGCGAATGGTCTTTCCGTTTGACTGCGGCTCTTCAACAAACTCTAAAACCTGGCCCACGACAACTGGTCCGGAAATGTCTCCACCGATTGCAGATTCTTCCTCGATTCCAACCCTCACCAGTTGCTCCATTACGGACTTTGGGTTGTTTTCTACAAGCTCGACATATTCAGCTAGCCAACTCAATGGAACCTTCATTAGATCACCGAGCCAAACTGTCTCGAGAATCTAATGTCCGCCTCAACCATGTCGTGCATATCAGTGACACCGTTGCGGAACATCAAGGTTCTTTCGATGCCCATTCCGAAAGCAAAGCCAGAGTAAACATCAGGGTCAATACCAGCGGCTCTTAGAACATTTGGATTGACCATTCCACAGCCGCCCCACTCAACCCAGCGTGCACCGCCCTTGGCACCTGGGTGCCAGACATCAAGTTCAGCTGATGGTTCAGTAAAGGGAAAGAAGCTTGGGCGTAATCTGATTTTTGCTTCATCGCCAAACATGACACGAGCAAAGTGTTCAAGGGTTCCGCGCAGATCGGCCATTGTCAAACCTTTGTCAACGGCTAGTCCCTCTACCTGATGAAAGACGGGAGTATGCGTGGCATCTAATTCATCTGTTCTAAATACTCGACCCGGACACAACACATAAACCGGCAGCTCTCTTTCAAGCAGCGACCTAACTTGAACTGGCGAGGTGTGGGTTCTTAGCAATAGATGATTTTCAACCGGTGCAACAAAGAAGGTATCTTGCATTGCACGTGCTGGGTGATCTGGATGGAAGTTGAGAGCATCAAAGTTGAACCATTCATTCTCAAGCTCTGGGCCATCAGCAATTTCCCAGCCCATTCCGATGAACACATCGCCGATTTGATCCATCAATAGAGAAAGTGGATGGCGAGCGCCGTGTGGAATTAC
>CAYXWU010000032.1:0-10224 GCA_964468885.1 uncultured Aquiluna sp. | reverse complement strand
GCGTCCTCTTCCATGTGAGCGCGCTCAATCTCAACCTCAAAAACCTGGCCGTCTGAAATCTCGACGCTTAGCTTTCCACCAAAAGCAATTGGTTCGTCATACTGCGAAGTCTGGAAGTTCTTTGCTAGATCTGGGTAAAAGTAGTTCTTTCGGGCAAATCGACAAGTTTTTGCAATGTCGCAACCAAGGGCCAAACCAATTGCAATAGAAGATTCAACAGCTTTTTTGTTTACTGATGGCAACGCGCCCGGCAGACCAATGCAGATTGGGCAAACATTGGTGTTGGCTTCATTGCCGAACTCGTTTTTGCATCCACAAAACATTTTGCTCTTGGTATTTAGCTCGACGTGGACTTCAAGCCCGATGACAACCTCAAACTGCTCGATTGCCTTCTCATATGGCATTAGTTGATCTTTAGACATTTAGCGTCTCCAAATCTGGTGCTTGGCTAATCAGATAACCGCCCCACTGCTGCTTATAGAGGTTCTCAATCAATGCGGCCACGCGATATGCCTTGGCATCCTGCATAGCTGGCGCCAGAATCTGCACACCCGAAGGTAAGCCATCTTCCTTGGCAAGACCGTTTGGAACAGCAATACCTGGAATGCCAGCTAAGTTGGCAGGAATGGTTGCGATGTCGTTGAGGTACATAGCCAATGGGTCGTTGACCTTTTCGCCAATCTTGAAAGCGGTGGTTGGTGCAGTTGGTGTTAGAAGAACATCCACCTTGGCAAATGCCTTTGCTAGATCCTGTTGAATCAGCGTTCGGACCTTTTGAGCCGAACCGTAGTAGGCATCGTAGTAACCAGAGGACAGAGCGTAGGTTCCAAGAATGATTCTGCGCTTTACTTCAGGACCAAAGCCGACTTCTCTGGTAGCTGCCATTACTCGCTCGATGGTTGGGTTGCCCTCCGGCATGACTCGCATTCCAAACCGAACTGAGTCATACTTCGCAAGATTAGAGCTCGCTTCCGCTGGCAGAATCAAATAGTAGGCTGCCACCGAGTATTCAAAGCTTGGGCAATCAACTTCGACAACTTCTACTCCATTAGCAACTAACTTGCTGATGGTGTCATCGAAGCATTCCTTAATGCCTGTTTGGAAGCCATCGGAGCTGAGTTGCTTTACAACACCAACCCGAAGCCCCTTGAAGTCGGCAGCTCTAACCGCCTCCGCCATCGAGCCCAGCGAGTTTGGTAGTGAGGTGGAGTCCTTTGGATCGTGGCCAGCAATTACGTCTTGCAGCAGAGCTGCATCAAGAACAGTGTTGGTGACAGGGCCAATTTGATCAAGCGAAGAAGCGAGAGCAATTACTCCATAGCGCGAAACTGCACCATAAGTAGGTTTTGTTCCAACCGAGCCAGTCACGGCCGCTGGATACCTAATCGACCCACCGGTATCGCTACCAATAGCAAGTGGAGCAAGTTTTCCAGCAACTGCCGAAGATGATCCACCTCCAGAACCGCCAGGAATTCTCTGAAGATCCCAAGGATTACGAGATGGTCCATAAGCCGAGTACTCGGTGGAGGAGCCCATTGCAAACTCATCCATGTTTGTTTTGCCAAGAATTGGAAGTCCTGCTTGGCGAAGCTTTACTACTACCGTTGCGTCATACTGCGGAACCCAGCCTTCCAAAATCTTCGATCCTGCAGTGGTTGGGGCATCTTTAGTAACTAAGACGTCTTTGACCGCAATTGGAACTCCGTGCAGCGGTGAATGAGTTTTGCCGGAAGCCAAATCCTGATCGGCTTGGTTGGCAGCTGCCATCGCAGTTTCACGGTTTAGGTGCAAATAGGAAAAGGTCTTGTGGTTGAGCGCTTCACTTCTATCAAAGAAAGCCTTTGTAACCTCAGCTGAAGAAACCTGCTTGGATGAAATTAGTTCAGCTAATTCAGCGGCTGTTTTATGAATGAGTTCGCTCATTGCTACTCCTCATCCAAGATTGCTGGCACTTTGAATCGGCCCTCTGCGCTGTCAGGCGCAGCACTGAGTGCTTCGGCCTGAGTTAGGGATGGCAGAACCTCGTCTTCACGGAAGACATTGCTCATCGGAATCGGGTGGCTGGTTGGGACAACGTCGCCGGAGACTGCCTGGTTGACCGATGCCACCGCATCCACAATCACACTCAGTTCACCAGTTAGCTTGTTGACTTCCTCTTCGGTGACCAAGATTCGGGCCAGTGAGGCCAGGTGGCGCACCAGGTCAGGCGTTACTTCGGACATTGAGGATCTTTCCATTGAGTCGAAAAGACAAGTCTAGTTTGGCTTTGGAAGCCTTGAAAGAAAGGCCTGCTCGTCGATGACCTCGACCCCTAGCTCCTCCGCCTTGGCCAGCTTGGAACCTGCTCCGGGCCCCGCCACAACAAACGAAGTCTTTTTGGAAACCGAGGAGGCTGCCTTGCCACCTTGGGCAATGATTCTGGCCTCTGCCTCGTCTCGGCTGAGGGAGGTTAGGGTGCCAGTGACGACAATTGTGAGACCGGAGAAGACTCCTTCGCGCTTAATTGACCCAGGGCCAGCGTGGCCAGGAATAGCTAACTGAACACCCGCTTTTTCCCAGCGCTTGATGATGTCTTTATGCCAACCCTCACTCCACCAATCAAGAATGGACTTAGCAAGGGTTGGGCCAACTCCCTCAACTTCAGCCAACTCACTCTCACTGGCAGAAAAAATCGCCGATAGTGATCCAAAGTGCTCACAAAGCGCTCTGGCAGCAACTGGTCCAACGTGACGAATCGAAAGGGCAACCATGATTCGCCAGAGTTCTTTAGTTTTTGCATCTTCCAAGTTTGAAAGTAACTTCAGCGCTACTTCCGCTGGTGTGCCGTCTTTCTTTCTAAAAAAATCAACAACCTTGGGTGTTCCATCGGAATCGTGTTTAGCAAGACCAGTATCTGGATCAAGGACGTATGCACGGATTGGTAACAGCTTTTCTAGGGTCAAGTCAAAAAGATCTGCCTCGGACTGAATCGGTGCATTCGCTGGTTCCAGCGGTTGAGTAAGGGCAGTTGCAGAAACATAGCCGAGAGCTTCAATATCTAGCACTGATCTGGATCCGATGTAGGCAATTCGCTCTCGAAGTTGGGCTGGGCAGCTTTGGGAATTCGGACAGCGAAGATCGACATCGCCATCACTGGCTGGCGCCAACTTGCTCCCACACTCTGGACAGCTCTTCGGCATCACAAATTTCTTTTCTTTGCCAGTTCGCAGAGCAACCACTGGTCCCAAAATTTCGGGGATGACATCCCCGGCTTTTCTTAGCACCACAGTGTCACCAATCATGATTCCCTTGGCTGCAACCTGGTCTGCGTTATGTAACGTAGCAAATTCAACTTCACTTCCAGCGACTCTGACAGGTGATAGGACTGCGAAAGGTGTTGCGCGGCCAGTTCTGCCAATTGATACCCGAATATCTAGGAGCTTGGTGTTCACCTGCTCCGGCGGATACTTATAGGCAATCGCCCAGCGCGGCGCTCTGGAAGTAGTGCCAAGCTCTCTTTGCCTTGCAAGATCATCAACTTTGATTACAACGCCATCGATTTCATGTTCAATGCTATGGCGCTCTTTTTCCAGCTTAGAAATGAACTTATAAGCAGCGCTGGCATCGGAAGTGACTTGATAGCGAGTGGTAGTTGGGAGCCCCCAGGACCTGAGCAGCTCATACACCTCGGATTGACTTTGGAGCTCGCCCTGCCAAGCTCCGAATCCATGCACCAACATTCGCAGAGGTCTGCTTGCTGTGATAGCGGGGTCTTTTTGTCTAAGCGAGCCTGATGCTGAGTTGCGAGGGTTCGCAAATGGTTTTCCGCCACCTGCAACAATTGATGCATTGAGCTTTTCAAAATCAGCCAAGCCAAAGAAAACCTCGCCACGCACCTCGATTACTTCGGGGTGATTCTTTCCAGTTAGTTTGTGAGGGATTGACTTGATGGTTTTGACATTGGCCGTAACATCCTCGCCAATCTGGCCATCTCCACGGGTGGCGGCTGAGACGAGCAATCCATTTTTGTAGGTAAGGGACACAGCCAAGCCATCAATCTTTGGCTCACAAAGAAACGGACCTCCCCCAACTCGATCTGACCAGGCAAGAAATTCTTCCTCAGAAAAAACATTGTCAAGGCTGAGCATGCGCTCTAGATGAGGGTGCTGAGCAAATAGTTCACCTGCGCTAGCGCCCACTTTTGAAGCTGGTGAGTCTTCAGCAAACTCTGGGTGCTCTAGTTCTAGTGCTCTGAGCTCTCGCTCCAGCTCGTCATACTCTTTATCTGATACCAGTGACTGATCTTGGTTGTAGTAGGCATCGCGATAGCGAGAAATAAGTAGTCGAAGCTCTTCAATTCTTTCAGCGCTAGACATTTATGGCGGCTTCGCTGAGTGTTCTATCGATGGTGGTTTGTCCCAGTACTCGGCTCCCCTGATATAAAACAGCTGTTTGCCCAGGCGCTACTCCAAACAGTGGTTGGTTCACTCGAATCACCAGTTCATCGCCAATGACCGCAGCTCTAGCAGAAACGGAGTCGGCATGCGCCCTGACCTGCACCTCGCAGTCAAAGAAGTCACCAACGTTTTCCGGTTCCTTGCCACACCACGAATAACGTGAACCAGCCAATTCAGATATAGCAAGTGCCTCTTCCGGACCGACCACAACTTCTTTAGTCTTGGGTCTAATTTCTAGGACGTATCTCGGTTTTCCGTCTTTAGCAGGTCTGCCAAGTCTGAGTCCCTTGCGCTGACCAATCGTGAAACCAACGTGTCCATCGTGCTCGCCGACCACTTCACCCGATTGATCAACTATCTTTCCTGGTTCGCTTTGCACAAACTCTCGGAGCCATTCTCTGGTGTCGCCCTCTGGAATAAAGCAGATGTCGTAAGAGTCTGGCTTGTTGGCAACAGTCAGACCGCGCTCAGCCGCCTCTTGCCTAACTAAGTCTTTTGATGCGGTAGCGCCAAGTGGGAAATAGGAGTGCTTTAGCTGATCCTGGGTGAGAACTCCCAGGACATAGCTTTGATCTTTGGCCATCGCAAGCGATCTGTGAAGTTCGTAATTGCCATCCGCATCTTGGCTGACTGTTGCGTAGTGTCCTGTGCATAGGGCATCAAAACCAAGAGCTAGTGCCCGCTCGAGAAGGGCAGCAAATTTGATTCTTTCATTGCATCTCATGCAAGGGTTTGGAGTTCGACCTGCCTGATATTCGGCAAGGAAGTCATCAACGACGTCCTGCTTGAAGCGTTCTGAGAAGTCCCAGACATAAAAAGGAATACCGAGTTTCTTGGCAGCTCGCTGAGCGTCCATTGAGTCTTCGATTGTGCAGCAACCCCTGGAGCCAGTGCGCAGCGTTCCTGGCATTCGAGACAGAGCTAGATGAACCCCGACCACATCGTGGCCCGCCTCGACGGCGCGAGCGGCCGCAACGGCGGAATCAACTCCGCCACTCATTGCCGCTAGAACACGCATTGGATAAGTCTAAATTGCCCCATTACCTGCTTTGGGAGGCGGCTATTGCCTTGGGATAGACGCGCTTGAGAGCCTCCACAAAGGCCTCTGCGTCCTCATCGGCGGTGGTGTGGCCGAGGGTAACCCTAAGGCAACTAGCCGCATCCTGCTCGGAATAGCCCATACCAATTAGCACATGTGAGGGACCCAAAACACCTGCCTGGCAGGCACTGCCAGCTGAAACGCTAATTCCTTCTTGATCAAGCAAGAAAAGAAGCGAGTCATTGTTCACTCCAGGAAACACAAAGTGAGCATTGTGCTCAACTCTTTTTGCAATTTCCGCAGTAATAACAGCTGTCGGGATAGCGCTCTTTACTTCACTTTCGATCTGATCCCGTAATTGCTTGAGCCGGACTTGCGTTTTTGCCATTTGGTTCACAGCTTGTTCAGTGGCTGCCGCAAAAGAGCTGGCCAGCGAGTAATTCATTGTGCCCGAGCGTAAGCCACGTTCTTGGCCACCTCCGTGAATCAAACTGCTTGGTTTGGAATCTCTGCGAACTATTAGTGCTCCGATGCCGATAGGTGCACCGACTTTGTGGCCAGAAATGCTCATGGCCGTTAATCCCAGTGATGAAAAGTCAATTGGAATTCGTCCTAACGCAGCCACTGCATCTGAATGGACAGGAATGTCATAGCGCCGTGCTAGCTCAACCACTCGCCCAATGTCGGTGATGACGCCAGTTTCATTGTTGACCATCATCAAACTAATCAACGCAACTTCTGTATGGCGCTGAGCCAGAATCTCTTCAAGGGCTGACAAATCAACTTCGCCATTCTTTATTGGTAGCTCTAGAAACTCAGCCCCCTCATTGGCAACTAGCCATTCAATCGGATCAAGCAGAGCTTTGTGTTCAAGCGGTGAGGAAATAACCAGTTTTCTAGTTGGTGATTTTCTGCTCCACCAAAGTCCCTTGATGGCCTGATTGTTGGCCTCTGTTCCACCGGAGCAAAAAATGACCTCTGAGCGATTGCAACTAATCGCCGACGCAATCTTGTCTCTCGCTTGCTCCAAAATCTCTCGAGTTGCCTGTCCGTGAGAGTGAGTTGAAGACGGATTGCCTAGGTGAGATAGAGCAGCTGTAAGAGCAGCTAGCGCTTCTGGCCGAAGTGGTGAAGTTGCTGCGTGATCTAAAAAGACTGCCATTTAGTAAAGCCTAGTTAGAACAGCAAAGCCGTCAATTGCTTGCGGGCTGAAATGACCGACTCCTCGCCCTCCGGAAAGAGGTTAAACAGTTGCAATAGCCGCTCCCTGATGGCATCTCGATTAGCAGAGGAGGTAGTAAACAAATCAAGCAGGTGCCTAAAGGCACCGCTTGGATCCCTTGATACCAATAGTTGATCTGCTGGCAACATCAGTTGATCTAATTCGCTGAGTTCCTTACTGGTGAGTCGAATCATAAGTTCAACCTGAGCCAAGCCTGCCTTGGCATCAAAGTCGTTTGGGTATTCAGTGAGTATCTTTTGAAATTGGTTCTTTGCGGAGACCAAATCCCCTGCCTCAACAGCTGCAATGGCCGTTTCGTGTTGCGGGCTTAGCTTTTTCTCTGCTCCCGCCTGGCCAATTGCCACTCGACCCGTGATTTGATTTTGAGCGGCTAGCTGAAGAACTTGCGATAGCACTTGCAGTAGTTGTTGTTGAGAAATCTCGCCCTGGAAAAGTGGTGCTGGTTGACCAGCTAATAGAGCAAGCATGGCAGGTGCTGCTGATACGCCAACTGCTTGAGCCAGTTGCGGAGAACTGGTGAGGCTAACTTCAATCGCAGCGAATCTTCCTTCACTGGCTGGTAAGACCTTAAGCAGCAGCTGGCGAAGTTGATTTGAGCTCTCCGATTCATCGCTGATGAAAAGTAGAACGGGGACTTTCTCGCTCAGACTCAGGTAGTTGCGAAGCGTCTGCTGATCAGCCTGAACGAGCCAGCTACTGATAAGTAATTTCTCGCTGGCTCCGCCAAGCGAGGAGAGGTCCATAGCACCACCGAAATTGTTCAATCGTCCACCGCCGCTGCAGTCAAAAGTTGCTGGGTTGCGCCAAGCAGTGTGATTCTCTGATCACTGCCGGCTGCCGGGACATAGAACAGAAGCATCGCACCATAGCGCGTCTCGATGCCAGATGCGCTTCCACCAGAACCAAGCAAGATGGCCTCATCGCCAGAAATAGCAACGGCATCACCGCGGGACTTTGGAATGATCCGATAGGTGTCGACCATATAAATAGCTACCAGCGCACCACCATCAACGGTTGAAAGTAGAACTGGCTCTTGGTCTGAGAGCTGGTGATCAAAGCTGAGATTGGCATTGGTGAGAGTATCCACCAATCCTTGCTGGACAGAGGAGACGTCCTTGATGTAATCGTTGTTGGGATCTAACACCAAAGACCAGCTCGATTCTCCACCAAGATTTAGTAGGTCACCAACGGCAACCGCTAAAACATCAGGTGATACTTTCAGGAATTTGTTGTCAGGTCTTAGTTGGTTTGCTCCTACCAGCTCCGATGCAACTTCAGGAAAGTCCGATCCTGGCAGCAAATTGGAATAGAAGAAGAGTGTGTAGTTATCTCTGGGTGCTTGCTGCTGCAGAATGAAGAGCTGCAGATTTTCCTGCCCTGTCACAAAAAGCATGTTTCTTGGCCAGGTATCGGTCGCTGGCGGTAGGAAGAGCTGAATCGGGGAGGACTGCAGTGGTTGCGGATCTCTCTCAGCATCGGTGTAGCGTCGCACCAAGTTGTATTCAAATCTTCTAACTTCAAGCGCAGGGCCAGAAAGTCTGGTCTCCAAAGTCTCACGGTTTAACGTTTGATCTGACTCCTCAACCACTGCCAAGACTTCTCGAAGAATGCGTTCACCCTGCGCAACACTCACAGCAGGAGTTAGTGTCTCAGGGGCTGGCAAGGGCGATGGTGAAACGATGGGGCTCTGGTAGTCAGGAACACAACCCGAAAGCAAGCTCAGCGAGACAGTTGCACTAACCATTGCAAGTTTGGCTCGACGACCTCTACGTGGTGATTCCCCAGCTTGGCTGACTGCTCTTCTCGGCGAGCGCCGACGGGGAGGCTTGGGTCCAACTACTTTGCGGCGACGCTTCGTCCAGTAATCCTTGGCATCCCACAGCGCTAGAGCAGAGCCTGCCAGCAGAAGAGCAATACCAATAAATGTGATGGGAGCAATTGGACCAGGTTCATCGGGTAAATCCCAAACTACCGAGAGTGCTCGAGGAGCTTCTTCGATGCCATTGGATGCCAGCAGGATTCCCGTTTCACCATCGAGCGGTGCAGCGAGTTTGGCATTTGATTCACCAGTTATCTCAGAGCGCCAAAGGTCACTACCGGTTGGATCTGCCAGCACGCCCGATCCAGCGCGAGGTTTTTCTACTAATCTCGCCCGCTTAGCATCCTGATCAATCTGCAAGCCAATCTCGACGTAGGGGCTATCGGCCAGCCAAGCCTCTATATCGACATCGCGACCGCTTGCGAGAAAGACTCTGGGTCCTAGAGATTC
Organism: uncultured Aquiluna sp.; assembly: GCA_964468885.1. Classification (GTDB taxonomy): domain Bacteria; phylum Actinomycetota; class Actinomycetes; order Actinomycetales; family Microbacteriaceae; genus Aquiluna. The sequence continues at coordinate 1,237 of CAYXWU010000032.1, read as the reverse complement.
AACCGAAACTGGCGCTGGATAGGAGCTAAGAACCTTGCTTGGAATAAAGACATAGGTAGTTGGCTCTACCAGAGTGCCGGTAGCGATAATTCGGTCCAGTGGTTGGTTCTCTAGCTGATTGACCACCCCAATACTGCCAGCCACTAGCCCACCCACGAACAGCACGAGGGCAATCCAAATGCGCATAAGTAGGGCTCCGAGTAGACTTTGCTAGCTTGGAAAGTTTACTCGCAGAGGTAGGGGCAGTTGGCCGCAGATTCACGCTTCGAGATCGTTCGACGAGGCTATGACCCCCAGGCAGTAGACCGTGAAATCAAGGTTTTAAGCGCCGAGGTTGTGCGCCTGCAGGAAACCAGCTCTGAATTAGCTGAACAGCTAAGGCTGATGAGCCAGCGGCTCACCGAGGCTGAACAAGATCTCAGCCTCAGGGCCCAGCCCAGCTACTCTGCTTTAGGCAGCAAGGCATCCAACCTGATTTCCAATGCCGAAGAAATTGCTCTCAAACTCAAACAGGATGCGCAGGCGCAGGCTGATGAACTAATTGGTCAAACCGAAGCCCAATTGACAGAACGACTCAAAGACTTAGAGCAGCGGTATGAAGAGCAACTTGCCTCGGCCGAGCGCAGAAGCAGTCGAAGAATTGCCGCTGCCAATCTAGAAGCAGAGCAGCTGCTCAAGCAGGCTCAGGACAAGGCGAAAGAATTAGTTCAAGAAGCAGAGGCGGAAGCGGCCAGAGTTCGTGGCCAGGTTGCAACGGAGATTGCCTCTATGCGCACAACCGCTCGCAGAGAACTTGAGCAACGCAAAGCAGAGCTAGATGCGCAGTTCGCGTCTAAGCAGTTCCTACTATCCACTGAACTCAAAGTGGATGAGCGCGCAAAGGAAGCAGTGCTAGCGGAACTCGAGGCACAGATTTCCACCCGTCGCAAGGACGCTGAAAACGAATATTTAGAAAAACACCAGGAAGCAGTTCGCCAAACCCAGCAGTACCTTGAATCAGCACAAAACGACATTACTGAGCTCAAGCGTCTGGCGTCCAAACTCCGTCTCGAGGTCCAGACACTTGAGATGGAAACCTCGCAATCCCAAGCCAAGCTGCTGCAGGATGCTCGCGCCAGGGCGGAAGCGCTCGTTCACTCTGCTGAACTAGAAGCTGTTGCAATTAGTTCAGCGGCACAAGAAGAAGCCACCAAACTCCTTCGCAATGCCAAGGCAGAGCTTGCGAGCTTGGAAAACG
>CAYXWU010000031.1:0-10656 GCA_964468885.1 uncultured Aquiluna sp. | reverse complement strand
TGGGCATTCTTTGGAAGATCTTCGAACTTCTTGGCTCCGGTAATGTCTTCATCCCAACCTGGGTAGACCTCATAGATTGGCTTGGCGTGGTGGAAGTCGGTTTGTGAAACTGGAACTTCATCCACGCGCTTGCCATCAACTTCGTAAGCAACACAAACCGGAATCTCTTTGATGCCGGTAAGAACATCGAGTTTCGTCAAGAAAATATCTGTGAGCCCATTGATTCTCGTCGCATAGCGAGCAACTGGTGCATCGAACCAACCGCAGCGTCGCTCTCTTCCAGTAGTGGTTCCAAACTCACCACCAACACTTCTTAGTCGCTCTCCCCACTCATCAAACAATTCAGTTGGGAAAGGTCCTGCACCAACGCGTGTGGTGTAGGCCTTGAGAATGCCAATCACACTCTTGATTCGAGTTGGTCCAATTCCGCTACCGGTTGCCGCACCACCAGCCGTTGGGTTTGAAGAAGTAACAAACGGATAGGTTCCGTGATCCACATCCAGCAGGGTTCCCTGGCCACCCTCAAGCAACACTGTCTTGCCCTGCTCTAGAGCTTGGTTCAGTACCAGTGCAGTGTCAGAAACCATAGGTCTTAGGCGCTCAGCAAAACTCAGTAAGTGATCAACCACTTCCTGTGGCTTGATGGCTGCGCGGTTATAAACCTTGAGCAGCAGCTCGTTCTTCTGCTTGAGTGCTCCTTCTACTTTTTGATAGAGGATGCTTGGGTCAAACAAATCCTGGACACGAATTCCTAGGCGACCCATCTTGTCGCCATAGGTTGGGCCAATTCCGCGACCAGTAGTTCCGATAGCTCGCTTGCCTAAGAATCTCTCCGAGACCTTGTCGACAGTGACGTGGTAGGGAGTGATGATGTGGGCATTGGCAGAAATAAGAAGACGAGAGGTGTCTACGCCTTTTTCATTTAGTCCATCAATTTCTTTGAACAAAACTTCAAGATCAACCACCACGCCGTTGCCGATGACAGGTGTGCAGCCTGGAGTCAGAATTCCAGATGGAAGTAGGTGCAGAGCAAACTTCTTGTCGCCGATTACTACGGTGTGGCCTGCATTGTTGCCGCCCTGGTAACGGACGACGTAGTCAACCTTGTCACCAAGTAAATCGGTTGCTTTTCCTTTGCCTTCGTCTCCCCATTGGGCTCCGACTAGCACAATTGCCGGCATGACTAACCCCTTTCAGAAATGGGGGAACGGCTGATTTCCCTAGTAATTCTAGCTAAAAACATGCTGCATTACCCAGGTGTGCATGGCAATTGCAGCAGCGGCTGAGGCATTTATTGAACGAGTGGAGCCGAACTGGCTAATTTCTAATACCTGGTCTGACGCATCCAAAGCTGCTTGCGATAGCCCTGGGCCTTCCTGACCAAAAAGCAGGATGCACTCTTTAGGCAACTTGGTGGTTTCCAGTTGCTTACAACCTGGCACGTTGTCGATTGCGATGATTGGCAGTGGTTTTCCACCTTCGCCAGCTGTCTTAGTCCACTCAACAAAGTCTTCAATGGTTGGGTGATGCAGAACGTGTTGGTAGCGATCGGTCACCATTGCGCCACGTTTGTTCCATCGCTTGTTGCCAACTATATGGACAGAAGATGCCAAAAATGCATTTGCATTTCTCACAATTGAACCAATGTTTAGATCGTGCTGCCAGTTCTCAATTGCAACGTGAAATGGATGCCGCTTCGCATCGAGATCTCTAACAATTTCTTCCATTTTCCAGTAGCGATAGTTATCAACCACGTTTCTGGTGTCGCCCTCTTGAAGAAGCTGTGGATCAAACTTGGAAAAGTCAGGATGCTTGGTTGGATCACCCTGGTATGGCCCAACGCCCCAGGTGGGTTGAGATGTCGGCTTGGGTGTCTCGCTATTCACCACTACAGCGTAGAGCTAGGATTTGCTCATGACTAATCGTTCTCGCATCCACTCCTGGCTAACCGATATGGATGGCGTGCTGTGGCATGAAGGCAAGCCAATTCCTGGAGCTCAGGATCTAATTGATAAGTGGTTGAGGAACAACACTCCTTTCTTAGTCTTGACCAACAACTCAAGCTTTACTCCTCGTGACCTAGCTGCCAGATTGCAGGATGGCGGGCTGAATGTTTCAGAAGACCGCATCTACACCTCAGCAATGGCCACCGCAGATTTTCTAAATAACCAAAAGCCCAATGGAACCGCCTTCGTAATTGGTGAAGCTGGCATTCTCACCGCCATGCACGAAATTGGCTATGTGATGACAGAGGTCAATCCAGACTTCGTTGTGCTGGGTGAAACTAGAAATCTTTCTTTCGAAGCTCTAACAAAAGCAGTGCGATTGATTGGCAAGGGTTCGAGATTTATTGTCACCAACCCAGATGTCACTGGCCCATCACTCGAGGGACCAATTCCAGCAGCTGGATCTGTTGCAGCACTGATCACCAAGGCAACCGGCCGCACTCCTTATGTGGTCGGAAAACCAAACCCAATGATGTTTAGAAGCGCAATGAGAAAGATCAAGGCTCACTCTGAAACCACCGCAATGATTGGTGATCGCATGGACACCGATGTGGTGGCTGGTATTGAGGCAGGCCTTCACACCATCTTGGTTAGAACCGGAATCTCCAATGATGCAGAAGTTTTGAAATATCCGTTTAGACCAACAGAGATTATTAACTCTGTCGCTGATCTGGTTTAGTTATCCAGCTGCTTGATGTATTTGTTGAAAGAAACAAATACACCAGCAACCAAGACTCCAATAGCTAAGACTGTGTAAACGGCGCCAACACCATAGGCATCAACTGCCGCTCCCACGGCAACCATTGAAATTAGAGGCCCAGCATTCCAAACCGTCATTTCCAAGGCAAACACTCGCCCACGCTTATCAGCCGGGATTCGTTCTTGGATAACCGTGTTGAGAAGTGGAAGCAGCGGTCCCCAAGCAAGTCCTAGGGTAAAGAAGAAAGTGACCATCGCCCACTGGTCAGGCAGTGTGCTCATTGGAAGCATTGACAAACCGATTCCAAGAATTCCAACTCTAAGAATGTTTGCGTAACTGAGTCGCTTGTGGATCCATTCAAAGCCAAGTGCGCCAAACACTGAAGCAAAAGCTGCAGCAGAAATTGCCGCTCCCAAGCCTTCTGGGTCTTCAAGCGCGTTGTAGTAAGCCGGCAAGACAACCATTTCCGTTGGAAGATAAATAACGGCTAGGGCCATAATCGCTGACATCATGATGAAGATGGCAGGGTTTGAGAACAGCACTTTGAAGCCCTGCATAGCAAACACAAATAGATTGCCTTCGTCTTCCTTAACCTCATCGTGCTGCTCTTCCGCCCGAATGAAGATAGCGAACAGTCCGCTCAAAATCGCAAAACTAGCGATAACAAAGAATGTGCTGGCAGAGCCAATTGATGCGATCAAAAAAGTTGCCAGCGCCGGTCCAACTGCAAAGCCAGAAGCAAACAAGCCTTCGTGAATTGAATTAGCTCTATCGAGTGTCATACCAGCAGGCTTTGCAACATCTGGAATCAAAGACTTTCTAGCGGTGCTGCCTCCAGGAGTGACGGCTGCTTTCATGATTCCAATTGCAATTAGTGCTGGGATGGTTAGCTGCCAAAGACCAGAAACAATTGGAATCAATAGCGCTATAAATCCAGCAATAATTTCTGCACCAACTGCCGTCTTCTGACGGCCGAACTTATCGATGAAAGATCCAAGAAATGGTGCTAACAAAAGCGTTGGGATGGCAGTTGATGCAACGACTAATCCAGCGCTAGTTGCACTACCTGTAATTTCTAGTGCAATCCAAGGGATTGCGATGAAAGTCATTGAGCCCGAAATTACAGACGCAACTGATGCGAGTTGCATGATGATAAAAGGCGCGAGCTTACGCTGCACAATAACCTCGCTCATTAAAGATCCAGGTCACTCAGCGAGATAGCAGAGTAATACCTGAAACCCTTTGATTCTATCGCTTCTTTAGCACCGGTATTTCTGTCAACGACAGTTGCAATTGCAAGTACATTAGCGCCGGCATTTATCAAAGCTTCTGCTGCTGTGAGTGGTGATGCACCGGTAGTTGATGTGTCTTCAAGAACAACTACGTTTTTTCCTTTCACATCCGGTCCTTCAACCTGTCGACCCATTCCATGTTGCTTAGCTTGTTTGCGAACAACGAAGGCGTTTAGAACTCTGCCGCGTGCTGCTCCCTGATGAAGAATCGCAGCAGCAACCGGATCAGCTCCCATCGTTAGACCGCCAACTGCATCAATGTGGCCTAAGTTGGCAGAATCGATCAAATCCAGCATGACTTTGCCAATAAGTGGCGCTGCTTCATGGTGCAAGGTTGCTCTGCGGAGATCAACGTAATAGTCGGCCTCAATCCCAGACGACAGGGTCACTTTGCCATGAACAATGGCGAGTTCCTTCACTAGCTCAACTAGTCGTGGCTTGTCTGGGGAGCTGAAAGTCATAGTTAGAGTTTAGAAGTGCAAATCGCAACCTGGAACGTCAACTCGGCAAGAGCTAGAACTGAGCGCATAGTTCAGTTCCTCGAGCGCACTCAAGTCGATGTTTTGGCCATGCAGGAAATCAAGTGCAAGCCAGATCAATTCCCAGTTGGGAGGCTCGAAGAAATTGGTTACAAAGTCATCGCTCACGGTCTGAATCAATGGAATGGCGTCGCATTCGCTTACAAAGCAGAGCTCGAACCACAAGACGTAGAAACCGAGTTTCCGTACCAACCTCAATTCAAAGAAGTAACCGAGGCCAGGGCACTGGGTGCCACGTTTGATGGTGTGAAGCTTTGGAGTCTCTATGTTCCTCACGGCAGAGCTCTCGATGATCCACACATGCAATACAAGCTTGAATTTTTAGATCGACTTGCCTCTCACGCTAATGACCTGGTGAATGAGCACCCCGGCGGTCAGGTTGCTCTCATGGGAGATTTCAACATTGCACCACTGGACAGTGATGTTTTTGATGTCGCATTCTTTGAAACTCACGTTTCAGCACCTGAGCGAGAAGCCTTCTCCGCTTTTGAGCAAATTGGATATTCCGATTTGCATCGAGACTTTGTTCCGGTTGGTTACACCTACTGGGACTACCAAGACCTTCGCTTTCCACGAAACGAAGGAATGCGAATTGATTTTGTTCTCTCATCGCCTGAGCTCACCGACAGAATCTCTGCTGGCAGTATTGAAAGAGATGAGCGTAAAGGTGAGACGCCGAGTGATCACGTGCCTGTGATCAGCGTGCTGACTGACTAAGCCACTTCTTGCGCTCAGTTTCACTGAGTTTCTCAATTGAATATCGCAACATGGTGCGTGGCATGGTTGCTGCGTGCTCACTCAAAAATGATCTCAAAGCTGAGAGATCGCGTTTGCCTGCTTCTCGCAACATCCAGCCACATGCTTTGTGAATTAGATCATGCGGGTGCTTTAGGTGAAGTTGTGTGATTGTGAATGTAGGTTCGAGATCGTGCTCCCGAATGAAGGCCCAAGTGAACATGATGGCTGCTCTTTGATACCAAAGGTTCTTGCTCTTCGCTAGTTTCTCTAGAAACAGCACGGGGTTTTTAGCGTCCAGCAGGTGCTCTCCAAGATAGGGAGCCGAAACATCTATGAGATCCCAATTGTTCACTGCCCCACTGTTGATGAGCTTTAGGTAGAAGTCGAAAAGCTTTTTACGCTCATCTTCTTCTCTGCTCTTCTTGAATTGATTTACCAAAATGACGGTGGCAGTAAATCTCTCTTCATGAAACTTGCTCTTGGCTAGTTTCTCTATCTCGGTTAGGGATAACTCCGAATACTTCCTAGCGATGGAGCGTGATTGAGGAACTTTCACGCCAAGAAACTTGTCGCCTTCGCCGTATTCACCTTTACCGGTTTTGAAAAACCAGCTCAGTGTTTCAGCTGTTTTCTTGTCGGCAATCGCTCGAAGCTCTTCGCTAACTTGCTTGGCCAGCAGCTGAACCATCCGCAATCACCTGCAATCCCTGCGAATCACCAGCTACATCGACCCTGACAAATGAACCGTCAGCAATAACTCCAGCTAGCAGGAGGTTCGCTAGTTTGTCGTCAATTTCCTTCTGCATCAATCTGCGCAGTGGTCTCGCACCATAAACCGGATTGTATCCGTGCTCTGCCAGCCAAAGTCTCGCGTTAGGTGTTACTCCAAGCGTTAGTCTTCTCTGCTCAAGACGGCTGGTCAGTCGATCAATCTGCAGATCAACAATCGAACCCAGCTCTTCTTTACTCAAGGCATCAAATAGCACGATGTCGTCTAGACGGTTAAGGAATTCTGGTTTGAAGGACGCTCTGACCATATCGAGCACGGCTTGGCGCTTTTGGTTATCGCTTAGCTCCGTGTCGATTAAGAACTGTGATCCAAGGTTGGAAGTCATAATCAAAATGACATTCCTGAAATCAACAGTTCTGCCCTGGCCATCAGTGAGTCGACCATCATCCAAAACTTGCAGCAGAATGTCGAATACTTCTGGGTGAGCTTTTTCAATTTCATCTAGCAACACAACTGAGTAGGGTCTACGTCTGATTGCTTCTGTCAGTTGACCACCCTCGTCATAGCCGACATAACCCGGAGGAGCACCAATCAATCTGCTAACGCTGTGTTTCTCGCCATACTCGCTCATGTCAATTCGAACCATTGACTTCTCATCATCAAATAAGAAGTGAGCGAGGCTCTTGGCAAGTTCAGTTTTTCCAACTCCAGTTGGACCCAAGAACATAAACGAACCAGTTGGCCTGGAAGGATCTGAAATGCCAGCTTTTGATCTACGAACAGCATCGCTGACTGCTTTGACTGCTCGCTTTTGACCAATCAGTCTCTTGCCTAATTCACTCTCGAGTTGAAGAAGTTTTTGACTCTCGCCGGCTAGCAGTCGACCAGTTGGAATACCCGTCCAGGCTGATACAACGGCAGCAATTTCATCTTCCGAAACCATTTCGCCAACCATCCGATCGCGCTTCTCGCCATCTTGGCTTTCGGCTTCTTTTAGCTGCTTTTCTAGCTGAGGAATCTCTCCATATAGAAGTCTTGATGCAAGCTCTAGGTTTGCTTCGCGCTGAGCCTTTTCCGCTGCCACTCGAGCTGCATCAAGTTTGGTCTTTAGTTCACCAATCTTGTTTAGCTCATTGCGCTCTGCTTCCCATCGGGTTTGCAGCTGATTCAGCGTATTTTGCTTTTCTGAAAGGTCCTCTTGCAGCTTCTCAAGTCTTTGTTTAGATGCTTCGTCTTTTTCTTTCTTAAGTGCAAGCTCTTCCAGTTTCAATCGATCAACAGAACGTCTTAGCTCATCGATTTCAACTGGAGCTGAGTCAATCTCCATGCGCAGTCTTGATGCCGCTTCGTCTACTAGGTCGATGGCCTTATCTGGTAGTTGGCGACCAGTGATGTAGCGACTGGAAAGCTGGGCTGCTGCCACCAGAGCACTGTCAGCGATGGTTACTTTGTGGTGGGCTTCATAGCGTTCTTTCAAACCGCGAAGGATTGCTACGGTGTCTTCAACACTTGGCTCGCCAACAAACACCTGCTGGAATCTTCGTTCTAGGGCGCTGTCTTTTTCAATTCTTTCTCTGTATTCATCGAGAGTTGTTGCACCAATTAATCTCAGCTCACCTCGAGCAAGCATGGGCTTCAGCATGTTTGATGCATCCATTGATCCATCAGCAGCGCCTGCACCAACCAACGTGTGGAGCTCATCGATAAACGTGATTACCTTGCCTTCGGCATCTTGAATTTCTTTTAGTACGGCCTTGAGTCTTTCCTCAAACTCTCCGCGGAATTTACTTCCCGCAACCATGGCACCAAGATCGAGTGAGATTAGAGTCTTGCCCTTGAGGCTCTCTGGCACATCGCCCGCGACGATGCGCTGAGCAAGTCCTTCAACTACTGCTGTCTTTCCAACACCTGGTTCACCAATCAACACTGGATTGTTCTTGGTTCTTCTCGACAGCACTTGGCTAACTCTTCTAATCTCAGCATCTCTGCCGATAACTGGATCGAGTTTTCCTGCACGTGCTTGTGCGGTTAGGTCAATTCCAAATGCTTCAAGGGCCTTTACTTGCTCTTGGCTTTGTTGGTTCATTATCTTCTCCTCCAGAGCACGACACTTCCGCTCTTTTCTGGTCTCTGACCAGGAGCTAGTCTGACTACTCCTTGCTCACCAGCGGCAAAGATCCGGTTGCCCGGTTGGTTCAATACCTGGTTGGCGAGCTCTGCTTCTAAATCTCTTACTCGTTGCCGAAGCAGTGCATTTTCGGTTACCAAATCAAGCATTCGCTTGATTCCCTCCAGTGACACTCCCTCGGCGCTGAGTCTTGCTACTTCTCTCAGCTTCGCAACATCCTGCATGGTGTAGCGACGAGAGCGACCTTCGGTTCTGGTAGGTGATACCAGTCCCATTCGGTCGTATTGGCGAAGAGTCTGCGGGTGCATGCCACTGAGCTCAGCCGCAACTGAAATCACAAACAATGGTGTGTTTTCATCTAGCCGCATTCTTCACCTCCTAGAGCAGTCCTGCTTTGCTTAGAAGATCTGCTCTTGGATCTTCCTGTGGTAGTTCTTCTTCAAACTTCTCAAGTAGTTGCTTTGCTTTGGTTGGCAGGTGTGCTGGGACGACGACTTCGATAGTTGCAAGCAGGTCTCCCTGCTTGTTTCCAAACTGCACGCCTTTACCTTTTACTCGAAGCGTTCTTCCACTTGGTGTGCCAGGGGCAACCTTTAGCTTCACTGGTGATCCACCAAGGACGGGAACCTGGATAGTTGCACCTAGTGCAGCTTCGGTGAAAGTAACTGGCACAACTACTCGCACGTCATCACCATCACGAGTGAAGACAGGATGCGGCTTCACTTTGATGGTGACAACTAAATCTCCCGCTGGTCCGCCATTGGGTGATGCTTGACCTTTGCCTCGCACCTTTAGCTTCTGGCCATCCTTGATTCCTGCCGGCACCTTCACGCTCACGCTCTCGCCTCTTAGGTTGAGCTTGATAGTGGTGCCATTGATGGAATCAATGAAGTTGACGGTTGCCGTCGAGATTAGGTCTTGCCCGCGCTGCGGACCAAAACCTCCGAAGCCTGGAAAACCGCCAGTTTGAAATCCACCACCAAAGAAGTTTGAAAAGACATCTTCAAACCCGCCTTGGTTGCCAGCAGTAAAGCGAGCGCCGCCACCCATTGCGCGAATGGCGTCATATTCTTTGCGCTGCTCAGCATCCGACAATACGTCGTAAGCCTCAGAGATATCTTTGAATCTGGCTTCTGCTTTCGCATCTCCTGGATGCAGATCTGGGTGATTGTCCTTCGCAAGCTTTCGATAAGCCTTCTTCAGCTCAGCTTGAGTGACATCCTTCGATACTCCAAGGATTTTGTAGAAGTCTTTTTCTAACCAGTCTTGCGAAGCCATGACTACTCCTCCGCGACAAACACTGCAACCTTGGCAGGCCTTAGCAGTCGCTCTCCGACTTTGTAGCCGCGCTCAATCACATCAGCAACGGTTGGCTCAGTTACTTCAGCAGAAACATTTCTAACTAGGGCCTCGTGAATCTCGGGATCAAACTTCTCTCCCTTTTCACCAAACACACTCAGTCCAAGCTTTTCGCCAGCTGCTCTTAGTTTCTGAGCAATCGCCAACATCGGACCATCGTTTAGATCGCCGTGTGCTTGTGCTCGGTCAAGATCGTCCAGCACTGGCAAGAAAGCCTTCAGAGTTTCAGCAACTGCTAGCTGACGCTCAACTCCGCGGTCTCGCTCAACGCGAGCGCGGTAGTTCACAAAGTCAGCTTGCAGTCGCTGCAGGTCCTGAAAGATTTCAAGTTCGCGGTCAATCGCATCAGGCTCAGCTGCTTCGGTGTTATCCGGAGCAACTGTTTCTGCTACTTCTGGATTTTCCTTATCAGCTTCTTCCTGCATTACTTCTTGTCCTCTTCGTCCTCGTCCACAACCTCAGCATCAACAACATCTTCCTTGGAGGCTTCTGCTGCTGGCTCTTCTGGTTTGGCTGAGTAGATCGCTTCGCCCATCTTCTGGGAAGAAGTCATTAGCTTCTCCTGAGCTTGCTTGACCTTTTCGATGTCATCGCCAGCGAGTGCACTCTTGAGTGCATCGACGTCTTCCTGAACTTCCTTCTTGACGTCCTCTGGCAACTTGTCTTCGTTGTCCTTGATCAGCTTCTCGGTTGAGTAAGCAAGCTGCTCGGCAGCGTTCTTGACTTCGGCTTCCTCGCGGCGCTTCTTGTCCTCGGCTGCGTGAGCTTCCGCGTCCTTCACCATGCGCTCGATCTCTTCCTCTGAAAGTGATGAGCCACCAGTGATGGTCATGGACTGCTCCTTGCCGGTTCCCTTGTCCTTGGCGGAAACGTGAACGATTCCGTTGGCGTCGATGTCGAAGGTGACTTCGATCTGTGGGATGCCACGTGGTGCTGGGGCAATGCCGGTTAGTTCGAAGTTTCCTAGGCTCTTGTTGTCGCGAGTGAATTCACGCTCACCTTGGAACACCTGAATTGAAACTGAAGGCTGGTTGTCATCAGCGGTGGTGAAGGTTTCGCTTCGCTTGGTTGGGATAGCGGTGTTGCGCTCAATCAGCTTGGTCATAATGCCACCCTTGGTTTCAATACCAAGTGATAGTGGAGTTACGTCAATCAGCAGAACGT
>CAYXWU010000030.1:0-10815 GCA_964468885.1 uncultured Aquiluna sp. | reverse complement strand
AGCGAACGACTGAAAATCGTTAGGTCACCGGATCGATGCCGGTCGGAGCCACCAGGAGGCGGATAGTGACCATACTGTTTGGATTGCTATCCGCTTTTTCTTATGGTTATGCGGACTTTGTTGGAGCACTTGCTTCAAAAAAAGTAAGACCGCTAACTGTCACCACAGTTGCATTTATATTTGGGCTTTTCCTGGCACTGCTTTTCAGCATTCCAATGGGTGCAAGTTTTGAACCTAACGTGATTCAAATTGGAATCTTTGCTGGAATCTGTTCGGCAGTGGCAATTACATTTTTATATGCAGCACTTGCTCTTGGACCAATTTCCATCACCTCACCATTGACGGCAGTGTTGTCTGCTTTGGTGCCAGTGGTGCTCGATATCTCCACGGGTCAACAGTTGAGTGAATTGGCTCTAGTTGCCCTTGGTTTGATTTTGGTGGCGGTAGTTTTGGTTGCATTTGTGCCTGGGTCAGATGTTAGGTTGCCAAGCCTTCGAGCAACTCTCTATTCAATAGTTGCTGGCCTTGGCTTTGCAGGAATATTCATCTTCCTAGATCTTGCTCCAGCAGATTCTGGTCTTGGTGTGCTGGTTGTGATGAGAGTGGTTGGCATCAGCATTTTGCTAGCTGGACTAATGCTTCTGTTTTTTGCCGGTAAGAGTAAGACTGTGATTGAAAAGACGGTCTTTAGTGCCGGGACAATCTGGCTGGTTTTGCTAGCTGGGTTGGGAGATGTGACAGGAAATGTCTTCTTCATCATCTCTACTCGCGAGGGAGCGCTAGCTGTAGCAGCGGTTCTTACCTCTTTATATCCAGTTGGCACCATCCTGCTAGCAAGAATTTTCTTGAAAGAGAGAATTGCGCTGAGTCAGAACTTCGGGATTGCTCTGGCAATTGGAGCTTGTGCTCTGCTGGCGCTCACTTGAGCTCGCGGTCAGCAAAGTAAACAACCGCGTTATAGATGTATTGCCCTAGCCCTTCGCGATAACCCTCATATGTGTCGCGATAGGGGCCTGGCAAAATGTAGCTAAGTGCTAGTGATTTGTAGCTTTCTCGATTTGGTGTCCAAAACTGCAAGCAAAACTCATAATGAGCCTTGACTGCTTGCTGCATCTGCTCAGAGCTAGCAGGTAACTGCTGATCCAGAAAAGAAACCATTTGCTGGGTGATTGCATCGAACTGCGAAGCAAATTTCTGGTTTTCTTCTTGGCTGTAGTTATTTTGGTAATAACTGCCACTAATCAAGTTGTCTTTTGAATCAAACACCATCAAAGGCTACCGAATAGGGGAAGCGAAAGTAGCTAGTAATTTCCTAGAAACCCACTAGCCTGAAAGAGTGTTAGCCAACTGGAGAGTGGCTGGCCTGGTGTTTTTCGGTGGCGCGATTGGCTCCATGCTGCGTCATGTTGTTCATGATTGGGTTGCGTCTTTTTATGCATACCCAACCAGCGAGGTAATCTCGCTCGGATTTATCAATCTCTTAGGTTCCTATTTCCTGGGTCTGGTGATTCGCCACCCAGTTTTTCAATCTGATTACAAGCAGGCTTTCTTTGCTACCGGCTTGGCCGGTGGCTTCACCACCATGAGCGCAGTCACGATTTTTATCGTGGCTGAAGATCTAACTTCTGACATTGCAATCATGCTGTTTGGGGCCGTGATTACTTTTGCGGCTGGTTGGCATCAGGGAAGGCGCGCTGCCAGAAAGAAGGTGGCGGAGTGAGTGATCTAGCTCTGACTTTAGCCATTGGTGCAGCTGGTGGTGCAGGTGCCGTATTGCGCTGGCTACTAATGCGCTGGCGGGGAGTTCTTCCCTTTGGTTTATTCCTTGTAAACATTTTGGCTGGTGCAATTGCTGGTTACATCTACACCCATAACTGGCCGTTTGAAATGATCTTGGTTGCCTCAATCGGTTTGGCTGGTGGCTTATCAACTTTTTCTGGGGTGGCAAAGGAAGCCTTCGCCTACTATCACCGTGGCCGGCTAGCCCAGATGTCTTTGACCCTAGCCATCAACATTTTGATGCCGGTGTTGGCAATGCGCCTGGTGATGTGGGCTTTCTAGCCTTTGCTATTATTTAGCCAGGTTTCGATCCTGTAACCGGGGCTTCGGCCCAAGATTGCAAGAGAATAAGGGGGCTCGCCATGGGGCGTGGCCGTCAAAAAGCAAAGAACACTAAAGTCGCGCGCGAACTTAAGTACTTCAGTCCAAACACGGATTACTCAGCGCTGGAAGCTGAGCTCAATCAAAAAGCAAACAGCGAAAACGAAGAATACGTTGACCGCTGGGCTGATGATGATGAAGAAGATGACTACGCACCAAGCGACGACGAGCGCTTAGTCGAACTAGACGACGACAAGTAGTTACCAGGCGCTAGCGCTTACCACTATCCCAACCAGGATTTCCAGGTTGACCCTGTCGTCTCGGTAATCTTCGGTCAAAGCAAAGTATTCGCCATCTTCATAAGCAATTCGGACTGTTAGGTTTTTGCCCTCGAGGTAATTGATGGCGGCTTGCTTCGTCATCCCAACCACCTGACAGGCGTTGAGCTTGGTTTCAACGTGTTTCTCGCTGAATTGGTCAGTCGCTGTATCGCGAAAGCAAAGTTCGTTTGGAGTATCTCTTACGACACTGATCGTTGCACTGTTAGCGCCAGCAATCATTCCGAGCATAAAAGCGCCTGACGTTGCGAGTAGCCCAACTACTGCAATCACAACAGCAGCCTTATTGCGCATAGCTTCCCACTAGTCGAACCGCACCACCGCGCACACCTTTTGCTTCGGTGACATAACCCTTGTCATCGCAGGCAGTTGATTCAATTACTCCAACCTGCCAAGCAGGAATCCCAAGAGAATTTGATTTAGCAATGATTGCATCCGCTGCTGATTTTCTAACTACCATTGCAAATCCAATTCCAAGATTCCAAGTTCCCTCAAGATCCGTGAGTTTGTGACCAGCAATGTCAGCTAAAACGCTAAAGACTGATTGCGGTTTCCAACTAGAGCGATCAACATCAAGCGAAACAGTCTCAGGAAGAATTCGAGAAAGATTGGCAGCAATACCGCCACCGGTGATGTGACTGAGTGAGCTAACTTGGCCAGGGAATGCCTCCAATAGATCACTAACCACTTTGGAATATAAACGGGTTGGTTCCAAAAGCTCTTCGCCTAGTGGTCTTCCGAAGTCGGCCAGCTTGGCCTTGTAATCAAGACCCTTATCGCTCACAATCTTGCGCACCAGTGAGTAGCCATTGGAGTGCAAGCCAGACGACTCCAGTGCGATTACTACATCGCCAACTTCTACTTTCTCGCGAGAGAGTAAGAGGTCTTTTTCTACAACTCCAACTGCAGCTCCAGCAAGGTCATACTCGTCTTCGCGCATGACACCTGGGTGCTCCGCGGTTTCACCGCCCACCAAAGCCACTTCGACTTCCTTACAGGCGTTAGCAATTCCAGCAACAATCTCTGCAATTCTTGTTGGCTCAACTTTGCCGCAGGCGATGTAATCGGTCATGAACAAGCTCTTAGCCCCGCAGACCACAATGTCGTCAACGACCATGCCAACTAAATCTTGACCAATGGTGTCGTGCTTATCGATTGCTTGCGCAATCAAAACCTTGGTTCCAACACCATCGGTTGATGTTGCCAGTACTGGGTGACGGTAGTTTTTTAGAAATCCTGCATCGACTAATCCAGCAAATCCGCCAACACCAGTCAAAACAAGTCCGCCGTGAGTGGCGCTGACTGCTTTCTTCATCAGTTCGACCGCTCTATCACCAGCGGCTGTGTCAACTCCAGAGGATGCGTATGGATCAGTCATTGATGTGAACGTGACCTTCTTCTTTGATGGAAGCTACACCTCGCTCCAGCAGATTCTTACCAAGTCGATCTGCTGCTGGAAGTTCAATTGGATACTGACCGCTAAAGCAAGCTGTGCAGAGCGAGTTTTCGTCTTGCTTAGTTGCTGCAACCATTCCCTCGCGAGATAAATACCCGAGGGAGTCAGCTCCAATTGATTGACGAACCTCTTCAACACCGAGTCCAGATGCAATGAGTTCCGCACGGGAGGCAAAATCAACACCATAAAAACATGGCCAAGTAATGGGAGGAGAAGAAATCCGCACGTGAACTTCAGCAGCGCCGGCTTCCTTCAACATCTTCACGAGTGCTCTTTGAGTGTTGCCACGAACAATCGAGTCGTCCACCACAATCAGCCGCTTGCCAGCAATCGCTTCCCGCAATGGATTAAGTTTTAGTCGAATACCAAGCTGGCGAATGGTTTGAGAGGGCTGAATAAAAGTTCTTCCCACGTAGGCATTCTTCACAAGCCCATGGCCAAACGGGATGCCGCTTTGCTCGCTGAAACCAATGGCGGCAGGTGTTCCAGACTCTGGAGTTGGCATCACCAAGTCAGCATCAACTGGATATTCCCTAGCCAAAGTTCTACCCATCTCAACTCTTGCCTCATAGACAACTTGGCCATTGATTGCGGTGTCGGGCCTTGCCAGATAGACATACTCAAAGACACAGCCTGCTCTTTTCGTTTCAGCGAACTTGCTGGAGCGAAGGCCGTTTTCATCAATGGCGATCAACTCACCCGGTTCAATCTCTCTAACGAAAGAGGCGCCAACAATATCAAGCGCTGCCGATTCACTGGCAACAACCCAGCCACGCTCAAGTCTTCCTAGTACCAGTGGTCTTACCCCCTGCGGATCGCGCGCTGCATAAAGGGTGGACTCATCCATAAAGACAAGGCAGTAAGCACCTTTGACTTGGGGAAGCAGTTCAAGCGCAGTTGCTTCCAGTGAGCTATCAGCATTACCTGCCAGCAGAGCAGTTAGCACTGCGGTGTCGGTTGTATTGCCGGAACGAAGATCGCCTTCGTGATTTGGATATCTTTTTTCTAAAAGCTCCATCAGCTCAGCGGTGTTGGTGAGATTTCCGTTGTGACCGAGCGCAACTGTTCCGTAGGCAGTTCTGCCAAGAGTTGGTTGTGCATTGCGCCAGTGAGAGGATCCGGTAGTTGAGTAACGGGTGTGACCAACTGCGATGTGACCTTGCAGTGATTCAAGCGCTGCTTCGTTGAAGACTTGTGAAACAAGTCCCATGTCTTTGAAAACTAAAATCTTCTCGCCGTCGGCAGTTGCAATTCCCGCTGATTCTTGTCCGCGGTGTTGCAGGGCATAGAGACCAAAGAAAGAAAGTTTGGCTACTTCTTCACCGGGAGCCCAAACACCAAAAACACCGCATTGGTCTTGCGGGCCTTTTTCGCCCGGCATCAGGTCGTGATTTAGAAGTCCATCCCCGCGTCTCACTCTGTAACCCTATTGGCTAGGGCGCGCTTAGCGCGTCGAGCAGAGATCAGATCGTAAGCAATTGCAAAAACAGCACCAGCTCCTAACCCCAATGAGCCAAAGGCAATCAAGGTCAGGCCAAAGAAGTTTTCTGGCAGCTGCGCATCAGCCGGAGTGAATAAAAGGAATATGACTGCGATGAGCATTCCCAAACCTGCGAAGGTGAGCATGAAGGGCAGGATTTTCGGAGCTCTTCTGATCTCAATTTCTTCGGCCATGCCCTAATTATCCAGTAGTTTCGGGGCTTGCGACGCCTCAGAAACTGCCCTAGTCTGAATCGGTAAGGTAAACCTTAGTTAGGGGCAACATGACCACCATTTCCCAGTTGATGCGAGAGTCTTCAATGTCGGACCACAAGAGTGCCGAGAACGCATCTTTCATCAAGGATCTGATGGCTGGTGAGCTGTCCGCCGCTGACTACACCCGTTACCTCAACCAGATGGTGTTTGTTTACCAGGCTATGGAGAAGAAGCTGCCAGATGCAGCGCCACTTCCTTTCGCTCCTGAACTCAAGAGATTTGACTCAATGATTGCTGACCTAGCAAAGCTAGGAGTAGAGAACTGGAGCGAGACTCCAATGTTGCCGGCAACTGCTGAGTACGTTGCAAGAATTGAAGCCCTTGGTGGAATTGAAGATGTTCGACTACTTGCTCACCACTACACCCGCTACCTAGGAGATCTCTCCGGTGGTCAGGCAATTGGTGCTCTTGTTCGTCGCCACTATGGCCTAACCGAAGAGCAGACTAGTTTCTACCACTTCGCACAAATCGAAGCTGTAGTTCCATTCAAGGAGAGCTACCGCGCAGCTGTTGATGATTTAGTAATGACTGATGACGAACTACTACTGCTTGTTGCTGAGGTAAGAACAGCCTTCAAGCTAAACCAGCGACTATTTGTTGAGCTGGGCGATTCAGAACTAATCGCGGCGTAGCGGAAACAAAGAACCGATTTCTTTTGCTAGTTCACCACTAGCCAGAATTTTTCCGTTCTCAATTTCTTGCTCCCAGTTAGTTTTCCCAAAGCAAAGATTTAGAAAAACCTCGGGCCCTACTTCCACAACATTGGGCGGGGTGCCCCTGCGATGATTCAATCCCTCAACGCACTGAATAGCGCCATAAGGAGGAATCCTCAGCTCAACCGAGTGACCAGGTGAGCGCTCAGCAATCAGCTGCAGCAGATAGCGGACCGCAGTGGGAACATCGGTTTCTGGGTTGGCTAGTACTGCCTCGCCAATCGAGGTAGGAATCTTCTTGCCGCTCACAGAGCAATTATGCCCGGGGGTAAACTCGCCTCAATGAGAATCCTGGTAGTTGGTTCAGGCGCTAGGGAGCACGCGATTGTAAAAGCCCTCATTCGCACAGGCACGCCCGCCGCAAACATTGTTTGTGCACCAGGAAACGAAAGCATTGCCAAAGAGGTAGAGACTAGAGCAGTTGATATCAATGATCGACTTGCTGTCACAAAAATCGCGCTCGAAGAAAGGGCCGAACTGGTTGTGATCGGACCAGAAGCACCGCTTGTAATTGGTGTTGCAGATGCTCTTCGTGAGCAAGGAATTGCCGTATTTGGACCAAATCAAAAAGCTGCACAGCTGGAAGGCTCTAAAGCATTTGCTAAAGAAGTAATGGCGGCAGCCGATGTTCCAACCGGCATGGCAAGACAGTGCACAACCATGGAAGAGGTTGAATCGGCGCTAGATCAGTTTGGTGCTCCTTATGTGGTGAAGGCAGATGGACTGGCAGCGGGCAAGGGAGTCATAGTCACCGATGACAAAGCAGCGGCTCTAGATCACGCCAAGAACTTCATTGCTGGCGGCATCTTGGTTGAGGAATATCTATCTGGTCAAGAAGTTAGTTTGTTTTTCCTCTCCGACGGAGAAACCGTTGTCCCACTCTCTCCTGCGCAGGATTACAAACGCGCCTTTGATAATGATGAAGGTCCGAACACCGGTGGCATGGGTGCTTATTCACCGGTTCCTTGGTTGCCAGAAGGATTCGTTGAAGAGGTAACTGAAAAAGTCGCGCTGCCAACGATCCGAGAGTTGGCAAGAAGAGATGCCAAGTTTGTTGGACTTCTCTATTGCGGACTAATCGTGACCGATCGCGGCACCAGAGTAATTGAGTTCAATGCCCGATTTGGTGATCCAGAAACTCAAGTGGTTCTGAGAAGACTCACTTCCAATCTGGCAGACCTTTTATATAGAGCAGCAACTGGCAAGTTAGCCGTTGGTCTATCGCCTGAGTTTTCTAAGAAAAAAGCTGTGACCGTGGTTCTGGCATCCGAAGGGTATCCAACCTCAACTGCTGATGTTAGAGAAGTGACAGGTATTGAATCAGCAGAAAGCATTGATGATGTTGAAGTTTGCAAAGCAAGTCCAGTTGGAAGAGTTTTGTCAGTGGTTGGCTGCGGCGACAGTTTCCAAGAAGCAAGAACACTTGCCTATGAAGGAATGAGTCGAATTCACCTAGAGGGCGGCCACTTCCGCAATGACATTGCACTCAAGGTGAGCTAATGGAAATCCCTGGCTACAAACATGTTTACTCAGGCAAAGTCCGAGAACTGTTTGTGCCAACTGATCCAAAGTTTTCTCATCTCGCCCTGATTGTCGCAACCGATCGCATCAGCGCATTTGATCACATCCTCTCACCAGAGATTCCTGGCAAGGGAATTGAGCTAACCAAAATCACCAATTGGTGGCTGGATCAAATTGACTTTCCAAATCACCGCAGCAGCGAACTCTTGCCGCCTGCAGAAATTTCAGACAGAGCTGTGGTCGTCAAAAACTTGCAAATGTACCCGGTTGAGTGCGTGGTACGCGGCTACATCTCCGGCTCTGGCTGGAAGGAATACCAACAGACCCAGAGCATCTGCGGCATTGCACTTCCCGCTGGACTTCAATTCGGGGACAAACTTCCCGAGCCCATCTTCACTCCCGCCTACAAAGCACCGCAGGGTGAGAAAGATGAAAACATCACTTTCGAGAAAGTCGTGGAGCTTGTTGGAAGCGAAATTGCAGAAAAGCTAAAGCGGGCATCGCTGGAGATTTATAGCTATGCAGCAAAGATCGCTGAGAAAGCCGGACTGATTCTGGCTGACACCAAGTTTGAGTTTGGCAACAACTTGGCAACAGGTGAGCTGACCTTGGCCGATGAAGTTCTTACTCCTGACAGCTCCCGCTATTGGGACAAAGCTCAGTGGGAACAAGGTATTCGTGACCAAAGCTTTGATAAACAAATGGTTAGAAACTGGCTCAGTGAACACTGGAATCACCAGGGGGAGCCCCCGGTGCTGAGCCCGGACATTGTGACCCTGTCTGCCCAGCGCTACCAAGAACTGCGGGAAAGACTGTTCTCCAAATAGGAATAGAGTGATGGGGTGCTGAAAACCCCTTTATATGACGAGCACCAAGCCCTCGGTGCCACCTTCACAGACTTTGGTGGCTGGGACATGCCGGTTCGCTACGGTTCTGATCTAACAGAACACCACGCGGTTAGAACATCAGCTGGTTTATTCGACATCTCCCACATGTCTGAGTTTTCAGTGGTTGGCAATGATGCAGCCAAGTTTTTGGACTACTCATTCGTAACCGAGGTATCAAAAATTGCTCCTGGTCGAGCTAAGTATTCAATTCTCTGCAACCAAGATGGCAAATCCCTAGACGATGTCATCATCTATCGCCTAGCCGATGTTGATTATCTAGTCATTGCCAATGCCGCTAACCGCTCAGTTGTTGCGAAAGAGCTGCAAGAGCGAGCAAAGAACTTCAGTGTCAAAGTAATCGACAACTCAGATGACACTGCACTGGTTGCACTGCAGGGACCAAAGTCTGCAGCTATCTTGCAGAAAGTTTCCAGCATTGAAATTGCTCCGCTGAAGTATTACTCAATTGCGAGCGCCGAAGTCGCAGGACTTACAGCACTAATCGCAAGAACCGGCTATACCGGTGAAGATGGTTTTGAAATTCTGGTTCAGGCCAAAGATGCAGTGGCACTTTGGAAAGAGCTAATTAAAGCAGGTGGCGAAGATTTGACGCCGTGCGGGCTAGCAGCTCGCGACACCTTGCGACTTGAAGCAGGTATGCCTCTATATGGTCACGAGCTAACACTTGAGACAACTCCTTTTTCTGCCAACCTTGGGCGTTCAGTAAATCTTGATCGCGATGACTTTGTTGGAAAGTCAGCGCTGGAAAAGCCGCACTCCGGTCCCAAGCTTTATGGCCTGGTTGGAGAAGGAAAGCGCGCTGCTAGAGCTGGCTACCCAGTATTTTTGCCGGGCAGCGATAGCCCAATCGGGGAAATTACCTCGGGAGTGCTCTCGCCAACCCTTGGCTACCCCATCGGATTTGCTTACCTCTCAGCGGAGCTAGAGACTGGTAGCAAGTTAGAGGCTGATGTCCGGGGGACCAGGGTCGGCTATGAAGTTGTAAATCTGCCGTTCTATAGGAGACAAAATGGCTAACCCAACCAACCTTCAATACACCAAAGAACACGAGTGGATCAAACTCGATGGTGATACTGCCACCATTGGAATCACCAAATACGCAGCCGATGCGCTAGGTGAGATTGTTTATGTAGATCTGCCGAAAGTAGGCTCCTCCACCACTTACATGAAGATTTGTGGCGAGATCGAATCCACCAAGAGCGTGGGTGAGCTCTATGCCCCAATGGATGGCGAAGTGGTTGCAGTCAATGACGCTCTAACTTCAGCCCCCGACGCGATAAATAGCGACCCATTTGGGGAAGGTTGGCTCATTAAAATTCGTTATACCCAGTTACCAGAACTTCTTTCATCAACCGAATACGACGCATTAGTTGGAGAGTAATTGCTAGCCGATCACCATCAGTTTCGCTTCCGTCACATTGGTCCAAATGCTGCCGAGCAGAAAGAGATGCTCGCCTATCTAGGCCTAAAAGATCTAAATGAGCTGATGGAGAAGGCCCTGCCTGAATCCATCAAATACAAAGGCGGCTCCACCCTTCCTGACCCAGTCAGCGAAGAAGAAGCATTAGAGCGACTAAGAGAGATCGGATCTCAAAACAGAATCACTCAAAGCTTTATTGGCCTTGGCTACTACGGCACCAGAACTCCAGGTGTTATCAAGCGCAACGTCCTTGAAAACCCAAGCTGGTATACCGCTTACACCCCATACCAGCCAGAAATCAGCCAGGGCCGACTCGAAGCAATCATCAATTTCCAGACCATGGTTACTGACCTAACTGGAATGAAGACGGCCAACGCATCCATGCTCGATGAATCAACTGCTGTGGTTGAGGCGATGATGGTGGCTCTCAGAAGCGCAGAAACCGAAAGCAAAGTCTTCTTTGTCGATAACGATCTCTTCCCGCAAACCAAGCAGCTGCTCGAGCACAGAGCAGAGCCGGTTGGCGTCACGATCAAATACTTCGACGCTGCAAAACCAGAGCAACTAGCTGAAGAGTGTTTTGGTGCTGTGATTCAGTACCCGG
>CAYXWU010000029.1:0-11384 GCA_964468885.1 uncultured Aquiluna sp. | reverse complement strand
TCAAGGAAGGTCTGCGCAACGTAGCAGCCGGCGCTGACCCAATCACTCTAAAGCGTGGTATCGACAAGGCAACCGAAGCTGTCACTCAAACTCTTTTGAAGATGGCAGTCAACGTTGAGACCAAAGAGCAGATTGCAGCAACTGCATCCATCTCTGCCGGTGACACCACCATCGGTGAAATCATCGCCGAGGCAATTGACAAGGTTGGCAAGGAAGGTGTTGTCACCGTTGAAGAGTCAAACACTTTCGGAATTCAGCTCGAGCTGACCGAGGGTATGAGATTCGACAAGGGATATGTTTCTGCATACATGGTGACTGACCCTGAACGTCAGGAGGCTGTGCTTGAGGACGTTTATATTCTGATTGCTAACAGCAAGATCTCAAACATGAAGGAACTGCTGCCGGTTGTTGACAAGGTCATGCAGGCAGGTAAGCCACTTCTAATCATTGCTGAGGACATAGAGGGCGAAGCTCTTGCGACCTTGGTTGTAAACAAGATTCGCGGAATCTTCAAGTCTGTAGCCGTAAAGGCTCCTGGCTTTGGAGATCGCCGCAAAGCCATGCTGCAAGACATCGCAATCCTCACCGGTGGTCAGGTCATCGCTGAAGAGGTTGGCCTAAAACTTGAGAACACCGACCTAGCAATGCTGGGACGTGCTCGCAAAGTTGTAATCACCAAGGACGAGACCACCATTGTGGAGGGTGCCGGTGACGCTTCTCAGATTCAGGGTCGCGTTGAGCAGATTCGTCGTGAAATCGAGAACACCGACAGCGACTACGACCGCGAGAAGCTGCAGGAGCGACTAGCCAAGCTGGCTGGTGGTGTTGCAGTAATCAAGGCCGGTGCCGCAACTGAGGTTGAGCTAAAGGAGCGCAAGCACCGCATCGAAGACGCAGTGCGCAACGCTAAGGCAGCGGTTGAAGAAGGAATCGTTGCAGGTGGTGGAGTAGCGCTGCTGCAGGCCGGCAAGACCACTTTCGCCAGCCTGAAGCTTGAAGGCGACGAAGCAACAGGAGCAAACATTGTTCGAGTTGCCATCTCAGCTCCGCTAAAGCAGATTGCAGTCAACGCAGGACTTGAGCCAGGTGTCGTTGCTGAGAAGGTTGCTAACTTGCCAGATGGTCACGGTCTAAACGCCGCGACCGGCGAATACGTAGACATGCTGAAGGCTGGCATCAATGACCCAGTAAAGGTAACCCGATCCGCGCTTCAGAACGCCGCATCTATTGCAGGTCTTTTCCTAACAACCGAAGCGGTTGTCGCTGAGAGACCAGAGCCAGCAGCTCCTGCTGCCGGTGAAGGTGCCGGAGGAATGGACTTCTAAGAAAGTCAACTAAAGAAACAGGGTGGCATTGCCACCCTGTTTTTTATTTGCTCAGCTCGAAACTAAATGTAGCTCCGCCCCCTGGAGTCTGATCAACCCAGATCTTTCCGCCATGGGCATCGATGATTGACTTCGCAATAGCTAGACCAAGTCCAGATCCACCTGTTTCACGGTTGCGTGAATTGTCTATTCGATAAAAGCGATCAAAGATTTTCTCGCGCAAACTCTCCGGAACACCCTCTCCGCGATCGACAACGCTTACACGAATCTTGTCATTAAGATCTTTGATCTCGACCGTAACCTCGGATGAATTTGGTGCGAACCTAGAAGCGTTAGCCAACAAGTTAGTCAACACCTGCTTAATTCGGTCCCCATCAATTTCCAAGATGCAAGCCTTAAGTTCAGTCGAGACTCGAAAACTAATTTCTTGATGAGCAACAGAGGCATCTTTGACACTAGCTTGAGCTAGATGGATTAAGTCAGACGGTTTTTTCTTCATGTTTTCTAACTCGTCCATTCTGGTGAGCGTGAGCAAACTCTCAACCAGACCGCTCATACGGATTGCTTCGCTCTCGATTCGACCCATTGCTTCATTCAGGTCCTGCTTGCTCTTGATGGCCCCCATTCGATAGAGCTCGGCATAACCGCGCACCGTAACTAGGGGGGTTCTGAGCTCATGGCTAGCGTCAGAAACAAAGCGACGCATCTGACTTAGCGTCTTATCCTTGCCTCGAACGGCTGACTCAATTGAGTCAAGCATGCTGTTTAAAGCTCGGTTAATTCTTCCAATCTCCGTTTTGCCGTGGTGCTGGACAAGACGCGAGGAGAACTTTCCACTCTTGACGGCCTCAGCTGTGCGCTCAACCTCTTTCAAAGGCCTGAGGGCCGAGGTGATGGTGAGCCAAATGGCTAGGCCAGAGAGGAAGAGCAGGAGAACTCCAAAGCGCCCACCAATAACCCCGTATTCATTGATGATTTGCCGGTTGGTGTTGGTCGGCAGTCCCACAACTACAGAGCCGTTTGCGTTTTGCAGGGGGAGCGCTACTACGCGCCAATCCTGGTCTGGCCCATCAACTTCAACCTCAGCATCAAATGGAACTCCACCGATTTCTAAAACTTTTTCGCTGGTGAGGGTAGAGAAGTTGGGAACCTGTCTGCCGCCACCCGTTGCCGAAACCAGACCTAGAAACTGATTGCCTTGCGAATCAAGAATTGCAATGTAGTAGTCGCTGGGAAGCGCAGGCAGGGTCAAATCACCGGTGGTAACTCTGATCTGAAGTCGAAGAGGGTTTTCAGCTCTTAGCTGGTTAGCCGTTGCAATTAGAAGATTGTCAGTGTTTTGCTGCAGATATGTTGACAGCAATGCAACCGTTCCTGCACTAGAAATAATTAGCAGTAAGCCAATTAGGAATACTGACATCGTTGTTAGCTTGGCCCGCAGAGAAACTCTCTCCCAGGCTGCTAAAAAACGATTCTTCAATTTAGTTAGGCCTTAGGACCCTTAAGCATGTAACCGACTCCACGCTTGGTAACAATAAGTGGCTCGGTGGAAATTGGGTCCAGCTTTTTTCGAAGGTAAGAAACATAAGATTCCACAATTCCCATTTCTCCATTGAAGTCGTATTCCCAAACGTGGTCAAGTATCTGTGCCTTTGTAAGCACTCGGTTGGGGTTAGTTGCAAGATAGCGAAGCAGCTGATATTCGGTTGGTGAAAGATCTACCAGTTGCCCATTGACAGTTACCTCATGAGCATCTTCGTTGATGGTTAGCTCACCAACCGAAATAACGGACTTGGTTTGATCCTTGCCGGTGCGGCGCATGATAGCGCTGATGCGGGCAATGATCTCATCAAGACTGAAGGGCTTAGTGACATAGTCATCACCACCGACGGTTAAGCCAGTGACTTTGTCCTCTGTGTCATCGCGGGCAGTCAAAAATAGAATTGGGGTTTCAATGCCAAGGCTGCGGATTTTCTTGGTGACACCAAAGCCCGAAATATCGGGAAGCATCACATCCAGCAGAACAACATCAGGCTGATTATCGACAATCTTGTTGATTGCCTCATTGCCATTAGCGGCGGTTAGAACCTGGTGACCCTGAAAGCGCAGGCTTGCAGAGAGCAGGTCGCGAATGTTCGGTTCGTCATCAACTACCAGCACCTTGAGATTTTCCATATAGAGAGTCTGCCTGAGAAGACTGGAAGATTTCTGAGAATTGGCTGGACTAGAAGTCCTCGGCGTTCAAAATTTCATAGGAGTAGCCCTGTTCGGCCAAGAAGCGCTGTCGGTTTTGAGCAAAGTCCTGTTCGACGCTGTCTCTTGCCACCAAGGTATAAAACTGTGCAGTTCTGCCGTCCTGCTTGGGCCGAAGAAGTCGCCCTAGTCGCTGAGCCTCCTCTTGCCTAGATCCAAATGAACCGGAAATTTGAATAGCAAGTGATGCCTCAGGTAGGTCTACCGAAAAGTTTGCAACTTTGGAAACAACCAGTGCCTTCAGTTTGCCTGCTCTGAAGTCAGCAAACAGTTGCTCTCTTTCTGTCACTGGTGTTTCACCGGTGAGCTTTGGTATGCCAAGCGATTTTGAAACTTCATCAATTTGATCAAGGTACTGGCCAATTATCAAAGTTGGTTCATCGGGATTCTTCTTTAGAAGCTTCTTCAGGATTGGCAGTTTTGCGTTGGCCGTTGCGGCAATGCGGAATCTGGAATCTGCATCACTAATCGCATATTTCATTCGATCGTCATCTGGCAATGTAATTCGAATTTCGTAGCACTTGGCAGGAGCGATGTAGCCCTGCGCTTCGATGTCTTTCCAAGGAGCGTCAAAGCGCTTTGGTCCAATTAATGAAAAGACGTCAGATTCACGACCATCTTCTCTAACTAAGGTGGCGGTGAGACCAAGCCGGCGTCTTGCCTGCAGGTCCGCAGTCATCTTGAAAATAGGAGCGGGTAGGAGATGGACCTCGTCATAGATGATTAGTCCCCAGTCGCGAGCATTGAGAAGTGCAAGGTGCGCAAACTCACCTTGTTTCTTAGTGGTGAGAATTTGATAAGTCGCAATCGTGACCGGAGCTAGTTGCTTAGAGGCGCCTGAGTACTCCGCCACATCTTCTTCTCGCAGGTCAGTGCGCTTCAGCAGCTCATCGCGCCACTGCCTGGCGGCAACAGTGTTGGTCACCAGAATCAAGGTGTTGGTGTCAAAGTGGGCCATTGCGGCGGCTCCAACCAGAGTCTTACCGGCACCGCATGGCAGTACTACCACTCCTGATCCCCCAGCAGCAAACTTCTCAACCGCCTGCTTTTGGTAGTCGCGCATGGACCAGCCTGATTGATCAAGCTCAATGTTGTGGGGGGTGCCAGGTGTGAAGCCGGCGTTATCTTCGGCTGGCCAACCTAGTTTCAGTAGCTGCTGCTTGAGCTGTCCTCTTGCCCAATCCCGAATGCGAAATCCATCTTCCGTTTTGCCTTCCAGCAATTCAGAAATCTTTGGATTCGTAGTTACCTCTGTCAGGATTGCCAAATTACTGCTCTGGAGAACTAAGCCTTGAGAGTCGCGCAAAATGACCAGCTTTCCGAAGCGGTCAATGGTGCTTCGAATTTCGGAAACAACAGTTTCCGGCAGGGGATACTTCGACCACTTAGAAAGTGAATCAATTATGAAATCAGCATCGTGGCCAGCTGCGCGGGCATTCCAAAGTCCCAACCTGCTAATTCGATAGGTATGGATGTGCTCTGGCGCTCGCTCTAGCTCGGCAAAGATTGCTAATTCGTGACGTGCTTGTTCAGCATTGGCATGATCGGTTTCCAGCAACACAGTCTTGTCGCTTTGAACAATCAGTGGCCCAGGCATCCGACCAGCCTAACTCAGCACAACCGAACTAATTCGAGCTAGCGGGAGGGTCCGCTCTGCCTGCTTAGCCTCGTCCCTGCCGCGCAGTCGATTATTGGCAAGCCCCAGCGGGGTTAGAAGTAGCTCGGTTGGTTTGCCATCAATTTCAATTTTTACGCTCACCTGCAACTTGTTCTTGATAGCAAATTCCAACTGCCTTGCCACATCCCCCTGATCTGCACTCGCTCGCTCTCCGCTGAGCAGGGAAGTGGCTCTGGCTAACAGCTCAGATTGATCGGTGAGCTCGGCGGTGGGAGCGCTGAATCTTGGAGAGATTACTTTCCACTCTGGATCAACCATGACGGCCGGGTAACCAGCATCTCGAAGTGAGAAATAGCAAAGTTCCTGTGATGCAGCAGTCGTGAGTCGACCTGATTTCTTCTTCAATGACAAATGTGAAAGAGATCGCTCATTAGATATTTGGGTCAGAAGAATGTCGTCCTCAGACACAACCTCAGTTTCGTGTCCGCTAGATATTCGCAAGGAACCAAAGCGATTGGCGGTTTCCTCCAGCAGATAGCTAACAGGTTGGGGGAGAGAACCAGCGGATGCCAATTCCAACACCTGCTTTATTTCCGAAATATCCCCGCCACACTCCAGGTGATGGGATACCGAGAGCGACGTCAGTCGGAATCGACAGGCCAACCCCAAATCCTCGCTGTTGGCAAAGGAATCAAGTTTGCGCTGTAGCAGTGCATCGATGGGCCCTGGGCAGACAACCGTCAGATCTCCCTGCACCAGAAGCTTCTGCTGAGTCTTCGGAAGTTCTGCAACAGCTGATCTAATGATGGCTGACGTTGGTCCCGCAAGCAGCGCTGCTCGGGGCTGATCTCGATCGAGCAGAGCAAGGCTGGCCCCAAACTGCAAAAGTGAAAGCTTTGCTTGATCTGCCAGTGGAAACTCAGCGCTGATTTGATCTGTAATGCGAGTATCGGTCAGATTCAACTTTGGCAAATCCCAACAGGCGGTAACCAAGAATGCGTATGCATCCGCGCGACTTAGCTCAAGCCAGCGCTGTGCTCGCTCGCTCGCGACCCAGCGACCTGCATGCTCTGACAACAGGCCTGCGTGCTGGGCAAGTCGAAACCTAGTTTGCAGATCGGTTGTTGACCACTTTAGTTTCTCAGCAATTAGTTTGGCATCTGATGCTTTGAGGCCGGTTCTAGTTTTTTCAAACCAGTGCTGCTCGAGAGCAAAAAGAATTTCTGTGATTGCTAACAGAGTTTCATAAGCAGAGAGTGAACTGGCTGGCTGAGAAAGTCTCGGAAGCGGAAGTGGCTTAAGTTGCTTCAGAACTTCTTGCGCTTCTTCAAACACCTTGCTATCGGAAAGAAATGCTGCTTTCAGGGCAGCTGAGTTTTTACCACTAGCCAGGTTTTCCAATTCCTTTTTGCTGAGTTTACGAATGCGCTCTTCCAGCTCCCTTTTAGAAAGAAGCAGCTTGGCGAGATCAAAGAGGTCTGAGCAGCTGGCGCTAGAGCCAACCAAAGAGCCCAACAGCTTGGCCAGCTCTTCCCCCGGCAGCGCCTTCAGGCGATTAGCGAGTGGGAGGATTGCGGTCAATTATCGCGAGCCTCTCTGGATCGGCGAATGATGGCCGTAATGAGCAAAGCAATGATCATTAGAAATCCGACCGGCAATCCAATTAGCGGTAGCTGTGCCAATAGGACGGGCAGATCAGTTACCCCGAAAAACACCAGCAAAAGCGTGGTCAGGATTGATAGGACGGACAGGCCAATTACGGACACTGCCATGGCGGCCAGAACGATCTCGACCCTGGACTGCTTGCGGTTTTCAGGCATCCGTTAAGCCTATTGCTTTGGGTTACACTTGCCTGCGACTTATGAAAGGGAAGCAATGCCAACTGGTCGGGTGAAGTTCTTTGATGATGAAAAGGGCTTTGGGTTTATCGCTGGTGATGACGGCAGCGAGGTATTTCTGCACGCCTCCGCACTTCCCGCTGGCACCGGCACCATCCGCCCTGGCACCAGGGTTGAATACGGCATCGTCGATGGCCGCAAGGGGGCGCAGGCTCTATCGCTTCGAGTGCTAGAAGTCCCAACTCTCTCGGCAGCTACCCGCAAGCCAGCCGAAGATCTGGCCATTATTACTGAAGACCTAATTCGCCTTTTGGACCAAATCGGATCCTCGCTCAAGCGCGGGAAGTATCCAGAAGCTAACCACGCTCGAAAAGTCGCTCAGCTGTTGAGGCGAGTAGCCGATGAGCTTGAGGGGTAATAAACACCAAGCACTTGCCAAGAGTGCCCTCAGTGAATTTAGCGACGGCAGCTATGGCAAGTTCATTTCTGAAAAAGAAATCCAAAAGGGAATTTTCGATGTTTCCTTTGAATCGACCAAACGTGGCTATGAAGGCTGGCACTGGGTTGTCACCATCACCCAGCCCGATAAGCGCAAGCCCGCCACCATATCTGAAGTGACTCTGGTGGCAGGGCCAAAAGCACTGCTTGCTCCGCAGTGGGTGCCATGGTCTGACAGATTGAAGGAATTCAGAGAGCTACTCAGAAGAGAAGGCAAGGCAAAAACTGATGCCGAGGCAGATGCTTTGATTTCAGAGATGTCAGGTGCGAACGGTGAGAAAGCCAATACCACCAAGGAGCGCGCCGATCGCGGCAGTGTGCAGCCACCAGTCAAGACCCGCGTTCGCAAGCGATTGATAAAACGCAGCGAGGATAACCAGAGCGACCAACCAAGCGATAGTGCCGATAGCGAGCACCAGCCTGATGTTGACCTTGACCGGGTCTAATTCCTTATCGCTCATAGTCGCTCCAACACATAATCAATGCAGTTTGTGAGAGCTTCTAAATCTGTTTTTTCAACCGAGACGAAGGTTGCGATCCTGAGCTGATTCTTTCCAAGCTTGCGATAGGGGTCAGTATCTACGATGTCGTTCTCACGAAGAATCTGGGCTATTCCCAAGGCATCGATGTGGTCAGCAAAGTTGATGGTTGCCACCAATTGCGATCGGTGGTTAGGGTTTTTCACAAAAGCCTCAGTCAGCGGATTTTTTTCTGCCCAGTCAAACAGGACCTTGGAGTTGGCCTTGGTCTTAGCATCGGCCCAGGCAAGACCACCATTAGCCAGGATCCACTTAATCTGATCATTTAGGAAATACAGAGTTGCCAGCGCTGGGGTATTCAAGGTGTAGTTCTCGCGCGAGTTATCAAGTGCCAGCTTCAGACTCAAGATGTTTGGGATGTAGCGACCGGAAGCTGCCACTCGCTCAATACGCTCTAGCGCTTTTGGAGAAACTAACGCTAACCAGAGTCCTCCATCGGATGCGAAATTCTTTTGTGGAGCGAAGTAATAAACGTCGGTTTGGGTAATGTCAAAATCAATTCCACCAGCAGCCGAAGTCGCATCGGTAAGCATCAGTGCGTCGGCATCGGCCCCGGCTACTCGCAATACGTCTGTCACCACCCCAGCGGAGGTTTCGTTGTGTGGATAGGCGTAGATGTCCACCCCGGCCTCCGCCACTAAATCTGACCTGGTGCCAGGTTCGGCTTCGATCACGGTTGGTTTTGCGAGCCACGGTGCTGCCAGAATCTTGGCGAACTTATTTCCGAATTCTCCGTGCACCAGTGCCTGAGCTTTTTTCTCAGCCAAAGAGAAGGTAGCCGCATCCCAAAATGCCGAGGCACCACCGTTGCCCAGAATTACCTCATAGCCAGCGGGAGCTCTGAATAGCTCAGTTAGTCCCTGCTTGATCTCGCCAACCAGCGCCCGAATGGGAGGCTGGCGGTGGGAAGTGCCCATGAACTGCTTGGCAAAAACATTGAAGTTCTCAAACTGCTCAGGCCGCATCCTGGAGGGGCCGCAACCGAATCGGCCGTCGCGGGGACGCATAGAATTCGGGATAAGGATTTGCGGCATGCTTAGAGTTTATCGGCTTGACTAGTCTTACTCTTTAGGGGAAACATGACAGATCTAATCGATACCACCGAGATGTACCTCAAGGCTATTTTGGAACTTGAGGAAGAGGGCATCACTCCGATGCGTGCTCGCATCGCTGAGCGCCTCGATCACTCTGGCCCTACCGTCTCTCAAACCGTTGGTCGCATGGAACGAGATGGATTGCTGGTAGTCGAAGATGATCGAAGACTCAATTTCACCGACGAGGGCCGCCTCACCGCTATTGAGGTAATGCGCAAGCACCGCCTGGCTGAGTTGATGCTGCTGGAGATTGTTGGGCTCAGCTGGGAAAAGATTCATGATGAGGCCTGCCGCTGGGAACACGTCATGAGCGAAGAGGTTGAGCGCAAGCTGCTTGAGCGGCTAGATAACCCCACCCACTCACCCTTCGGAATGCCAATCCCAGGGCTCGAACTACTGGGACTACCTGCAGTTGAAAACACTCCTTGCCAGCCGGTCACCGAGGCCGGCGCTGGTGAATACCAGCTGTGCCGGATCGGGGAGCCCGTCCAGATTGACCCAGCCTTTTTGGCCCAATTGGCCAGTTTGGGCCTAAAGCCAGGGGTGAAGGTAGGCGTGTCGGAAGCTGGTAACGGCTGGCTAATGACCGCCAGTGGTGGGCAAGAGGGCCTTTTAGTGGACGAGCGTTACGGTCAACACCTCTTTATTAGCCCCTTAGCTATCAAATAGTTATAATCTTGGCTTGGAAGTCCAAGTGAGTATTTCGGAGGATTCCTTTTGATTTCAGAATCAACGAGCCCAGCCTCGCGCAAGCAATTGCGTAAGTTGGAACGAAGCACTGCCAAGGCAGCTGGTCGTAGCTCGATTCGTGCATTCATGACCTTCGTTTCAACAACCGGCCTGATGGCAACCGTTGCACTTCCTTCTTATGGTTTCTCGCCAGAGATTACGGCAGTGGCTGGTCTCACTGTCGACAACGAGTTGGTTCAGATCTCCGCTCCTTCGCAGGGACTGGCCGTGGCAACCGTTCGAGCCGTTGAGTTCTCCAGAGGGAATTACGAACCAGCTGACGCGGAGGACTTCGCCGAGCAACCTAGGGTCAGCAGCTACACCGGACCGCTAGCCGAGGACTACCTAGCAAGACCAAGATTTACTGAAATCACCAGTTCAAACATCATGCAGGCAGCTGCCGAGCTAGTTGGCACTCCCTACGTTCACGGCGGAAGAACACCAGCTGGAATCGACTGCTCCGGCTACACACTCTTTGTTTATGCCCAATTCGGAGTCAAGCTCCCGCACAGTGTTTACCAGCAGGCAAAGCTTGGAAAGAAGATCCCACTGTCTGAGGCAGTGCCAGGCGACATGGTTGTCTTCAATGACTTCAGCCACAACGGAATCTATGCCGGTGGCGGCAACTTCTACCACGCACCTCAGAAGGGTGACCGAGTCAAGCTG
Source organism: uncultured Aquiluna sp. (assembly GCA_964468885.1). Lineage (GTDB taxonomy): Bacteria > Actinomycetota > Actinomycetes > Actinomycetales > Microbacteriaceae > Aquiluna. The sequence goes on along the minus strand of CAYXWU010000029.1, from coordinate 824 downwards.
GCTCCAATCTTCACAGAGCGCTACCACATCATCCGCGTGGCTGATGTGGCCAACTACTAAACCTTCAGTTTCCTTCTGCGTTTCTGCCTTACTTTGGTGATTTCTCCTCTTACTCTTTTTTCAAGTTTTTGATTGGAGCAGGGGAGGTCGAGATGCCACTAGACATGCAATCCAGGCATGGCAACTGGATCCATCTACACCAACACCCCTGCATATCCATGCCGGAAATCTCAACGCGTCGCGCTTTTGCGGCGCGTTTTTTATTTTCCGCAAAGACCGAATGCCCGCAAGCCGTGTGGGCGAATTCGTAAGGAGCAACATGCGCACACTAGTCCTCAACGCCGGATATGAACCCCTAGCGGTGGTTTCTTTCAAGCGAGCGTTAATCCTGGTTCTAAATGAAAAGGCAACCGTGCTGGCCGGCATCTCTGGGGCGGTGGTTAGAAGTGCCAGCAGTGAGTTTGATATGCCATCGGTGATTCTGCTCTCTCGCTACGTCAGAATTCCAAACGCCAGAAGAGTCCCAGTCTCTCGACGCGGAGTGTTGAGACGAGATGGTCATAAGTGCGCATACTGCGCCAGGGGCGCCAACACCATCGATCACGTGGTTCCTAAATCTCGTGGTGGCAAGGACACCTGGGAGAACCTGGTGGCATGCTGCCTTTCTTGCAATAACGAAAAAGGTGATCGCACCCCGCAAGAGATGGGCTGGCAACTAAGAGTTGTTCCTAAGATGCCAACCGGTTTGGTCTGGAGTGTGAGGGGAGCGGAGAAGCCACTTCCGCAGTGGAGTGAGTTTCTGGCGATGCAGCGCCAGGCTGCCT
>CAYXWU010000028.1:0-11412 GCA_964468885.1 uncultured Aquiluna sp. | reverse complement strand
GGTGCGTGAAGATCAACTGCCATGAGTCTGGTTGCCCCAGCAGTTCTAAATAGGTCGGTGACCAACCTTGCCGAAATCGGCTCGCGTCCCTTGTGCTTCTTATCCTGACGCGCGTATGGGAAGAACGGCGCGACAACCGTGATGCGCTTAGCACTTGCGCGGTTCATCGCATCCACCATGAGAAGTTGTTCCATTAGCCAGTGATTTACTGGGTTTGGGTGAGATTGAATAATGAAGGCATCGACGCCACGAACACTTCTTTCATAACGGACGAAAGTTTCTCCGTTTGCAAAATCGTAAGCAGTAACCGGGACTAAATCGGTTTGCAATATTTCAGCTACTTCTTGAGCAAGACCTTGGTGGGCTCTTCCTGATGCAATTACCAGCTGTTTGCTGGCGGTCTTCTCAATAGCCAATGACTACTCCGTCCCTTTTTGAGCGGCTTTGGCGGATTCAGAGCCAGGTCGCTTTTGTAAGACCCAGTCTGCCAGATTCTTTTGGGTGACGGGATTCAAAGCCATAGCACCGGGCTCAACATCCCGACGGATAGTGGAACCGGCGGCTGTATAGGCACCATCGCCGATTGTTACAGGGGCAACAAAGACGTTTCCGCTACCAGTCCTAACATGGCGACCAACCTTGGTCTGGTGCTTGTTTACTCCGTCATAGTTAGCAAAAATTGTGCCCGCTCCTATGTTCGCGCCTTCGCCAATTTCAGCATCGCCGACGTAGCTTAGATGCGGAACCTTGGCACCAGCACCAATCTTGGCGTTCTTGGTCTCAACGAACGCACCGATCTTGCCCTCTTGACCAAGGTCAGTGCCTGGACGCAAATATGCAAATGGTCCGATTGATGCAGAATTCGAAATCACGGCAGAATCTGCAACCGACCTAGTTACCTTGGTCAACTCACCAACCTGACAGTCTTGCAAAGTTGTGTCTGGGCCAATGACGCTACCTTTTCCAATTGATGTAATTCCATGAAGGCGAGTAGAGGGCAAAATTCTTACGTCTTGCCCCAGCTGAACTGTGACATCAATCCAGGTACTGGCAGGTTCATCGATTGTCACACCGGCAAGTTGCCAAGCCTGAACAATTCGTGCATTTAGCTCTGCTGCGACCTCACTTAATTGAACCCGGTCATTCACTCCGGCCACCAACCAACGATCAAGTATTTGGAAAGCCTGAACATTACCCTGTTCAATCAGTAATCCAACGACATCAGTTAAGTATTTTTCCCCCGCTGCATTCTTTGTGGTTACCTTGGAAAGAGCAGATCTGAGACTTTTGGCAGAGAACACATAAACCCCAGCGTTCACTTCCTTGATTTCACGCTGTTCATCGCTGGCATCTTTTTGTTCAACAATCCCTACCAATTCACCCCTAGAGCGAATGATGCGGCCATAGCCGGTTGGATTTTGGAGCTCACAACTCACTAGTGTGCCAAGTGAAGAACTGTCGCGGTGCCTTTGAATCAGTTCAGAGATACTTTGAACGTCAATCAACGGCACATCGCCCGACAGAATCAAAACGTCACCATCGAAATCATCTGCCAATAGACCTAGTGCCGCTTCTGCGGCTCGACCAGTTCCTGGCACTTCATCTTGAACTGCAATTTCAGTCTTGGGAAAATGCTGAGATATGTAGTGCTCAATCTTTTCTTTGTCGTGACGCAGAACAGTGATTACATGATTTGCAGATAACGAGTGAGCGGTTGCCAATACATGTCCAAGCATTGGGAGTCCAGCAATTTCATGCAGCACTTTTGGAACAGAACTTTTCATTCTGGTTCCTTCACCCGCAGCAAGGACTACCACAGCCAGTTGGCGCATTTTGCCTCCTAATCACTGCTGGCTCCGCCCCTAGGATTCGAACCTAGACCGGACGCCTCCAAAGGGCGCCGTGCTGCCATTACACCAGAGCGGAATGAGGTCGAAACCTCGCGATAAGTCTGCCAGAAGATTGCTAGGACTGTAGTTTCTGGGCTACTTCCAGCCAGCTTTCTTCGGTTTGGGCAATTGAAGAGCGTATCTGTTGCTCTCGAGCTGCTAGTTCTGTGAGTAATTGATAGTTACTCTGGTCTGCTTGCGCGAGTTCGAGGTGGGTCTGCTGAAGTTCCTGCTGAAACTTACTGAGCTGACGCTCGAGTCGGGCAGACTCTTTTTCTAATGCCCTTCGTTCAGCACCAGACTTTTCAGGCTGAGTCAATTTTTCTTTTTTTATTTCTGGAATAACTACTTTGGTGTTCAAGTACTGATCCACGCCGCCGGGTAAGTGTCGGAAAGTACCACTGGGGAAAATGGCGTACTGGTTATCGGTGGTTCGCTCCATTAGATAACGATCGTGTGAAACAACAATTAGAGTGCCGGGCCAACTATCGAGCAAATCTTCTAAAGCAGCCAGCATGTCCGTATCCAGGTCATTGGTTGGCTCATCCAAAATCAAAACATTTGGTTCTGTAAAGAGGAGTCGTAGGAGTTGAAATCTTCGGCGCTGTCCACCGGATAAATCAGCGATTGGTGTCTGGAGCTCTGCTGACTCAAATCCCAGTTGCTCAACGAGTTGGCTGGTAGGTATTTCTTTTTTCCCAACCATGAAGCTGGTTTTTTCTCGACGAATCATTGTGTAGATTCGCTCATCGCCATAGGGATCAAGCTCCCGAACATCCTGTGATAACTTGGCAAATTTCACAGTCTTGCCGATCTTCACTCTTCCAGCGGTTGGTGAGAGTTCACCGGTAAGTATCTTCAAAAGAGTCGTCTTGCCAATGCCATTGCGACCTAGCAGTCCAATTCGATCCCCTGGACCTAATCGCAAGGTCACATTTTTCAGAACCGTCTTTCCATCCACTTGGTAACTAACATCCTCTAGATCCACCACGTCCTTGCCCAGGCGCGTGGTGGCCAGCTTGGCTAACTCAATTGGATCGCGAGGTGGTGGTTCATTACCGATTAACTCGAGTGCTGCATCCATTCGAAATTTGGGTTTCGTGGTCCTTGCTGGTGCTCCGCGACCGAGCCAAGCCAATTCCTTGCGCAGCAGATTTTGTCTTCTCGCTTCGATCGCTGCCTGCTGACGAGATCGCTCGGCGCGTTGCTGAATGTATGCGGCATAGCCACCAACAAAAGGTTCAATCTTTCCGCCAACCACTTCCCAGGTGTAGTTCGAAATTGCATCGAGAAACCAGCGGTCGTGGGTGATTACTAAAAGGCCACCCGCAGACTTAGACCATCGATTCCTGAGATGCTGGGCTAGCCAATTCACTCCGTCAATATCTAAGTGGTTCGTGGGCTCATCCAACATGATGACGTCATGCTCTCCCACCAGGAGCTGTGCTAGGGCAACTCTTCTTAGCTGACCTCCTGAGAGCGTGGAAACTTTTTGGTTCCAATTCAAGTCGGAAACAAGACCAGCTAATACATCTCTGATTTTTGGATCCGAAGCCCATTCGTGCTCAGGACGATTACCCACAATTAGTTCGGCAACTGTTGCCTCAGGTGAAAGGTTATCTTGTTGGCGCAAAAAACCAACATCAAGACCGCCTCGCCAAGTAACTCGTCCTTTATCTGGCTGTAGCTGCTTTGTAAGAATTTTTAGAAGTGTTGACTTACCGTCACCGTTTCTCCCCACAACACCAATTCGATCTCCTTCATTGATTCCTACTGTTACCGAGTTAAACACGGTCTTGGTGGGAAAGCTGTGAGAGATAGACTCGGCGCCGAGGAGGTGTCCCATTACTCTATGTTCGCTCCGCGGTTGGAAGTAGTCGTATGGATAACCAGATGCCCTTGTTTTCTTAGCTCTTCAGACCAACGGTTAGCGTGGTTCACATCTTCAGTTACAAAGTAAATGGTTGGGCCAGAACCGGAAAGAAAGCCACTAGTTCCATTAAGTAAAGACTGATATTGAGATAGTTCTGGCCGCAAAGCTAGGGCTGGTTGCAGGAGCGAATTCTTGCCAAGCCCTTTGCCTTCTGTGACTTTCACGATTGCCTCTGCTGGTGCGGTGGTTATGTCACCATCAGGAAACAATTGATCAAATTTTGAAAAAACCTCTCTAGTGCTAAGTCCGATTGGGCTGATAAGTAGGACAACTTGAAGGGTTGGCAGCTGCTCAAGTGGTTGCAGTTCTATTCCTGTATCAACACCAAGCGCCGTTCCACCTAACAATGAAAATGGGACATCGGAACCAACCTTGCTTGCTACTTTTTGAAGCTCCTGCTCACTCAGCGCCAAGTTCCAAGCTTCATTGAGAGCGATTAGCGAAGCTGCTGCGTCGGCACTGCCGCCCGCCAACCCAGCTGCTACGGGAACTTGTTTATATGTGTGAAAGCGCATTGGCTGAGGATCCGTAATTCCTGCGTATTGAGCTAATGCTTTTGCGGCGATTACACACAAGTTTTTTTCGTCTTTTGGAACTAAATCGAGTTGTTGTTGAGGCAGATCACCTTCTGTTATTACTTCCCATTTTGCGTGGGTTTCGACTCCTACCCGCTGACGAATAGTCAGCGCTTGGTAAATGCTGATTACCGAGTGGTAGCCATCTTGACGAAGGGGCCCCACCTCAAAGAAAAGGTTCAGCTTGCCGGGGGCTGATGCGTAAATCACCTGCTTGAGGCTACCCTGACAAAGTCATCGATGGCTAATTGCTCGCCTCGAGCCGAGGGCTCAACGCCTGCTCTGATTAGGATTTCCTCCGCCTGCTGCGGCGTTCCAGCCCACTTAGCTAAGGCTTGTCGCAGGGTCTTTCTGCGCATGCCAAAAGCCGCATCGATGACAGCGAAAACCTCTGAATTCTTTTCAGATCTGGATCTTTCAAAATAAACCAACGCTGAGTCAACCTGCGGTGCTGGCCAGAAAACATTCCTGCCAATGGCTCCAGCAAGCCTGGCATTTCCATACCAAGCCAACTTTGCACTTGGCGAACCATATTCCTTGCCACCTGGCTTTGCGGCAAGACGTTCAGCAACCTCTGCCTGAACCATCACCAAAACTCTTTCAATGGTTGGAAAGGTCTCGAGGAAGTGAATTAGTACTGGCACTGAGATGTTGTAAGGAAGGTTTGCTACTAGTGCCGTTGGCTTTCCTGGTAATTCAGTGACCTTTAGGGCATCTGCTTGAACAACGGTCAGCTTTTTTCCAGGAGCATATTTTTCAACAGTATCGGGCAGTAGCTTCGCTAATCGATAATCAACTTCGACCGCAATGACTTGATCTACAACTTCCAGGATTCCAAGAGTAAGAGACCCAAGGCCAGGACCAATTTCAACAACTAAGTCGTCTGGTCTGAGATTTGCTTGCGAAACGATTTTCCTGATCGTGTTTGGATCAATCACAAAGTTTTGCCCAAGCTTTTTAGTTGGGCGCAGGTCAAGGCTCTGAGCCAATTGCCTTATTTCAGCAGCGCCTAGCAACTAGAGACCTTCCGACCAAAGCCCATAAGCATTTTCAGTGTTGCGATTAATTTGCTCCGCTAATCGGTTTACATCTACTTCCAGCAGATTTGCCATGTAGCGCAAGGTATGAGGAACAAGGTATGGAGCATTTGGCCTGCCACGCATTGGCTCTGGTGTTAGAAATGGTGCATCGGTTTCTATTAGGACCTGGCGAATGTCTGCAGCCAAAAGCGCATCTCGTAAGTACTGGTTTTTCTTGAAAGTTATATTTCCAGCAAAGGAAATAAACCAGCCGTTTCTCTTGGCTATCTCAACCAGCTCGACATCCCCAGAGAAACAGTGCAGAACTACCTTCTCCGGTTGCCCAACTCGCTTTAGGGTGTCAACCACAGATTGATGAGCCTCTCGATCATGAATTTGAAGCGCTAGATCGTTGTTTTTTGCAATTTCAATGTGTTGTTCGAATGAATCCTGCTGCAAAAGCAAATGGTGATCACTGGTTGTGCGGAAATAGTCCAAGCCCGTCTCACCGATTGCTCGAACTCTTGGCTGGGTTGCCAATTCAGCAATCTCGGCAATTGCTCGATCGAGAGCCTGCTTGGTTTCGTAGAGCGGAGCTTCGTTTGGATGTAGAGCGACAGCTGCTACCAGCATTGGATTTTCGCTCGCAACCTGCGCAGACCACTTAGAACTCTCTAGAGTTACGCCAACCTGCACCGCGCCAAGCATTCCCACCTGGCGCATTAGGTCGAGGTGCCCTGCCACGGTCAGTGGAGTTTCGCCATCCGCAATTTCCAGGTGAGTGTGATTGTCGTAGGTTCCAACCTCTAGCGGCTCCGGCAAATCTGGATAGTGCTGTGGGCGAGTTTCATTACCGTCATAACTGACGCGGGTTCTAAGAAAATCATTCATTTGGATTCTTCAAGGCGTGGGAAAAGAGCCTCTAGTTCGGCAACCTTTTCACCTGGCTTGAGTTGTCCCCACTTTGCGCACTCTTGAATCTTCTGGTCTGAAATTGTTCCAAGTGAACTAGCCAAAGCCCTGAAGAGCCTGTCCGTTGCCTTGGGCATGATTGGGGCCAACAGAACACTCAAGACTCTGAGTCCTTCAGCAGCTGTGTACAAAACAGTTCCAAGCCTTGCGCGATTTTGTTCATCCTTGGCTAGCGCCCAAGGTTCTTGCACTGTGATGTAGTTATTCAGCTCATCCACTAGTGTCCAGATTTTGGCAATAGCCTCATGAATCATCACTTTCTGCATAGCTTGATCTGCAGCAGCGGCCGCGTTCTTAGCGACCTCTTGCACATTCAAATCAACAGCTTCATATTGACCTGGGGAAGGAATTGCTGAGTCAAAATAGCGATGAATCATGGCAATTGTTCTCGAGGCCAAGTTGCCAAATCCGTTAGCGAGTTCTGCTTGATAACGTGCAGAGAGATCTTCCCAAGAGAACGATCCATCAGATCCAAAGCCAATGGCCTTCATGAAGTAATAACGGAAAGCATCAGAACCGAAAGAGTCAGTGATCTCATTTGGTGAAATTCCAGTCAGTTTTGATTTCGACATTTTTTCTCCGCCAACCAAGAGCCAGCCGTGTCCGAACACTTGCTTGGGAGGTTGCATGCCGGCCGCCATTAGCATCGCTGGCCATATCACGGCATGGAAGCGCAAAATGTCTTTACCCACGACCTGAACATCAGCTGGCCAAAGGGAATTCAGTTTTTGCTCGTCTTCGCCATAGCCAATTGCAGTTATGTAATTCAGTAGGGCGTCAAACCAAACGTATGTGACATGGGAGTCATCCCATGGAATATCAATTCCCCAATCGAATCTCTCTTTTGATCGAGAAATTGACAAATCACTGAGGCCAGAGCGAACAAATGAAACTACTTCATTTTTAGCCGACTCGGGCTGAACAAAATTGGGATTCTCCTCATAGTGTTTGAGAAGTCTGTCTTGAAAATCTGAGAGTTTGAAAAAGTAGTTTGTTTCATTAAGCTGCTCCACCGGCTTAGAGTGAATAGCACAGACTTGCTGCCCCGCAAAATCCCCCGCACCAGCTACCAAGTCAGAGTCATTTTTGTATTCTTCGCACCCAACACAGTAATTTCCCTTAAATGAGCCTTGGTAGATAAATCCTGTGTCGTAGAGCTTCTGCAGAAACTTTTGAACTGCAACTTTGTGGCGGTTCTCGGTGGTGCGGATGAAGTCTTGATTTTTTATGTCGATGGTCTCCAGTAGAGGCAGCCAAGCTTGCTCCACTAAACGATCGGTCCAACTCTTTGGATCAGAATTGTTTCCAAGGGCAGTTCTCAAAACCTTCTCGCCGTGTTCATCCGTTCCAGTCAATAAGAATGAGTCTTGCCCAGATTGCCTGTGCCAGCGAGTTATAACGTCAGCGGCAACTTCTGTGTAGGCATGACCAATGTGAGGGGCGTCATTGACGTAGAAGATAGGGGTAGTTACGTAGAAGGACTTGGTCACTTCGATATCCTAGGGTTTCAGTCGCAGGGCATGTTCGTAAATTACACTCTTTGACGCTTTCGAACTCTCAGCTATTTCACTAACCGCCTTTTTCAAACCCATTCCACTATCAGCTAGACGCAGGGCCTGTTGGGCCAGCTCTTCGTAGTCCAATTGTCCCGCCTGAACTCCAGCGAGCAACAAGACCATTTCACCTTTGGGCTCGCCCTTTGCCCACTCAAGTAATTCGGCCAGAGTTCCGCGCTTCACCTGCTCAAACTTTTTCGTTAGCTCTCGCACCACCACGGCTCGGTGGTCATCGCCAAAAACCTCCGCTGCATCCTGCAGGCTCTCAACAATGCGGTGCGGCGCCTCAAAGAAAACCATTGTTCTCTCTTCTCTTGCCAGCCTCTCAAAGGTGGCTTTTCTTTCTCCACTCTTTCTTGAGAGAAATCCCTCAAAAACAAATCGATCGGTTGGTAATCCTGAAATAGCGAGCGCCGCTAGAACACTGGATGGACCAGGAATGACTGTGATTTCTACGTCGGCATCCGCACAAGCTCTCACCAGGTTAAAGCCAGGATCGGAAATGGTTGGCATGCCTGCATCACTTACCACCAAAAGGTCGTGGCTTCTTGCTAGCTCCACTAGTTCTTCTAAACGGGAATGTTCGTTGTGGTCATGCAGGCTAAATAGCTTTGCGTGGAACTTCACTCCCAGGGCCGTAGCTAACTGCTTGAAGCTTCGGGTGTCCTCGCATGCAATGTAATTGCTGGTCTGAATAGCCTGGACCAGTCTGGTCGAGGCGTCAGAGAGATTGCCGATGGGAGTCGCAGCCAGTATCAACACAGCAAGCAAACTAGCATCTAAGCGTGGTTTCAGCGCTAGCCAAATTCATCTCTAGGGTTTCTCAGCACCCTAGCTTCGCTGCAGTTTCCACTCTGGCAGTTACCTCGCTCGCCGCGGTTATCAGATTCACTAACCTTGCTAACCCTGTTTCACTGGTCTTCGATGAAACCTATTACGTCAAAGACGCTTACACCCTTGGGCTCTTCGGCTCTGAGCGGAGCTGGCCAGAAAATGCCAATCAATCATTCGAATCTGGTACTCCAAATGTCTTTGAATCAACTGGTTCGTATGTGGTGCATCCACCGCTAGGTAAATGGATTATTTGGCTTGGGCTAAGTCTCTTTGGGGTAGAAAACAGTTTCAGCTGGCGTTTTTCAACAGCTTTGCTCGGAACACTAAGTGTTGTACTGGTAATTGCAATCGCAAGACTCTTGACTAAGTCGGCAGCTTTTGCTGCGATGGCTGGTTTTCTGCTGGCAATTGAGGGTCACTCGGTAGTCATGTCAAGGACAGCGATTCTCGATGGCATCCTTACTTTCTTTGTCCTCCTGGCATTTCTTCTACTGCTGCTCGCGGATCAGAGCTGGCGAAAGCGACTGAGAAGAAACCAAGGCCTGGCCATGCAACCTTGGCTTTTAGCTGTTGGCCTTGTAATGGGAATGGCAGGTTCGGTTAAGTGGTCAGCAATTTACTTCCTGATTGGCTATGGACTTTACTCTTTCTGGTCCGATTGGCAAACACGAAAGAGTCTTGGCGTTAGTAAGTTGGGTGCTGTCAGACAAGGATTTATCAACGCTCTGACGTTGGCACTCAGCTCTTTTGCTGTTTACCTAACCAGCTGGCTTGGTTGGATTCAAGACAAGAGTGCCTGGGGTAGGCAGCTGGCTGAATCTTGGTGGGCATCGCTTTGGTCTTACCACCTTCAAATTCTCGAGTTTCACGCCAATCTCGAATCAGATCACCCATATCAATCCAATGCCTTCTCGTGGCTACTGAATCTGCGGCCAACGGCGTTTTACTTTGAACAATTTGAGGGATCTGCCCACTGCGGCGTCCTTGAGAACTGCACAGTTGCCATCACTGCCATGCCGAACTTGTTGATTTGGTTCGCAGGTTTATTTTCCCTGCTCTGGCTAGCCAAAAATCGAATCAAAACACGTGAGGCTCAGCTGGTGCTGCTTGGCTTCTTGGCAAGTTGGTTACCCTGGGTGTTTTTCCTGGAAAGAACGGCGTTCCAGTTCTATGCCGTTTTGATTTCGCCATTCTTTGTTCTTGCCTTGACCTTAGCGCTGCAGCACTACTGGCGAAGAGGTCTACTGCTTAGGGTGCAGCCACTGCGCAGTAGGCGCATCACTGGATTTTTAATTGCAGCAAGCCTGTTGGCAGTTTTCTATCTGCCGCTCTGGATTGGACTACCAGTCCCTTACGAGTTGTGGCGCTTGCAGCTACTTTTGCCGATCTGGATCTAGCTTCCTTGCTTCCCCTGCGGTTGCTGCCAGCGACCAGATGGTGGTGATGAGCAGGGTGATGAGAATCACAAACAGGGATAGCTCGGTAGGTATCTCAGGGATGATCTTGATCGGCTCGCCACCGTTGATAAAAGCTAGCTCGTTTTTGTGAAGAGCATGAATTACCAATTTGAAGCCAATCCAAGCGAGAATAATGGAAAGCCCAATGCCCAAATACTTTAGGCGCTCCATTAGTCCACCTAGCAAGAAATAGAGCTGGCGAAGCCCTAACAGGGCAAAGACATTCGCAACAAATACGATGTAGGGCTCTTTTGTGAGTCCATAAATCGCCGGGATACTGTCAAGAGCAAACAAGAGGTCAGTGAAGCCAATTGCAACCATAACGAGTAAAAGAGGGGTGGCAAAGCGCTTTCCATCTTTCTTGATGATCCACTTTGACCCGTGATATTCCTTGGTTGTGCGCATCCTACGCTGCAAGAAGGCAATCAGCTTTCCACCAGAATATTCATCGTGCTCGGGTTCCTTTAGACCATCAAAAGTGTCTTTCATTATCTTTAGCGCCGTTAGCAAAAGGAATGCTCCGAAGGCGTAGAAAGCCCAGCTGAAATTCTCGATGAAAGCAGCTCCGAGCAAGATAAATATAAACCGCAGGAATAACGCAATCGCGATACCAATCAACAAAGCCTGGCTGCGTAATTCTCTAGGGACTGCAAACTGTGTAAAAATCACCAAAAACACGAAAACGTTGTCAACAGATAAAGACTTTTCCGTTATAAAGCCAGCAAAGTACTCTTGCGCAAACTGGGGGCCCCAAACTCCACCGATGACAAAGCTGAAGAGTAAACCGAGCGTGATGTAGATGGAGCTTTGTATGGCCGATTCTTTGAAAGAAGGGTCGTGCGGGTTCCGAGCTTGGTAGATAAAGTCAACTATCAGCACGGTGGTCAAGACTGCAATTGTGAGTCCCCAGACCCATAGTTCTACGTTCAAGATTTCCTAAGCATTGGAATAAACAAGTAGGGTCCATTGTAGAAGCTGAGGGGCTAGCAGAGGGAGACAGGCGTGAGAGTTCTAATTTCTGGTGCAACAGGACTAATTGGCACAGAACTAGCCAAACAGCTATCTGCTCTTGGCCACACCCCAGTTCGCTTGGTTCGCCGCCAGCCCAAGAGTGCTGAAGAAGTGTTCATCGATGCCAGCAAGGGCCAGTTTGACTTCTCAGTCATGAACTCAATTG
>CAYXWU010000027.1:0-11741 GCA_964468885.1 uncultured Aquiluna sp. | reverse complement strand
CGCAGCGACAGCTCTAAAACTTTCTTAGCTCTTGGAGTAAATGGGATGTGACCACTGGGTGCCTGTTGACCCTGCCCAATGATGTCCTGCACCTGCTCGCGAACCTGCTCGAGATTAATTCCAAGCGCTTCTAACGCCTTGGCTGCAACACCCTCACCCTCGTGAATCAGACCAAGCAGAATGTGCTCGGTTCCGATGTAGTTGTGATTGAGTAGCTTCGCCTCTTCCTGAGCGAGCACGACTACTCTGCGGGCCTTGTCGGTAAATTTTTCGAACAAGTTGGCACCTCCAAAACTTCTTAGGAAGATGCTAAATCGGGCAGTGGCCTCAAACTAGGGCTGTTCGCCCAAGGCGTTAGTGCGCTTGGCCCGCTCTTCCGCCTCAATTTGGGCGTAGGTGTCGCGTTCCTTCTGGTCTGCCCGCAAAATCGAGCGCATCAGAATCCAGAACAAAACCCCAACCAAAGCAGGCGGGATTAGAGAAATCAGAGCGTCCAGCAGGAGGTTGTTGGTCATGATTACTACTTAACCAGCGGAAACAGGATTGTTTCCCGAATACCCAGTCCAGTTAGCGACATCAAAAGACGATCAATACCCATTCCCATACCGCCGCTTGGTGGCATTCCAAATTCAAGTGCCTTCAGGAATTCCTCATCCAGGCGCATCGCTTCAGGGTCCCCCTTCGCAGCCAGTTCTGCCTGCTTGATAAAGCGCTCTCGCTGAACCACTGGGTCCACCAGCTCTGAGTAACCAGTTGCCTGCTCAAAACCACGAACGTAGAGGTCAAACTTTTCAACAACACCCTTCTCACTGCGGTGATCGCGAGTAAGAGGCGAAGTGTCGACCGGGAAGTCAAGAACAAAAGTTGGCTTGCTCAGATTTGGTTTAACAAAGTGCTCCCAAAGCTCTTCTACATACTTTCCATGCAGTGGGTGGTCAATTTCGATTTCAACCTTGTCTGCAATTTTCTTTAGCTGGGCAATCGGAGTTTCAGATGTGATTTCTTCTCCAACGGCTTCAGAGAGAGAACCAAATAGCGAGATGCGATCCCACTGACCGCCCAAGTCATTTACTTCGCCGCCCTCGAGAACAACCTGATGAGTTCCAAAAACATCTTTAGCGGCATTTTGAATCAGTTCTTGGGTGAGAACCATCATCGAGTTGTAGTCGCCATATGCTTCGTATGCTTCAAGCATTGCAAACTCTGGTGAGTGGGTTCTGTCAGCGCCTTCATTGCGGAAGTTACGATTAATTTCAAATACGCGCTCAAGACCACCAACCACAGCGCGCTTAAGGAAAAGCTCTGGTGCGATACGCAGGAAGAGTTCCGTATCAAATGCGTTGGAATGAGTCTTGAATGGCCTTGCTGATGCTCCACCATGCATAACCTGCAGCATCGGAGTTTCAATTTCAGTAAAGGCGTGATGAGCGAAGGTGTTGCGAAGAGACTGCATCACTTCTGAGCGAATCTTCACCACTTCGCGTGCTCTGTCTCTAACAATCAGGTCAATGTAACGGTGACGGACTCGGAACTCTTCTTCCAGCTCATTGTGAAGATTTGGCATCGGTCTGAGAGTCTTGGCCGCCATCTTCCAGTCGCTGGCAAGCACTGAAAGTTCCCCGCGCTTACTGGTGATTACTTCGCCTTCAACAAATACATGATCTCCAAGATCAACAAGGTCTTTCCAAAGCTCAAGTTTTTCCTCGCCAACCTTGTCCAGCGAAATCATTGCCTGAATTCGCTCACCGGTTCCTGACTGCAGTGTTGCAAAGCAAAGTTTTCCGGTGTTGCGCAAAAACATAATTCGACCAGCCAAACCGACAACATCACCAGTGGCAATGTCGGCTTCCAGATTTGGGTAGTGGGCTTTGACAGCCTCAATGGTGTGAGTTATTGGAAGTGCTACGGGGTAAGCATCAGAGAGTTCATTTAACTTCTCGCGCTTTGCCATTCGAAAGGCAATTTGTTCCGGTAGCTCGGATTCGTAATCTTCGCTCAAGCTAGCCGCCAATCAGTAGGTTGTCGATCAGTCTCACATCCCCCACCCAAGCAGCGATTATCAATAATCCGCCACCAGCAGGAAGCTGTTCAACTATCTCAAAGCTTTGTGGATCCACAAGCTCCAGGTAGTCAAGTCTAGCCTCGCTGCCCAGCTCGGCCTTGGCAGCCGCGAGAATCTGCTCTCGTTTTTTACCAGCCTTACTACCTGCAATCATTGCCCTGGAAAGACTGCGCGCGACATTAATCTCGTTTTCATGAAGTCTTGTATTGCGAGAAGAAAAGGCCAGGCCGTAATCGTCTCGAATTGTTTTGCAGCCGACCACCTTCATTGGATCGCGTCTGCCCGCTGAAATTTGCTCGCTGACCATCTGCCTTACTAGCGCCAACTGCTGAGCATCTTTCTCACCAAAATATGCGCTGTCTGGTTGAACCAGATCAAAGAGTCGGCTAACAACTTTTAACATGCCAGCAAAATGCCCTGGGCGAGACTCACCTTCAAATCGCTCACCAATCGGACCTGGCTCAGGTTCAGTCAGGCTTAAGCCCGCGGGGAAAACTTCTTGAACATTGGGCGCAAATAAAACATCTACGCCTGCATCAGAGAGCAGTCGCGCATCCACCCCCAGCGTTCGAGGATAAGAATCAAAATCACTCTTTTCACCAAACTGCAGAGGATTCACAAAAATTGAAACAACCACAAACTGATTATTTTTCTCTGCCTCTTTGACCAGTGATAGATGGCCTTCGTGCAGAGCGCCCATAGTCGGAACAAAGCCAACTCTCTTCCCTTGCTCTTTGGCTTGGGAAACTAATTCCGCTAACTCTTTAGCGCTGTGGCAGAGGATCACTCAGCATCTCGCGGATCTATTGGCTGAATTGGTGCGGCAAGTGCATCCTCAACAGCAGAGCGAACAATCGGACCAATCAATCTGGCGGGATCAGAAACATCTGATTCAGCCAAGATTCCCTTCGCTTGCTGCACCACCAAAGAAGAGAAGTCCCTGGCAACTTCAAACGCTTCGGCATAAGCAGCTCTCTGGTACTCGGTCAGTTCAACCGGTTCTGCGCCAATTTCAATCACAAGTGCTTGCGCAATTGCTCGATAGGTGTCTGGAGTAGAAACAACAAAGGTTGCTCCCTTCATGACACTTAGGTCCATTGATGTGCCAGTGAAGTGCATAAGTGGATGCATCGCAATTGGAATCGCTCCTTGCGTTGCCGCATCTGCCAGCACTCCATATCCGCGATGCGGAGAGAGGTGCAGAACAATTTTTCTTGGCCCAAACAGCTGCATATCAGCAAGACCGGCAACAGTGAGCTCGATGTCATCGGGCGGAATTGCTAAAAGAATGAGCTCGGCCGCTTCGACAACCGCAGCCATTGGTGCGATTGGAACATCTGGCAGCAGCGCTTCAATTCGATCAATGGCAGCAGGAGTCTCAACATAAACGCCAACCATTTCGTGACCGGCATTTGCCCATGCCTTGGCAAGAACTGGACCGGCTGGCTCATTGCCAATTACGCCTATCTTCACTCTGTCCCCTCACCAGGATCGCGCGGTGCTCGGCAGTTAAATTCGCCCAGCAATCCGCCACCGAGCATACTGGCGCCACCCAACAGGCCCAACACTGTTGGTAACACCAAACCTGCGGGTGCAACGCTGAAACTAATCAACCATAAAAGTTGTCCAAGGTGCCAGCCTGCAAATAATGATCCGGTAAGCGCAACCGCCCGAGCAACCAGCAGGACCCTAAAGGCGAAGAAAGGATTGGGTCTATTTGGTCTGGGTCCGCTTTCATACTTCTCGGTCTTTTTCCGGTAGCGGTAAATCGGATAGCTTGCCAAATAGATTCCGATTGCAATCACTGGCAGCACAATCAACATCGAAGTTGGGCTAACAAAAAAGCTGTAACCAAAACTTGTTGCTAGTTGCGATGAGGAAAGACCAGCAACTAATCCAACTGCAAGAAATGTCAGAAGTTGGCTAGGTGGCAAATTCTTCATTTCTCTAACTCTGCAATCAACGAAGCTATCTTTCCATGACCTGGAATCTCGGCATCTGGTTCAAGCTCAAACCAGGGCTTTAGGACAAAGAGTCTTTGATGCGCTCTTGGGTGTGGAATCAATAGATCCTCACTATCTACAACCTCACTACCAAATGTGATTACGTCAATGTCAATTGTCCGGTCTTGCCACTTGGTTTCCCTGACTCGACCAAGCGAATTTTCTATTTCTGCAGTTAGCTGATGAAGTTTTTCTGCACTCAACTCGGTTTCAACTATCGCTACAGCGTTGAGATAGTTTGGCCGTGACTGATCCTCCCCTACTTCTGTGATGGCAACAGTTTCGAGAAATGAAGATGTAGCCAGCAGTTTTGTGGAAGGAAGATTTTCTATCTCGGAAAGGGCGTCATTGAGATGTTGCTTTCGGTTGCCAAGGTTGCTGCCTAGTGCCAAGACGGCTCTAGTTTTCACCGCGCGCTCCAGAAATAGTGACCGAGACATCGCGGACTTCATGCCCGATTGGTGCAGAGGGTTTATGAACGGTAATGGTGGCCCGCAAAACCCTAGCGTCTAGCGCAAGAACTGCCTTACTAATTTCTTTGGCCAGCGTCTCAATCAAATCAAATCGGTTGCTGGTAGCAGTCTTTACAACCTCATCCGAGACAGTTGCATAAGAGACAGTGGAGTCAATTCGATCTTCGCTACCAGCTTCAACATCTAAATTGACATCTATATAGAAGTCTTGGCCGTAGTCTTTTTCACTTTGCAATACTCCGTGGTAGGCATAGACCTTCAGGCCATCGATTCTCACCTTATAAATCACTTGGACTCTGCTTCCTTCAGCGCTGCTACCACGCTAATCGCATCCACGGTTGCCTGCACGTTGTGAACCCTGACCCCCCAGAGTTTGCGCTGCAGTAGCAGGGCCGTCAGCACAGCAGTTGCAACATCTCGCCTTGCGTGATCAACGCTTTGGGGATTTTCCCGATCAAGGGCATGAGCGATGAATCGCTTGCGGGAAGCTCCAACCAGAATTGGCAAATCCAACTTCTTCAGCTCATCCAGCCTTGCCACCAAGTCCCAGTTTTGCTGCATATCTTTAGCAAAACCAAGACCGGGATCAACAATGATTCGGTCTCTCGATATCCCACTGGCTACCGCCATCGAAACCTGCTCGGCAAGTTCAGCAACCACCTCACGCGCAACATCGGAATACTGCGCACGCTCGTCCATGACATCTGAGAAGCCGCGCCAGTGACCTAGAACATAGAGACACTTTGAATCGGCAATGGCCGAGAACATAGCTGGATCAGCCAGTCCGCCGGACACGTCGTTAACAATGTCCGCACCAACCTCAACTGCTTTTTTTGCAGTATCGGAATTAAGGGTGTCGATGGAAATCAAAACTGAAAGTTCTTTTTTGATTGCATTGATTACAGGTAGAACCCGAGCCTGCTCTTCTTGAATGCTGATTCTGCCAGCACCTGGTCTAGTTGATTCGCCACCGACATCGAGGATTTCTGCTCCTTGCGAGACCAAGAGTCTGGCTTGAGCAAGTGCATCTTCCAGTGAAAGAAACTGGCCGCCATCACTGAAGGAATCGGGAGTGACATTAATCACACCCATTACTTTTGGTTGCTGCCAGCTCATGCTGATACCGAAAGTAGCGCCATCGCCTCCTGGCGTTGAGCGATATCGTTGTAAGCACCACGCGAAGCGAGCGTGACGGTATTGACTTCTGGTTGGCGTGCACCGCGTGATGCCACGCACTGGTGCTTAGCTTGAATAACCACTAAGACGCCTTTTGGATTTAACGCAGTTTCAACCGCATCTGCAATTTGATTCGTAAGTTTTTCCTGTAGTTGTGGACGAGCCGAAAGAATCTCGACCAAGTTAGCCAGTCTTCCGAGCCCCACAATGCTGTCGGTCGGTAGGTATGCGATGTGAGCAACTCCGGTGAAAGGGAGCAGGTGATGCTCGCAAATCGAAACCAGCTCTATGTCTTTGAGCATTACAAGCTCAGAATTTTGAGCTGGCATGGTGTCTGCCAGCGCAGCGTGTGGATCTTGATTGATGCCGCGGAAAAAGCTGGCATAGGCCTCGGCAACTTTTTGAGGAGTCTGGCTCAGCTCGGGCCGATCAGGATTCTCACCAATAGCAATCAGTAGCTCGCGAACCGCATCACGAATTCGGTCGGTCTGCATCCTTGCTCTTTTTCTTTTCGGTTTGCTCTTTGCGCTTTGGAACCGCAATTGGTCCCTTGGCAGAAATTGCTCGCTTGCTACTGGAGCGCCAGGTGGCGCGCTTCGGTAGCTTCTTTACCTTCTTGAAGATTTCAGCAATCTGATCCTGATTGAGTGTTTCTTTTTCAAGCAGTTCTTTAGCTAGCTGATCAAGCACTGTGCGGTTCGAGGTTAGGGCCTTGTACGCCTCATCCATCGCTTGATCCAAAATTGCTCTCACCTCAGTGTCGACAACCTGCGCCATTTCATCAGAAAAATCGCGGTGCGTAGCAAGCTCACGTCCTAAGAATGGTTCGGCGTTACCACTGCCCAGGGAAATGGATCCGACCTTGGCGCTCATGCCATATTTTGTGACCATGGTTCGGGCAATTGAAGTTGCCTTTTCAAAGTCATTTGATGCACCAGTTGTTGGGTCTTTGAAAACAATTTCTTCTGCAATGCGGCCACCCATGGCATAGGCAATTTGGTCCAGCAGCTGATTGCGACTTATCGAGTAGCGGTCTTCTAACGGCATGACCATGGTGTAGCCAAGTGCTCTTCCGCGCGGCAAAATCGTGATCTTGGTAACCGGGTCTGAATAGTTTGCAGCACCTGCCACGAGCGCGTGCCCAGCCTCGTGATAGGCGGTGACTAGCCTCTCGTGATCTTTCATGACAGCGCTCTTGCGCTGTGGACCACCAATTACTCGGTCGATTGCCTCATCGATGGTTTCATCATCAATCTTCTTCTTGTCCAGTCTCGCTGCCAAAAGTGCAGCTTCATTCAGCACATTCGCCAGATCAGCACCTGTAAATCCAGGAGTTCTTCTGGCAACCAAAGCAAGATCAACCTTGTCAGCCAGTGGTTTGTTCTTTGCGTGCACGGCAAGAATTTGTTCGCGTCCCTTTAGATCCGGTGCACTTACGCCAACCTGGCGATCGAAGCGTCCTGGTCGAAGTAGCGCAGGATCTAAAACGTCGGGTCGGTTAGTTGCTGCAATCAAGATCACATTGGTGGAGGTATCAAAACCATCCATCTCAACCAGTAGCTGGTTCAATGTTTGTTCGCGCTCATCGTTTCCGCCACCAATGCCGGTTCCACGGTGACGACCAACAGCATCGATTTCATCAACGAAGATGATGGCAGGTGAAGCTTGTTTTGCCTGATCAAACAGATCACGCACACGGGATGCACCCACCCCGACAAACATTTCAACAAAGTCAGATCCGGAAATGGAGAAGAAAGGAACTCCCGCTTCACCCGCAACTGCTTTTGCAATCAGGGTCTTTCCGGTTCCCGGAGGGCCATAGAGCAAAACACCGTGAGGAATCTTGGCTCCCATGTCCTGAAACTTCTTTGGGTTTTTCAAAAACTCTTTTATTTCATTCAGCTCTTCGATTGCTTCATCAATACCAGCAACATCAGCAAAAGTAATTTTGCTCATCTCTTTGTTGACAAGCTTGGCTCTGGACTTACCAAACTGCATAACTCCACGACCACCACCGGCCATCGAGCCCATCAAGAACCAGAACAGCGCCAAGATGATGATGAAAGGAAGCAGCGAGCCGAGCAGTGCAAGAATCCAAGGCGTATTTGGAACCTCGTCGCTCCAGCCCTTAGAAATGTTTGCATCCGCCACAATTTGTGCAACTGATGATGCTCGACCGGAAACAAAGTAGAACTGAACCTGCTTACCAAACTCAGCGTCTGGGTTTCTTAAAACCACATCCACTCTCTGATCGCCATCAAAGATTGTTACCTTCTCGGCTTGACCGGAGGAAATCATTTCCAGACCAACCTGAGTGTCAACCTTGGTGAACTGCTGAGTGTTCATTAGTGATGATCCAACAAAGACCACAATCAGAGCAGCCGCAATCCAGAGCCAAGGTCCGCGCAGGAACTTCTTGAGCTTGGTTTGGTTGTCTTGCTTCTTTTCAGTCATCAAAAACCTTTAGCTATATACGGATGGAGAAAGAATTCCGACCCCATCAAGTGAACGATAGTTTTCATTGAAGTCAAGCCCATAGCCAACCACAAATGCATTGGGTATATCAAAGCCCACCCAACGGACAGCTATTTTCACCTTGGCAGCTTCTGGTTTCCTGAGAAGGGTAACAATCTCAACGCTGGCGGCACCCCTTGCCTTCAGGTTTGAGGTCAGCCAAGAAAGTGTGAGGCCAGAGTCAATGATGTCCTCGACAATCAGAACATTTCTGTCCTTTATATCTGTATCTAAATCCTTCAAGATTCGAACCACACCTGAGGAAACAGTTCCGGAGCCGTAGGAAGAAACTGCCATCCAATCCTGCTGAATGGGAATGCTCATTGCTCTTGAAAGATCGGCCATGAATGGAACCGCTCCCTTAAGAATGCCAAGTAGCAAAACGTTTTTGTCTTGGTAGTGCTCTGAGATTTCACTCGCTAGTTCAGCAACTCGCTTTTGAATCTGATCTGCGGTTACTAATACTTCTTGAATGTCTGGGTGATTTAGCTGCACTAGCAGGCTCCCGGTTTTAGTGGTTTGGTGCTTTTGACAACCAGCTGGTTGTTCACCCGCTCTACTGTAATACCCGAAAGGCTGCTCTTTTTCTGCCCGTGCCAATTGATAATCAGCTCATCAATCGCTAGCACCTGGCTTCTCGAGATGTTCTTTGCCCCAGCCTGTTGGCAAATCAAATAAAGCGCTTTTTTACGCAGTGCAGCTTTAGCCTTGGCAAGGATTTCGATGCTGTAGCTGATCTGGCGAGCGCCGGCTTTTACTAAAGCCTTCTTCACTAGCTTTTTGGCAAGTTCTTCAATCAGCTCATCCGCCTCGGCTGCGCTCTCAGCGGTTCTGGCAAGAGCAGAGGCAAAACCAGGTCCAAGAGTTCTTTCTAGTTCATCTGCAAGGTTGCGCACTCTCACCCGCGCAAACTTGGTGTCTTGGTTATGCGGATCATCCCAAAACGCAATTCCTGCATCGGCGCAAGCCTTCCGAAGAGTTTGGCGGGGAATATCGAGAAGTGGTCTTACTAGTTTTCGCGACTCATCCATTTTTTGCATTCCAGAGATTGAGCGAAGACCGGAGCCTCTTGCCAAACCAAGTAAAACCGTTTCCGCTTGATCATCTTGGTTGTGACCGAGGAAGATCCAATCTGACTTAGTAGCTTTTCTAACTTTCTCCAGTGCTTCATAACGAGCATCTCGCGCTGCTGCTTCTAGGCCTTCGCCTTTAGTTGCGACGATCACTCTTTCGATAAACACTTCTTCAATGCCAAGTTCATTGAGAGCTTGTTTTGCTTTGGCTGCGACCTCTGCACTGTTTTTCTGAAGACCATGGTCAACAACAGCTGCCGCTACATCGATCTTTAGCTTTTTAGCTTCAAACACTGCTGCGGCAGCAAGTGCTAGGGAGTCAGCTCCCCCGGAAACAGCCAGAAGAATGCGTCTAGGCGCAAGCTCTGCCAATACCTCTCTTATCGCCTTTCTAGAAAGGGCGATGGCTGGGGTGAGTCTTGGTCTGACTGGCATGGCTTCTATTCGCTAATCTTTATCAAAGCCTAATTAGGAGAAGCCTTGTCATACGAAGTCGTTATTGAAATTCCTCGCGGCAGCCGCAATAAGTATGAGATTGACCACGAGACCGGCAAGGTTTGGCTGGACCGAGTGCTCTTTACACCTTTTGTATACCCGGTTGACTATGGCGCTTTCGAGGGAACCTTGGGTGGCGATGGCGATCCACTGGATGCGCTGGTGCTGCTCGAATACCCAGTCTTCCCAGGTGTCCACGTCAAGGTTCGCCCAGTCGGCATGCTTTTGATGGAAGACGATGGTGGACAGGACGAGAAGATTTTGTGCGTGCAGGTAAAGGATCCGCGATACATGCACATCCAAGACCTGCAAGATGTTCCTCAGCAAGTTAAGAATGAAATTGAGCACTTCTTTGAGCGCTACAAAGACCTAGAGCCAGGTAAGTGGGTAAAGCTAGCTGGTTGGCAGAACAAAGCTGCTGCTGAAAAGGTCATTGCCGAAGCTATCGAAAACTATAAAAAATAATGCAAGCGCCCGAGACTTCTTCTATCGACACCGGCCTCATCAAGCTGCTAGATGACTACTTTGAAGTTATTCACGCGCAAGACATGAATCTATTTGACTCTGTCTTCCACAAAGACTGCTGCTTGTATTCAGCGCAGGGTGGCGAGCTTGTGCTCAGACCATATGCGGTTTATCGCGATCAGGTTGCCAACCGCCAATCACCAAAGGAACTTGGTAACCCAAGAAAAGATCAGATTCTTGAAATTGATCAAATCTCAGACTCAATGGCTTGGGCAAAAGTTCAACTGCAGATGTTCGGCGGAATCATGCAGGACTACCTGAACTTTGTGAAGATTGATGGCAAGTGGTGGATTATTGCCAAGTTGTACGAAAAAGTTGGCGAGTACTAACACTCAACAACATTGACGGCTAGTCCGCCTGTTGAAGTCTCTTTGTATTTCAGCGACATGTCCATGCCGGTTTGACGCATGGTTTCAATAACGGTGTCGAGCGAAATCTTGTGTGATCCATCACCCAGTAGAGCAAGTCTCATTGCAGCAACTGCAGTTCCAGCAGCAATTGCATTTCTTTCAATGCAAGGTAGCTGAACAAATCCACCAACTGGATCGCATGTCAAACCTAGGTTATGCTCCATGGCAATCTCAGCTGCGTTTTCAATCTGAGCGGCAGTTCCACCCATCACTGCCGTAATGGCGCCCGCAGCCATCGAACAGGCTGAGCCAACTTCGCCCTGGCAGCCTGCTTCAGCACCGGAGATGGACGCGTTCCTCTTATATAGAGAGCCAATTGCCGCAGCAGTTGGCAGATAAATCATGGCTATCTGCTCATCACTGACATCTCTGAACTCATGAGCGAAGTAGGCAACAGCAGGAATGATTCCAGCGGCACCATTGGTCGGCGCCGTTACTACGCGATTGCCAGCTGCGTTTTCTTCATTTACTGCGATTGCAAAAGCTTGCAGCCACTCTGCAGTCAAATCGCCAATTTTGTTTTCACTACTCATCTTCGAAAGCTGCTCGGCCATCGCCTTGGCTCTTCTTGGGACTTTCAAATAGCCCGGCAGTAGGCCTTCTGAA
Organism: uncultured Aquiluna sp.; assembly: GCA_964468885.1. GTDB lineage: Bacteria > Actinomycetota > Actinomycetes > Actinomycetales > Microbacteriaceae > Aquiluna. The sequence goes on along the minus strand of CAYXWU010000027.1, from coordinate 404 downwards.
GAGAGCCCAGCTCTGATGCAACCTTTCATCGCCTGCCAGATTGCCATTAGCTGAGTTTCAACTTTTTCACGACCGTGGATTGCTACATCGTTGGCTAGCGCAACTTCTGCGATAGAAAGTTTTTCTCGATCCGATATCTCAACCAATTCCGCGGCTGACGCGTATGGATAAGGAACAGCTGGTCTTGCTTTGGCTTCTTGGCCATCTTGTTCGATGAAGCCTCCACCGACAGAGAAGTAGATAGATTCGTGAGTTTTGTTTTCACCATCAAATGCCTCAAACAGCATTCCGTTGGAGTGACGCTCAAGGCGCTCGCGTCCGGCAAAAACTAAGTCTTTTTCTTCGAAAACAATCGCTTTGTCATAGACACTGAGCTTTTTCGCATTTAGAGCGTCATCAAACAT
>CAYXWU010000026.1:0-11792 GCA_964468885.1 uncultured Aquiluna sp. | reverse complement strand
ATGTTGTAATCAATACCCAAGGCAACCAGGAACAGGAAGCTGAACAAGAATACGGACAAGTCAAGTGCTGGCAGTCCGAGAATGTTGACAAAGACTAACCAAGCCGCTCCTATTGCCGAGAAGAATGACGCCACCACCGTCAGCAGCAAGAGCACTGGTGCAACCAACGAGCGAAGCAGAATTACTAGTACTAGGAATACCAGTAGCAAGATCAAAGGTATTACGCGCAGCTGGTCAGAGGCGTAAGTCTCTTTGACATCCAGTCTCTGCGCATCCAGACCACCAACTAGTGCATCTGCACCCTCGACCGAATCTAGTTCAGTTCTAAGTTCTTTGATGATTGCGTAGGCTTCTTCGGACTGGGACTCAGCATCCAAGACAACATCAATCTTGGTTATCTCATCGTTTGAATCACCAATTACAACTTCAGCTACACCTGGCACGCCTTCAGCGACAGCGGAAACTTGGTCGGCATATCCCTTGTTGGCAATCACAATCGCTGGAGAGGTCGCCCCTGCTGGGAATGCCTCGGCCAGAATGTCTTGGCCAATAGCTGCCTCTGGAGCAACTCGGAACTGCTCAGTTGAAGAAAGCCCTACCTTGATGCCAGTTGCACCAAAGCTCAAGCCCGCCAAAATTGCGAAACCTACTATCGAGACAATAACTGGTCTCTTGCTCACACCTCGGCCGAGCTTCGCCCAAAGTCCACTCTCGGACTTATTGACTCCGCCAAATCGTGGAATGAATGGCCAAAACAAACCGCGACCAAAAACAACAATCGCTGCCGGCAAGACAAAAAGTGCGGCAAACATTGCCATCACAATTCCACCTGCCACAACAATTCCCAGTGTTCTATTACCACCGAGCTCTGCAAACAAGAGCGTCAGAAGCGCCAAAGCTACGGTTCCACCAGAGGCCAAAATTGCAGGAGTAACACCCTTGAGCGCTCGATTCATCGCTTCATGACGATCTTCGACGGTCAATAGCTCCTCTCGGTAGCGAGCAATCAGCAACAGTGCATAGTTAGTGCCAGCACCGAAAACCAAAACTGAGAGAATTCCAGTTACTGATCCATCCGCAACAACGCCGAGGAAAATTGTTGAAAGTTGTGGTGCTATCTGCGAAGCCATTCCATCGGCAACGCCAATCACAATCAGTGGAACAAGCCACAGCACTGGTGAGCGGTAGGTGATAAGCAATAGAAGCGCAACAATGATTACGGTTGCAAGCAGGAGGGTGAAGTTAGCACCAGCAAATACTCCAGAGATATCAACAATGAATCCCTCTGGACCGGTGATGTGAACTTCCAATCCACTTGGCATCCCTTCCTTTGCAGCAGCTCTCATGTCCGCCATGCGATCAGCGCGCTCCGCTACTTCTTCGATTTCATCTAGCGGAACCGTAATGACAGCAGCTTTGCCATTTTCAGAAATCTCTGCTGGTGGGACGAATGCATTGCCATTGAACTCAGCGGAGGTGTAGTCAAGGAACTTGTCACCAGCACCGCCAACAAATCTTTGAGACATTGGGTCAAAGGTTCCTGTGATCCAAGTCTTCTCAGCTTCAGTAAGCACAGAGTCCGAAGAATAAACAACCACAGCGGCTGTCCCGTCAGTACCAGGCAAGCCCTCCAACGCTTTGTTGACCAAAACTGTCTCGTTGTTTGCCGGCAGTCCATCGGTTGGAGATGTGTCTGACTTTGGGGCACTGAGGGGGCCAAAGGCTAAGCCAACAAAGACCAAGCCGATCAGCAGGGTTACCCAGGAAGTTTTGCGACCAGTAATGAATGAGGAGATGGCGTTCAAGTGAATCCTTAAGTTTTGATTCGTTATATCTCTAACTCCAAAGAAACCAAAATCATGCCCAATCAGGACCTGTCTTTGGTGGCAAGTGAGGGATTCGAACCCCCGAAGGCTCACGCCGGCTGATTTACAGTCAGATCCCTTTGGCCACTTGGGTAACTTGCCTTGGTCTTAGCGACGCTCAAGGATACCTGATTTTCACGCCCGCTAGCCAAGAAGGCCGTAAACCTTTACAGTTTTTGCATGGTCGGGATCATAGAAGTTGCCCAGCGGGCAGGCGTCTCGACTGCCACAGTTTCTAGAGCTCTGAATGGCAAATCTCACGTTTCAGCCAGGGCTAGAGAGCGCGTTCTGAAAGCTGCTCAGGAGCTTGGCTATGTTGCCTCTTCCTCTGCCTACACACTTGCAACTGGTCGTTCAAGAAACATCGGAGTAGTGCTGCCATTTATTGACCGCTGGTTTTTCTCAGCAGTGCTTGAGGGAATTGTGAATGCTCTTGTGAGTCGTGGATATGACATCACTCTCTACAGTCTTTCGGGGGGAATCGCCCATCGTGAAAGAGTCTTTGAAGATCTGGTACTTAGAAAAAGAGTTGACGGTGTTTTGACTGTCGCACTCAAACTCTCTGATCGCGAGCTCGAAAAACTAACAGCACTCAAAAAACCAATTGTCGGAATCGGTGGTCCTATCCCAGGTGCGCGCTCTCTTTCGATTGACGATGAGGGAGCAGGGCGACTTGCTACTCAACACCTCATTTCTCTCGGCCACACTGAAATCGGAATGATTGCTGGCAACCCAGCCAGTGAAATGGACTTCCATCAGCCTTATCTTCGCAAAACTGGTTATCAAGAAGCACTGCTGGATGCGAATCTTGATTTCAAACCACAGTGGATGGCGGAAGCTGACTTCACGGTTGGTGGTGGGTACTACGCTGCCAAGCAAATGCTTGGTGATCCTCGCCATAACCCAAGTGCTATTTTTTGCGCATCAGATGAGATGGGCTTTGGCGCTATTCAAGCTGCACGCGATCTTGGATTGCGAGTGCCTCAAGACATTTCCGTCATTGGTCTCGATGGTCATCCTCTTGGTCAGTTCTATGGACTATCAACTATTAATCAGCGAACCCGTGAGCAAGGTGAGCACGGTGCAAATTGGATTGTAGATATTTTAGAAAGTGGCGATGAACGGGAGCTGTCCAATGTCGAGCAGTTGAACACTTGGCCAATAGATTTAGAAGTCCGTTCATCAACCGCTAAGCGAGCCCGGGAGGAATAGTGGCAGATTCATCGTTTGATATCGTCAGCCGAGTCGACAAACAAGAAGCCGATAACGCAGTCAACCAAGCTGCTAAAGAGATTGCTCAGCGCTATGACTTCAAGGGCACCGGCGCCGAAATTGACTGGAGCGGAGACAATGTTGTCATCAAAGCGAACTCGGAAGAGCGAGTTAGGGCCATCTTGGATGTATTTCAGTCCAAGCTAGTGAAGCGCGGAATCTCACTCAAAAGCCTGGATGCTGGCGAACCAATAGCAAGCGGCAAGGAGTACAAGCTGACCTGCAAGCTAAAGAACGGAATTAGCAGCGAACACGCTAAAGAAGTAGCGAAAATCATTCGCGATGAAGGACCCAAGAGCGTCAAAGCCCAGATCCAGGGGGATGAGCTGCGGGTTAGCTCAAAGAGTAGAGATGACCTTCAGGACACAATTGCACTTCTGAAAGGCAAAGACCTGCCTGTTGATTTGCAGTTTGAAAACTACCGCTAGCCCAGAGCTAGGTAACCAGTTCCGCTTCCTAAAACAGAGAAGTAGTTTGCTGCTTCAAAGAAACAGGCTTGGCCCTTGGTCAGAACCAATGTTTCTTCTTTCGATGTAGAAACCGCAATCTCTCCTGCTACGCAAGTCAAGATCGCTTTTCCTGTCAAACGTATATCCACAAGAAGATTGCTACCACTTGGCTCAACCCGGTAAACCCGAAAATCTTCACCATCCGTTTGGTACTCAACCAACCCGTTCATAAGTAGCTTCTGGTTAGCAATTGGATTGGCAAGCTCTGAAAAATCGGCGACTGCCAGTAGTTCTTCAACATCAATTGGTTTGACGGTTAGTCCACCGCGCAAAACATTATTGGAGGATGCCATAACCTCAACACCCAGCCCAGCGAGGTAAGCGTGAATATTGCCAGCTGGCAAGAACAATGCTTCGCCCGGCCTTAGTTCCACGTAATTCAGCAGCAGGCTGATCAGCATGCCGACATCGCCTGGGAAGTGTTGGTTGATCTCTTGAACTAATTCGCCGCGAGAAGTTTCAGAACTTTTTGAAACAAACTCCTCCACCACTTCCTTGCTCTGACCAAGTGCCCATTTGGTAGCACCACGTAATCCATCAGATGCCAGCGCATTTAGCCATGGTTCAAAGGTTTTGCTGGCACTTGCCAGCTGTTCCAAGTCGGATGCGATGTCAGCGGTCCTTCTAAAACCACAAAGAGCTCGAAATTCGGTAACGGCCGCAATCAATTCTGGTTTGTGATTGGCATCGGTGTAGCCGGGATAGTTCTCCGCAAATCTTTTGGCTGCCCACTCTTTAGTTGGATGAGCTTGAATTGAAAGTGGTTTTGCCGCGGCCAAATATTTGACCAAGAACCCCAACTGACCAACTCTTGAAGAAAGGGTGCCGTTTTGTTCATCCACTATTTTGGATTCGGAATCAGGATGCGTCCCGAACCAAACTTCAGCTTGCGGATTCTCATTGGGCTCAGTTCCCAGAAGCTGAGGGATTAAGTCCAAAGAGCCCCACGCATAATCGCGAGGAGTGTTGGTAATCCGCAGCAGGGTCATGCCCTCACCCTACCGAGCATCTTCAGGGCCGGGGACAATAGAAATCGGACCAGTTGGTGGCGCTGCATTTTCGAGATCGCTCTTCTTTGCCCGCTTGGCAAACTGCTCAGCAATCACTGCCGAAATCAAGGCAAGAACCACGGGGAAGAAAAAGGCATTGGAAAGTCCGACACCTTCAACCAAAGCCCCCATAAAAGCCTTCGCGAAAATCGCAACACTGGAATTGAAGAGGCTGAGTCTGCTAACAGCCCAGGCAGTCGAAACTCCTGGGACGTGACCACCGGCAGAGAAAAATGCGGGAGATGCGGGAGCCAAACCGAGCCCCGCTAGCCCCCACAACAAGGATCCAAACAAAAGTCCGAGAGTTGGATTTGCATCAGCCACTGGAGCTGCAAACAAAGCAGCAATCGCGAGTGCAAAGGCAGCTAGTAGAGCGCCACGCGAAGCGAGAGTGTGGGGATGAAACTTTTCGGCCAATCTGGTCATCGACAGACGTCCAATAATCATTCCAACCATGAAGACACCGAATGGAATCGAACGAAGTGCAAGTTCTGCATTCAATACATCTCTAGCAAACACGGCAGCCCAGTCAATCACTGCCACTTCGGGGTAAATCGCAGCAAACAATCCAAATGCCAACAACCACAACTGAGAAGGCATTTGGTAAAACTTACGCTTTACAACATTTGCTCTTTCCTCAATGTGGCCATCTTCTGATGGGCTAAGTAGCCATCGCATGAAGATTTCAAACAAAATAATTGTGACGATTGCCACCAAAATCAGGAACAGCTCAAGCGTTATGAAAACGGTGGCCAGAGCACCAGTGATTGCAGCTGCTACCGCACCCAGCGACCAACCGGCGTGCATACGGCCAATGATGTTTTTTGTGATCTGCTTTTGAAGCAATACGGCTGCTGAGTTGACCGAGACACCAAGTAGTGACATAAAAAAGTTAAAAAAGATGTTGAAAATCATCCAAATAGCGGGATCGTTGGACCAGCCCAGGGAAACCAAAAAGAACATTCCACCGTAGTTCGCAAGGCGAATGACTGGCCTCGCACCAAAGCGCATGATCAAGCGCGATGCAAACAACAGCGGCGTAATTGAACCAATGACACTAAAGCCAATAATTGTGCCCCAGGTAACGAAGGAAACTCCGAGTCGATCAATGAACTCCGGCACCCAGGCAACAGAAGCCAAAGCCGAGTGACCCATGAGGATAAAAATCAAGAGTGACGCAATTTGAGCTTTTTTCAGTCTTGCCCCGGAGAGAACCTGCATTAGCTTCCCTTCGAAACTCTTAGCATCTCGCTGCGGTCAAACAGCTTCACTCTCTCTCGTCCATCACCTTCACCAAGTGCGCGCTCTTTTGCATCAACATTTAGCCAGTGCTTCCAGTCCATGAAGTCAACGCCTCGATTACGCAGTGTCTCAACAACTTCCTCTTCACCTGGCTCGGCTGGCTGCCACCAACTTGAGCGATCTTCAATGAGATGGCCAACGGTTTCTATGGCGTCAGCTTTAGTGTGTCCGATCAATCCGACTGGGCCGCGTTTGATCCAACCAGTGCAGTAAACACCAGGAATGTGTTTTCCAGCTGAATCTAGGACCCGGCCTTCATTGTTAGCAATCACACCAGCTTTTTCGTCAAATGGAATCTCATCAAGTTCGCTGCCAAAATACCCAACAGCGCGATAAACCGCCTGAACCGGATACTCAATAATTTCTCCTGTGCCAGTTACATTTCCTGTGCCATCTAACTGGGTTCGCTCGAACTTTATGCCACTTACCTTGCCATCTTTGCCAATCACTTCAACCGGTGAATGGAAGAAGTGAAGATGCAGTCGGCGCTCTTGCTCAGGCTGAGGATTGTCTTTTAGATCCTGCAGGGTTTTTACCAATACTCGAATTTGATTGTTGCCATCAATGGCGGCTTGCGACCCCTCATCAAATTGAAAATCTTTAGGGTCAACAATGGCCTGCACACCATTTACGTGTAGAGCTTCTCGAAGCTCAAGTGGAGAAAACTTAACCTGGGCTGGGCCGCGACGACCGAAAACATGGACATCTGTAACCGGCGAACTTTTTAGCCCTTTATAAACATGCTCTGGGATATCGGTTGAAAGTAAATCATCTGGCAACTTAACTAGCATTCGAGCGACATCCAGCGCGACGTTTCCATTTCCAATTACTGCAATCTCTTTGGCATTGAGCGGCCAAGTCAGAGGAAAGTCGGGGTGTGCGTCATACCAATTCACAAAGTCTGCTGCACCATAACTACCATCCAGGTCAATACCAGGAATGTTTAGATCCGCATCCTTGATTGCCCCAGTTGCAAAAATTACTGCGTTGTAGTGCTTCTTAAGATCGGAAAGCTTTAGATCGGTGCCGTACTTTACGTTTCCGAAAAAGCGAATGTCTCCTCGGTCCAAGACTTCATAAAGTGCCTTGATAATTCCCTTAATTCTTGGGTGATCAGGTGCAACTCCATAACGAACTAGCCCATAGGGCGCCGGAAGCAGATCAAAGAGATCAATCGATACGTCGAAGTCTCGCTGGGCCTTGATAATCAGATCCGATGCGTAGATTCCAGCCGGTCCAGCACCAACCACTGCGAGACGAAGCTTGGACATACTTTCCGAAACTATCCTTTGCGATTAACCATGGCCCTGGCAAAGCTCTCTAGGGCGGACTTCACGCTACCAGCTGGCAGAGATTCAATGGCCGAAATGGCCTTCTCTCCCCATTGATTGGCGAATTCTTCTGCTTCATTCATGACTGGGTGAGCGCGGAGCTCAGCCAGCACATGCTTGATGGTGTCGGGGCCGGCCGACTTGATCTTTTCCAAAAGCTTCTTGGAGCTTGGGTCTGAATGGTTAGCGAGCAAAATAACAGGAAGTGTTGGAACGCCAGCAAGAATGTCTGTGCCGGCATCTTTACCTGACTCGTCGCTGTTGGAGCGAATGTCAATTAGGTCATCTGAGAGTTGGAATGCGATACCCATGATCTCTCCGTATTTCTGGAGTGGCTCTTGATACTTTTCTTCCGCACCTGAAAGCAGCGCACCAAGCTGGGCAGACAGCGCAATCAGTGAGCCCGTCTTATCTCGAATCACATCTAAGTAATGACTCATCAAATCTTGATCTTTAGAGCCGATAGATTCGTGCAGCTGACCCAAAACCAATTGCTCGAAGACTCTCGCCTGCATTTTTAGTGCACGCTCTCCAAGATTGCTCACTATGTTGGATGCTCTAGCAAATAGCAAATCGCCAGTCAGAATGGCCATGTTGTTGCCCCATATTTTTTGCGCGGCGGTGACTCCTCGCCTAGTCTCCGCTTGATCCATGACATCATCGTGATAAAGAGTTGCTAGGTGCGTGATTTCCATCACAACGGCGGCATCTAGCACATCCTGCCTAGCGGGATCACCTAGGTGAGCTGTGAGAAGAAGGAGTGCAGGTCTGAGTCTTTTTCCACCAGCTTTAGCAAGGTGATTCGACATGATGTCAACCACCTCTTCGGTGTGACGAGTCGCTGACTGAATGCGCCTTTCAACTTCTTCGAGCTTTTGCTGAAGAGAGTCGAGCAGGGCTTTGTCCTGAATTCCTTGAAAATACTTTGGTAGTGACATTAGCGCTCTCCTATGTGCAGAGCGACAACACCAAAGCTGAGGTTTTTGTAACTCACGTTCTTGAAACCAGCTTCACGGATATTTTGTTCCAATTCTTTTTGGCTTGGCCAAGCTTCAATGGACTGAGACAAGTAGGTGTATGCCTCGGGATTGCTCGAAAAAATTCTTGCCACAATCGGCAAAACAAAGCGCAGATAAGACTTGTAGAGGAGCCCAAGTGGTCCCCTAACCTTTGAGAACTCGCAAACTACGAGTTTTCCGCCGGGTTTGAGAACCCGATGGAACTCCTGCAATGCAGTTTGATAACTCTGAACGTTTCTAAGGCCAAAGGAAATTGTGACAGCGTCAAACTCTGCGGCTTGAAACGGCAGTTTCATCGCATCTGCATAGACAAATGTGAGCTCGGGATGCTGCTTCTTGCCCTGTTCAATCATTCCTTTGGAAAAGTCGGCCGCAACCACATCTCCGCCTGGAACTAAAAGGGCTTTTGAAGAAGTCCCTGTGCCGGCGGCAACATCCAAAATTCTTTGGCCGGCAAGAGGATTTACCGCTTTGCGAACAGCTCTGCGCCAGAGTCTTGATTGATAGAAGGAAAGTAGATCGTTAGTTCGATCGTAGTTTTTAGCAACCTGATCAAACATGGCCGACACATCACCAGGGGCTTTGTTTAGGTCGGCTTTAGTCACCGGGCTAGTCTAACTGCGCCGCATCTTTCTTTGACTGGCTCACGAGAGTGAAGACAACAAGGCCGACTGAACCCAACATCAAGGCAACCAGCAGCGGAGTGGTCGCGGTGATGAACTCATCAGCTGGTGTTTTTGTGGTGATTTGTATTTCGGACAAATCAAGTGGTTCGGTTGCCGTGGGGTCTACTTGACCATCAACGATGGCAGGTGGGATGACCTGTTCTGTTTCATTGGAGCGATTATCTGAATCATCAGCAGCAGCTGGGGCAAGGAATACGCTAAAAGCAAGCGTGAAAAGGGCTAATTTTCTCACTCGTCTCCTTGCGCCTAAACTTTCATAGGAAAGCCTATGAGCAAACTCAGGTGCAACTGCAATCTCTCAGGCAACTTAGAGCAAAGGTCAAAATGTCCCTAACCGCGCGTATTCAGCGCATCAACCCCAGTGGCCTTGACCTATCGGGAAAAAGTGTCTTCCTCCACCAGGAGCAGCAAATCATTGCAAGCGGTGAAGCGGTAAGAATTGTTGCTAAAGGTCCCCAGCGCATTCATGAGTTGTCAGTAGCCTGGCAAGAAATTATCCGCGAAGCCAACATTAGGAATGAATCAGGAATCGATTCCGCTGGACTAATCGCGATGGTTTCAATTGCCTTTTCTGAAAGTAGCAACTACGAATCAGTGCTAATTGTGCCGGCAAAGACCCAAGTCTTTTCGGAAAGTGGTTCTTTTGAGGTGCTTGTATCGGACGCCGATAAGGAAAATGACTTAGTCCCTGTAAGGGGTGATTTTTCAATCGGCAGCCAAAACGAAACTGGATTTCTTCAAAGTGTAGAAAAAGCTCTAGCAGAAATTTCAGCAAAAAATATTGAAAAAGTGGTTCTGGCAAGAGACCTTGTTTTGCCAATCACTGGAACCCCTGATTTGGGTCCTGCCCTTACAAGATTGTATGAGCGATACCCGGAGTGCTGGACATACAAAGTTGGAAATGTTTTTGGTGCAACACCAGAGATTTTGTTGCGCGCAAAAAATGGAGAAGTGTCCGCCAGAGTATTGGCTGGCACTGCTGCGCGTGGAACCGATCCGGATGTAGATGTCGCAATTGCGGATGGCCTTTCGCACTCACTAAAGAATATTCATGAACATGATTTTGCAGTTCAATCCTTGGTGAGAGAACTCTCACCTTTTTGTTCCTCAGTTGATTATCAAAAGGAACCGTTCTCGCTGGTATTGCCAGACCTCTGGCATTTAGCAACTGATGTGACAGGCAAATTGCTTCCAAACGTGACTCTTTTTGATGTGATTGAAAAACTTCACCCAACAGCTGCGGTGGCAGGAACTCCAACTGGTGCAGCATCCGAATTACTTGAAAAATTTGAGCCCTTCGATCGTGGCGGTTATGCCGGTCCAGTTGGCTGGTTGAGCTCCAACGGTTCGGGGGAAATTGCCATCGCGCTTCGTGGCGGTGTTATAGAACCAAATCAGATTAGAGCTATTGCGGGCTGCGGCATCGTCGCCGAATCAACACCGGAGTCAGAGTTGGTTGAAACAGAACTGAAGTTCAGAGCTGTTCGCTGGGCTTTTCAATCGACTAACTGATAATCAATAATGACTGCTCCGCGCAGAGTAAGAGCCTTCTGAAGTTCATCAAGATTTTCGCAAACTACGTATTTCCAACCATAGGCTTGAGCCAGTTTGGCTATGTCCACCGATTGGGCTGTTTTGAATAGGCGATCAAAAACATCTCCATCAATCTCGTTCGCCACTTCAAGACGAGTAAAAATGTGGCCGCCTTTGTCATTACCAACAACCAGCTTCAGCTCTATGTCTGGCAGGTCGGTCTTATTCAACCCGTTCGCATCATGTAGCAAAGTCAAGTCGCCAATTAGGGCAACAGTTGGTCCCTTGGCCATAGCAACGCCAATTGCGGTTGAGACGGTTCCATCGATGCCAGAAAGGCCACGGTTTGAATAAACCTCAATTTGCTTGGGCTTAGCAGTGGCATCTAGAACTCGAATCAAATCAGATGCGCCAAGTACTAGACGCTCGCTGCGCTCCCATACGAAATTTGTGAACGCACTTCTAGGTGTTTCCTCGACAGCAACCTGCCAGTGGGCCAGCCAAGCTTGATCAGCTTTTCCATCAGGAATTAGCTGATCTGCACGAGCAATAACGTTGTCATATGGATCAAATTGTCCATACTCAAAACTGTTTTCTACATAAACAGAAGATTCTGAAATTATTCGCTGAACCGCACGCGAAAGAGTTGGCTTTCCGAAAACAACAACCTTGCGGATTGAAGCGCGCAACTTTTCAATGGCCTCTAAAGGAAATTGGATAGAATTGCTTCCCTGCCTTGCGCCTGAGCTCGGTTCCGCAATTAGTGGAAGCCCCGCTGCCTCTGCGAACTCTCTAGCTCTTTGTCCGCCTGCTCCAGCAATCACGACCGTGTGGTTATCAATAGGCACTGCCAACTCAACGAGTTTTCGCTTCTGAGTTTGGGTTCTAGGTGATGAGGAAACCAAGTCCTTTGGATTTGGTTTGGTGCTGCTTAGCGGAAAATCAAATTGAATGTTCAGCTGAACCGGTCCCGGTTTTGATAACGCAGTTTGAACAGCTTGAGACGCAATCTCAGAAGCGGAAGCTTCGGAAGTCTCTAAACCAATGTCAAAAGAAGTTGCCGCAAACCCAAAAACGCTTACTTGGTTGGTCGTTTGATTAGCACCTTTATTTCTCAGGCGAGCCGGGCGATCGGCTGTCAAAAGAATTAGTGGAACTCCCGAGTGATGCGCCTCCATAACCGCTGGGTACAGATTGGCAACGGCTGTTCCAGAAGTAACTATCAA
>CAYXWU010000025.1:0-12576 GCA_964468885.1 uncultured Aquiluna sp. | reverse complement strand
TTTGGTGCTGAATCAACCCAGGTCAGCATCAACTACATGGACGAAGTCTTGCTGGCTGAAGATCTGCTGGAGTATGGCAACGAAGTGCGCGTTATTAGCCCAGAATCTCTTGCCAATCGAATACGGGCAGGGCTTGAGCGGGCGGTGAAGCTGCATGCCTAAGCAAGAAATTGATGCCGCCGAACTTTTTGATCTTGCCTTATCAATAGTTGGGTTGGTGCTGGCAGATGGTGATCAAAAGGTATCTGATTTGGCTAGCAGATTCGATGTCAGTGAAAAAGTTATTTTGAAGGCAGTTCGAGCCATCACCGACAGTGAAGATTTAACTAAATGCGTTACGCATTTTCACTTGAACTTTGAAGAGCTCGAAGACGGATGGGTGTCATTTGCTAAGGGAAGCACAAATCTCGTCGGACCTCCAACGCTCAGCAAACGGCAGCTGAGTTCCATCGCTATTGGGCTGGATTACCTAGCATCACTTCCACAATTTTCTTCCAACGGGGCTCTGCATTCGCTGAGGCAAGCACTGAAAAATGCAGGCCCGGTCCCGGTTACCAGCATTGCCAGCAATCGCCTGACCGAAATTCTGCAGCAAATACACGACGCTATTGATGCAGGTAAAGCAATTAGCTGTGACTACCGAAATCAAAAGGGTGAGCAAGCTAACCGAAGAATCGACCCTTTACTGATTGAGCTTCGAGGAAAGAAGCACTACTTGCGAGGGTGGTGCCATATCAATCAAGCCGTCCGATCTTTCAGACTGGATCGAATTCAGAACATAACTATCACTGATGATCAGATTTCAAAGCAGGCCAAATCTGCAACTATCCCAGAGGAAGTCTTTGGGGGAAGCGCTGATGAGCAGGAAATCAAAATTGCCGCAGAGCCGGAAGCAGCAGAAATTTTTTGGAATTTTCCAGTCTCTTCAGAGCCGACACTTGAAAACGGTCGTTGGGTTGGAAAGATTCGCGTTGGTAGCCTAGTTGGGCTTCCCAGACACATTGTTCGCTTTGGAGGAATGGTCGAAGTACTAGAGCCAAAGTCCGCTAGGGCGATGGTTCGAGAATTTGCAATGCAGACTTTGAATAGACCAGAAGTTCAGGATGAAGAATGAGCTGGCTTATTCTCCTGACTTTCCTGTTCGGTCTGTACTTACTGTTTCTCGCTGGCTATCGACTTCTTCAATCGGGCAAAAATTTCGCGCAAGCCGCTCGAAGGACTAATGAGCTACTTGCGGAGCTGAATAGCTATGAGCGCGTAGAGCCCCAGCCTGCAAGAGCTGTTAGTTCGGCCGATTTTCAGCAGACCCTGGTGGCCAGAAGAAGGCTAGTTAGACAAAGAGTCCGCCGACAGGAAGATCGACAGCGTAGACTGGTGGCTCGGATTCGAGAAATCGATGTAGACAAGAGGTGGTCATGAGACTTCAAGGCTGGGAATGGATCATCATTCTGGCGATCGTGCTTTTGCTATGGGGAGCACCGAAGCTACCCGCGCTGGCAAAGAGCATGGCGCAATCCCTAAAGATTTTTAAGAAAGAAACCGCTAAGACTGGTGAGCCTGAAGTGGCTGCAGCTGAAGCCAAAGAGGGCGAGAAGAAGCAAGACTAATGGCACGGCGCAACAACAAAGAGCGCCGTATGAGTCTTGGTTCCCACCTTCGGGAACTGAGAGTTCGTCTTTCATGGTCGGCGGGGTTTCTAGTCGCCGGCACAGTAGCCGGATGGTTTTTGTTTGACCCCGTCTTCAAGATTCTCCAACAGCCTCTAATCGAAGTTACTGAAGAACGCGGTATTCAAGCCGTTGTCAACTTCGGCACGGTGGTATCTGCATTTGATCTGAGAATTCAAGTTTCAATTTTTCTTGGTGTTCTTATGACTGCCCCGATTTGGCTTTGGAACTTCTGGGCGTTTATTGCTCCAGGGTTGAAGCAAAGAGAGAAGCGATTCGCGATTGGCTTTGTTGCCGCAGCTCTACCGCTTTTCCTATCTGGGACACTACTTGCCTGGACCTCACTTCCAGGTTTCGTAGTGATTCTTATCGGCTTTACTCCGGAAGGCAGTACCAACGTTATTAATGCAAGTGAATATGTTTTGTTTGCTATTCGTATTCTTTTGATATTTGGATTGGCATTTGTGATGCCGGTCGTATTAGTGCTGCTGAACTTTGCCGGTCTAGCAACAGGCAAGGGGATCCTAAAATCGTGGCGGTTTGCGGTATTCCTAATTGCCGTTGTGTCCGCGTTGGCAACACCAGTAGCTGAACCGATGACCATGTTCTTGATGATGGCTCCGCTGACAGCTCTTTACTTCATTGCGGTTGGAATTGCTATCGCCAATGACAAGCGTCGGGAGCGAAAACTAGAGAAGCTCGGGGGAGTCAGTGAGCTCGAACTCGAGTGAGCTCTCGGCTGCTGAGCGATATCGAAAATCAAAGACTTCAGCTTCTTATCCTCAACTAAAGAGTTTCGAAGCTCAACTTGCATTCCCATTGGATGATTTTCAAGAGCAGGCCTGCAAAGCACTTGAAGATGGAGCAGGGGTGCTGGTGGCGGCTCCCACTGGAGCGGGCAAAACCGTAGTCGGTGAGTTTGCGATTCACCTTGCAATCCAGTCTGGCCAAAAAGTCTTTTACACAACTCCTATTAAGGCACTTAGTAATCAGAAGTTCGCCGAGTTAGTTAAGCGCTACGGCAAAGAGCGAGTCGGATTACTTACTGGCGATAACAATCAAAACTCTGAGGCGCAGATTGTCGTAATGACAACCGAGGTTCTACGAAACATGATTTATGCCACCTCAGAGACCCTCAAGGAACTTGGCTTTGTCGTAATGGATGAAGTCCACTACCTAGCCGATAGATTTCGTGGAGCAGTCTGGGAAGAGGTGATTCTGCACCTTCCAAAAGATGTTTTGGTCATTTCCCTATCTGCAACTGTTAGCAACGCTGAGGAGTTCGGCGCCTGGCTGGATGAGGTTAGAGGTAATACCCAGGTTGTGGTTTCCGAAATTCGCCCAGTTCCGCTAAATCAACACGTACTCTTTGGCACAGAGTTACTTGATCTCTTTGAGAGCGGCAGTAACCAGATGCGAGTAAATCCTGAGCTTTTGCAGAAACATCAGGCAAGAGCTCGAAGCCCCATGCGCACACGAGGTAAATGGGGCGGTAAAAAGCACTCTCCGCAAGAACGCAATGCACTGGTAAGACAATTTCCAAGACTTGAGAAGCCTGAGGTCGTCGAGCGACTTGATGAGCTGGATCTTCTACCAGCAATCTTCTTCATTTTCTCTAGAGCTGGTTGCGACGCTGCTGTTACCAGCTGTCGGAGGCAGGGCCTCAGGCTTACTAGCAAAGAAGAACAGAAGGAGATTCGCCAAGTAGCGGAGGCGAGGTGCTCATCAATTGCCGATGATGACCTTGACACCTTGGGATACCACGAATGGCTTGATTCACTAGAGCGTGGCTACGCATCGCACCATGCAGGACTGCTTCCCGCCTTCAAAGAGGTAGTTGAGGAGCTCTTCTTACGAAAGCTCGTCAAGATTGTTTTTGCCACAGAAACGCTCGCCCTCGGCATCAACATGCCAGCGAGGACAGTGGTTCTCGAAAGACTCGACAAGTTCAATGGTGAATCTCGAGTCAACATAACGGCCGGTGAATATACCCAGCTCACGGGAAGAGCAGGACGAAGAGGAATTGACCGGGAGGGTCATTCCGTAGTTCTTTGGGGTGGACAACTCGACCCGAACCTAGTTGCATCCCTGGCATCGAAGCGAACCTACCCACTCAATAGCTCCTTCAAGCCCACCTACAACATGGCAGTCAATCTAATTTCCGCGTTTGGTAAAGAGCGAGCGGCCAAAGTACTTGAAAGATCTTTTGCTCAGTTTCAAGCAGATCGATCTGTAGTTGGCTTAGCTCAAGTAATCGCAGACAAAGAAGGTTCGCTGCAAGGTTATGAAAAATCTATGGCTTGCCACCTCGGCGATTTCCGAGAATACTCCGCACTTCGCAGAGAGATAAGTGACCTGGAGAGAGAGTCTTCACGAATCAAGAATCGCTCTGGCGCTGATACTCGTCTGACCAAACAGGCCCGAAATGTTGAATCTCAATTAGGTAGATTGCGCAAGGAACTCAGAGCCCATCCATGTCATCAGTGCTCAGACCGCGAGAATCATGCTCGATGGGGAGAGCGCTACCACAGACTGCGAAAAGAGATTGATCAGTCCATAACCCACCTAGAATCCAGAACTGGTCAGGTTGCGAAAATTTTCGAAAGAATCGTGGAACTCCTAACAGAACTTGAATACCTCAGCCAAGTAAATGGCGAGTTTGAGGTCACCAAAGCTGGAGTTCAACTTGGAAAGATTTACGGTGAAAGAGATCTGCTGATTGCTCAATGTTTGAAAAGTGGTGCTTGGAAGCATCTCGATGCAGCTGGTATGGCAACGATGGCTGCCTGTTTGGTATACGAAGGTAGGGGAGAGGAAGCGGAACTGGAGCCGAAACTTCCTCGAGGAGCATTTGCAGACGCACTAGCTGAAACTGAGGAGATTCAGCGGCAGCTCCAGGATCTGCAGGCCGAATACCGACTACCAAAAGACCAACGGTTGCAACTTGACATGGCATGGGGCGTTTATCGCTGGTCAACCGGAGCGAAGCTGCAAGATGCACTAAAACTGACGGGTTTACTACCTGGTGACTTTATTCGCTGGAGCAAACAGATTATTGACCTATTGGATCAGATTTCAGTTTCAGCTGATTCTAAAGTTGCTCAGACAAGCTATGAAGCAATCGATTTAGTCAAGCGAGGAATTGTTGCCTACAGCTATTACATCTAGAAATAGGCTTGGCAATATGCGAGAGCTAGCTTGGCGAATACCACTTGGGGTAGTGGCGGGGTTGCTTGGCTGGTTGGTCTTTCCGACAGAAAACATTTGGATTCTGGCACCCCTAATTCCAATGCTGACGTACCTCGCTGTTTTCGGGTTGCGCTTTTGGCCTGCTTTTTTTGTTGGGTTCATATCGGGACAGGCTTTCTACATATCTCACATTGAGTGGATTTCTTTGTATCTAGGTCCCGTCCCACTGATTGCACTTAGCACCACTGTCTCGCTCTATCACGGACTCGGTGCAGGCCTAGCGGCTTGGTTATTCAAGCGAATCGAATTGCAGACCAAGCCAATTGTGCCAATGGCTCTGCTTTTGGCATCAATCTGGACGCTCCGAGAATTTGGGGCAAACAATTTTCCATACGGTGGCTTTCCTTGGTCCAGGCTCGCAATGACTCAATCGGACAGTTTTATGTCCAGCTGGGTTTGGTGGGGTGGATTGAGTTTGCTGAGTTTTGTGATTGCCTTTGTGGGTTCCCTGTTTGCCCTGCTGGTTCTGCTTAGAAGTGGCAGAGGCTACGCCAAACCAGCAATCTTTGCTCTCTTAGCTGCAATTGCAGTACCACTGATAACTCCAATTGGGCTAACCACAGATGCTGTAGATGAAAAGGTGATAGCTGCCGTGCAGGGTAATGCCAAGGCAGGACTGTTCTCTCGTGAAGCACCTGGCACAATTCTGCAAAACCACCTTGACGCTTCCGAGATTGTCAAGGAAAGTGGTCGGCAGATTGACCTATTGGTCTGGCCAGAAAATGCCTCTGACCTTGATCCACTGAGGTCACCACAGGCGAGAGCAAAAATTAGTTCGTTGGCTAATGAGCTCAACGCACCATTTGTCTTCGGCACCATAACTAAACGAGGGGAAGAGACATTCAACTCGACAATCTTGTGGCAACCGGAAATAGGTCCAGTTGATTTCTATGACAAGAAGCAGCCAGTTCCGTTTGCAGAATATGCCCCAGATCGAGACTTTTGGCGAATGTTTGCGCCGGAGTTGATAGACATGATTCCTCGCGGCTACAGCTTTGGGTCCAGAGATGGAATCTATGAACTCTCTGATTTCACAGCCGGCACCCTAATCTGCTTCGAAATCGCAGAAGACTCCATCCTTAGGGAGTTGACGCTGCAAGGGGCTCAAGTAATCCTTTCGCAAACCAATAACGCCGACTTTGGCTACTCTGACGAAACTTTCCAACAAGCCGCGATTGCTCGTCTGCGGGCCATTGAGACTGGCAGGTCAGTTGTGAACATTTCAACTGTAGGTCTATCCGTTATCTATCTGCCTGATGGAACGGTGCTAAGCGAGCTTGAGTGGTACACAGCTGCAGCGATGATTGAGTCGGTGCCGATGTACTCCGGCATAACTCCGGGCATTGTTATTGGTTCAGTATTTGATTGGGCAAATGCAGGAGTTGTGATTGGCTTCACTGTTTTGGCTATGCGGAGGAGAAATCTGTGAAGGCAATAGTTCTAATGCCAACTTATAACGAGGCAGAGACTCTAGAGAAGACTGTTGCTGATCTATTTCAGATAAATCCCAGTGTTGATTTACTGATAATTGACGACAACTCTCCGGATGGCACAGGGGCAATAGCGGATCGACTCGCAAGTACTAATCCCAGAATTTCAGTCCTACACAGACACAAAAAGCTGGGCCTTGGCGATGCCTACATCGCTGGTTTTCACCAGTGCTTGCAGAAGCACTACACGCATCTAATTGAAATGGATGCGGATGGTTCTCACCGGGCTGAGGACTTACCCGAGCTATTACAATCAGCGCTGGAATCCGACCTTGTTATCGGCTCTCGCTGGGTTAGTGGGGGAGCGGTTGCTAATTGGTCCAAGCTCAGGCAAGCAATTTCCAGAAACGGAAATAGGTATGCCAGTTGGATGCTAAGGAGCAAAGTTAGAGATATGACATCAGGTTTTCGTATTTATTCAGCGGATTTACTTCGAAAACTGCCTCTTAATCACATGCAGGCGCATGGCTACGCATTTCAAGTTGAAATGACTCTGCGATCTGAATTGGTCCGCGCAAGAATCGTCGAAGTTCCCATCAAATTTGTTGAAAGAGAAGGGGGGAGTAGCAAAATGAGTTTTTGGATTGTTGTTGAAGCCTTTTTGCTCTGCACCCTATGGGGATTTTTCAGGCCTAGGCCGTGAGCCGGCCCTCAGCTCTGCGCTTTCGCATATCAGCTAAAACCTCTTGCAGTAATTCCTCAAGTTCAGCTCTGGTTCTGCGCTCTAAGACCATGTCATAGTGTGTGCGAGGGCGATCATCTTCGCCAGCTTCAATTTTCTCAAGCTTTGCGCTGCCAACTAAGAGTGCCGTCTGCTGACATTGTTTACACTGCCATTCCAACGGAGATTCGGCATCAAAAGAGAGCGTGATGGAAAATTCGTGTCCTGCTGGGCAACGATAAGACTCTGAACGCCGCGCTGCTAGCTCAACGCCATCCTCGCGCTCCATTGATTGAGACCCAAGTCTCATACCGCGCATTGATTCAGTCATTTGTTCTCCCAAGTAAAGAGAACAAGGTGTTACCTGAGGTAAGTCCCTGTTTTTTTGAACTCTCAGGGTTTACCCAGTTTTGAAAAGATCGACTCGGTCGCTGACAATTCCATCTGCTCCGGATTCGATCAGCCTCTGCATTTCAGTTGGATCATTTATTGTCCAGAAATGGATTTCCGTCTGATGGCGCTTCACTCGATCAATGAAACTCTTCTTGGAGAAATCGACAAGTCCAAGTTTTTTTGGTACCTGAAGGGCATCTACATTGGCAATGATGGCTTGAAAACCAACGCCAAAAAAGACGGTGTGGCTAAGCCAAGCGGCCAAAGCAACTGATGCAGAGGCACTGGTTGCCACAGGTTGAGAAAACTTTTTCAATGCTGATTTCCGGGTTGGATTTGAAAATGAACTAACCAGGACTCGGTGATGCGCTTTTGCATCCTCAATTGCTCTAATGGTTGGATCAATGGCAATTTTGGTTTTGATATCCAAATTAAAAAGCGCAGTGGGGAAGTGGCTTAGCGCTTCAAAAAGGGTTGGTATTTGACCGTTATTAGCAAGGCGAACATTCCTAACTTCGTCAAGCGTCAGTTCGGAGATGGCCGCATCAATTCCAGCAACTCTTCGTAGATCGGAATCGTGAAGCAAGACGGCATGACCATCTTTGGTTGACTGAGTGTCAGACTCTAAGTGAGTTGCTCCATATTCCAGCGCAGCTTGAAAAGCAGGGATTGTGTTTTCATCAATGTTTAGGGGCAAGGCCAAACCTCGATGAGCGAAAAGGCGGGGTTTGGCTGGGGCGAAATAGTCTTTTGCCAAGTGGCCTCCCAGTAGTCTTTAGCGGTGCTTCAGTCTAATTTTGTAATTCGCTTGCTCAAGCTTTATGTCGGCTTAATGGTTTATGGTCTTGGTGTTGGTTTGACTGTTGATGCCTCAATTGGCATAGCTCCATGGGACGTTCTAGCCCAGGGAATTAGCGTCCAGTCGGGACTGAGTTTTGGTGTTTCTACCGTTGTCGTGAGTGCAATCGTTCTGTTGCTATGGATTCCGCTAAGGGTAAGGCCGGGTCTCGGAACCATCTCAAACGCCATTTTGGTTGGCTTATTTGCGGATGTTGCTCTTTTCTACCTAACAACTCCAGAAGCCTATTGGCAGAAGATCCTTATGTTTTTGCTTGGCATGGTCGTTATTTCATTTGCAACTGGCATGTATATCTCCTGTGGCATGGGCAAGGGTCCTAGAGACGGTCTGATGTTCGGAGTGGCTCAAAAGGCCAGGATTCCATTTTGGATATCTCGAAGTTCAATTGAGTTGCTAGTGGTAAGCGTTGGATTTCTCCTGGGTGGTCAAGTGCGTGAAGGAACCTTGCTATTCGCCCTAGGAATCGGCTATCTCAACCAGTTGGGCTTGCGCCTTTTCAGACTGGCCGACAAAGATGGCAGGGTGTAGATGCACCAAAACAAAGGCCGAGCGGAGTTATGCCAGGCCTGACCTTAAGCCGATAATAAACATTATGTCAAGTTGGATTTTCAGCCTACTCCCCACGAGAGACATGGGATTTAGTACTGCTGTGTAGCTGCCGACCACTCAACGAGCTTCTTTTGAGCTCTTCCATCGGCGAGCGCTGCGCGAGTCTTCACCAGGGCGGTCTCGAATCGGCTTTCTAACGGTTCTGCAGCTTGGTTGGCATCTTTGGCTAGTTCATAGGCAACTAGTCCCGCAGCGGCGTTGAGAGCCACAACATCGGCAATTTGAGCCGCGTTGGCGAAGTCTTCGCCGGCGAAGAGCTTGGTTGCCACAGAGGCATTGTGATGGGGATCTCCACCCACCAAATTCTCAAGTTTTCCCACTGAAATGCCTAAATCTTGTGGATTTAGGGTTCTTTTGGCGACTTTTCCCCCACTTACCTGCCAAATATCGGCCTCAGTGGAGGAAGAAAGCTCATCCAAGCCATCTTTTGACCTGAACACAAGCGCTGTTCGACCTCGAGTGGCCAGTTCTTGAGCCATTAGCGGCGCAATTGCCTCGTTGGCTACACCAAGGGCTGTTGCGATGGGTTGGGCAGGGTTGGCCAGTGGGCCTAGGAAATTGAAGGTGGTGGGCACTCCCAGTTCCTTGCGAATTGGCGCTACATGCCGCATAGCGGGGTGAAATACCGGGGCGAAGAAGAAAGTGATTCCAGTCTTTTTGAACACCTCTGTGACCTGCTGTGGGGCCAAGTCGAGTCGAATTCCAAGGACCTCCAGCATCTCTGAGGATCCGGTCTTACCCGAGGCAGATCGGGAGCCGTGCTTGAGCACAGGTATTCCACAGCTGGCCAACAGGATTGACGCCATTGAGCTAATGTTGACGGTACCGACTAAATCTCCCCCGGTTCCAACAATGTCGACTGCATCGCTCCCCGTTTCAAGTAGCAATGCGTTCTCCAGCATCACATCAACAAGTCCTGCTAACTCTTCAACAGTCTCGCCTTTTCCTCGTAGTGCCAACATGAAAGCGCCGATCTGAGAAGCAGTTGCCTCACCCGACATAATTTGTCGCATTGCCCAAGTTGCTTGCTCTTTAGCGAGGTCCTCCCCCGCAAGAAGTTGACCTAAGACAAGCGGCCAGGTGATTGTTTGCATCTGCAAAGTCTATTGTCTGAAATTTCGTGCCTGAGTATAAAAATTCGCAAAATCCGCGTAAATTCGGGCATCTTGGCCATTTTCACGGGTTAGAATTTAGTCATGTCAGCTTCCACTTCCGTCGCACCAATGACCATTCAGCGCCCCAATGCGACCAGTGTGGGTACCATCGTTTGGCTAGGCAGCGAAGTGATGTTCTTCGCCGGTCTCTTCGCGATGTACTTCTCACTTCGCGCTGGTGCACCTGACTTATGGGCAAACGACACCCAAATCCTGAATGTTCCTTTTGCGCTAATCAACACGCTGATTTTGGTGTCCAGCTCATTCACCGCGCAGTTTGGTGTTTTCGCAGCTGAGCGCATGCAGGCGAAGCGTACGGGCTGGTCCCCAGTCAAGTGGGGAATGGTTGAGTGGTTCTTCTTGACCTATGTTTTGGGTGCGATCTTCGTCTCTGGTCAGGTTTGGGAGTACGCAATGCTGATCAGTGAAGGAATCTCCCTTAGCTCAAACTCCTATGGTTCAGCGTTTTATATAACCACCGGTTTTCACGCACTTCACGTGACTGGTGGTCTAATCGCTTTCCTTCTTGTGATTGGAAGAGCGTACGCCGCAAAGAATTTCGGACATCGCGAAGCAACCAGTGCGATTGTCACCTCCTACTACTGGCACTTTGTTGACGTAGTTTGGATTGGTTTGTTCCTAGTGATTTACGTATTGAAATAAAAAATGGAGAGACAGTTGAACCAAAAACCGATGCGTCGTCGTCCGTGGGCTCTTGGAGTTGTAATTTTCCTCGGGCTAATTTTTTCAGGCGGTGGCTACGCGGTTGCTACTCAAACTTACCAAGCAGAATTTGGATCACCGGAGCAGATTTCAGAAGGAAGAAAACTCTTCCTGGCTAACTGTGCGAGCTGTCACGGACTCAATGCTGAGGGCGCTATTGGTGGTCCTAGCCTGATTGGTGTTGGTGCAGCTTCTGTTGACTTCCAAGTTGGAACTGGTCGTATGCCAGGACAAGCATCCGGTCCACAGCTCTACAAGAAACCCGTTCAGTTCACTGAAGAGCAGATTCTTGCAATGGCTGCCTATGTTGCTTCTTTAGCACCTGGTCCTGCAATTCCAGCGGACGAGTATCTAAGAACTGACGGCGATGTCACTCACGGTGGAGAGTTATTCAGAATCAACTGTGCAATGTGCCACAACGCAGTTGGCGCAGGCGGTGCACTCACTGAAGGAAAGTTTGCTCCAGGACTTCAGGGAGTAAGTGAAAAGCACATTTATGAAGCGATGGTTACCGGTCCTCAAAACATGCCGGTCTTCAGCGATGCAAATCTCACTCCGGAAGATAAGAAGGACATCATCTCTTATCTGAAGTATGTAGAAGAGTTTGAGTCCGTTGGTGGATATGAACTTGGTTCAATTGGTCCGGTTGCTGAAGGTTTGTTCACCTGGATCTTCGGAATCGGATTCATCATCGCAATTACCGTTTGGTTGGGAGCGAAGGCTAACTAATGAGTGATCTAGAAAAATACACTTCAGGTAGCGCAACAAACATCGTTCGCCCAATTTCCGACCCAGGTCTGGAACCGCACCGCGAGCGCATGACCGACAAGAGTGAGCGTCACGCTCGCAACGCGGAAAAACAAGTCGCTGCGATGTTTGTTATCAGCATGATTGGTGCCGTAATTGCAATTTGGGGCTTCTTCGCATTTCCAATTGTCGATGGTGATCTGAGCGCAACTAGAAACAACACTTTCTGGATGGGCATTGGAATGGCGCTGTCTTTATTGGGAATCGGTTTTGGCGCTGTGCACTGGGCAAAGACACTAATGCCAGACAACGAAGTTTCGGAAGAGCGTCACGCTGCCAGAAGCAGTGATGAAGCACGTCAGCAGGCGATTGAAATTGTGAAGCTGGCCGACGGTGAATCGGGATTCACAAGACGCAAATTGATTCGCAGAACTCTTTATGGAGCGCTCGCATTCTTCCCAATTCCAGCTGTTGTAATTTTCGGTGACCTAGGTCCCGTAGTTGGTGACACACTTAAGAAAACCATGTGGGCACCTGGTACTCGCCTAACTCGCGACCCGACCGGTATTCCAATCAAAGCTTCCGAAGTCACAATTGGCTCGGTCTTCCACGTAATTCCGGAAGGCCTTAGTGAACTCGAAGAACACAAACTGGAGGAGAAAGCTAAGGCTGCAGTTTTGCTCGTAAGAGTAAATCCTGCTGATCTGAAAGAAGATCCAGCCAAGGCGTCTTGGAGCTATGACGGCATTGTTGCTTACTCCAAGATTTGTACTCACGTGGGCTGCCCAGTTGCACTTTATGAGCAGCACACGCACCACCTGCTGTGCCCTTGCCACCAGTCAACATTTGACTTGGCAGATCACTGCAAGGTTATTTTTGGACCGGCTGCTCGCCCACTCCCCCAGTTGCCAATCACGGTTGACGACGAGGGATACTTGGTTGCCCAAAGCGACTTCCTAGAGCCGGTTGGTCCATCGTTCTGGGACATGAGGAAATAGAAAATGACTTCTACCACTGAGCCAAA
>CAYXWU010000024.1:0-13048 GCA_964468885.1 uncultured Aquiluna sp. | reverse complement strand
GGATTATGAGTCCGCTGCTCTAACCGGCTGAGCTAACGCCCCTGGTGGGATAAGCCTAGCCGAGACTAATCGTTGTTTCGGCGGCGAAGCTTCTTGGCCTGTCTTTGAATCTCTTTTCGAAGATCTGATAGCTGCCCGCGGACTTCCTGTCGCATTTCAACCAGTCTTTCACGCGCTTCTTGCCTCAGACTTTCTGCCCTACTACGCAAAGCCAAAGCATCTGAGCGCCATTCAACTAATTTTGAACGAACCGATTCGTTCAAGCGCCCAATGGGGGCCATATATGAAGGTTTATTGTCGTCGGTTGTTGGGGCAGTCTCACCTACACCTAGGTATAGATCTTCAAAAATTTTGACAGTTCGATTAATGTCGTGGGCCTGAATAAGGTGCAGGGAGTTCTCGCTGAGACGGTTTAGTTCTGTCTGGTCGGCGGTCAAAATACGTTTCAATCGATCGGCTAGTGCTTCCGCATCATTAGGTGGGAAGAGATAGCCATTATCGCCATCGTGGACAAGGTGAGGTAGTGCCATGGCGTCCGCACCAATAACGGGTCTTCCACTTGCCATTGCTTCCATGGTTGCAATTGATTGAAGTTCGGCGATTGATGGCATAACAAACACCGTGGCTCGCTCATAGATGCCTGGGAGTTCCTCATCCGTTACGTGCCCCAGGAAAGTAACTCGATCTGCAATACCTAAAGTCAGTGCCAACTTCTTAAGTCGCTCGCGCTCACCGCCATCTCCAACTAGCTCAACTCGAAGGTTTGAATGCTCGCTCAAGCTAGCAACAGCCCTCAACAGAACATCTACTCTCTTTTCGTCATCCAAACGACCTAGAAAAAGCGCGATTGGATTCTTGTTCTGGACTGCTGAATCATTGGCAAATCTTGATGCGTCAATTCCACAGCTGATTGCAAGAACCCCCGTTACTCCCGCTGCTTTTTCTAGCAACTCAGCTGCGCGCTTGGTTGGTGTGGTGACTGCATCCATCTTCCGGAGAATTCGTCCAGCATCTGCCCAGACCACCCTCATTGCCCAACTGTGCAGAAACTTTGGAAGCAGCGAATACTTGATTAGGTTCTCAGGCATGATGTGGTTTGTTGCAAGGACTTTAATGTTTCGTCGCTTGGCCGCTTTATTGGCGAATCGTCCAACCATCAGGTGAGATTGGATGTGGACGGCAGTTGGTTCTATGTCATCGAGGATTTTGCCAATTTTTCCTGTCATCCCCCATGGCTCTGGCCAGCGAAGAGTCTTGTGCTGCGGAACTCGATGACTTCTAAGTCTGTGAACAATCATGTTCACGCCATCATGTTCTTCAATTCTTGGACCCTCAGATGAATCAAAGGCGGGAGCGATGATGTGGACTTCATTTCCATTGCGAACTAAGCCACCTGCCAAGCGTTCGGCGAAGCGGGCGGCTCCATTGATGTCAGGAGCAAATGTGTCACAGGCCAAAACGACTTTTAGTGGTTTGGTCATTGAGTTCTTTCACCTACCAATTGAGGGTGGACTTTTGAAAGCATCAGGACTCCAGCCATGGCAATAGCACCAGCAATTATGAATCCTGTGACTTGAGTGACATCTGCCATAGAAGCCTCACCCAAGATAACGATACCGATTCCAACCGCAACAGCAGGATCCACCACTGTCAATCCGGCAATAACTAGGTCTGGTGGGCCAGAGGCATAGGCATTTTGAACAAACCAGCCTCCTAAAAATATCGCACCCAGCAAAGCTCCTACCGCTAACAGCGTCAAGAGGTTGTAGTCGCCTTGATAAATACGTTGAATCACCACTTTTGCCAGCGATGCGGTGAATCCATATAAAACCCCGGCTCCCAAGATGTAGGCAAGCGGACCAACATTTCCCCTTGACCATGAAAAGGAAATACCAAAGACCGCTAGCAGCAGAATCATGATTCCAACCACCTGCAGCAGCTTTTGATCGCTCATCTCTGTAGAAACGGCGCTGGTGGCGGCAAGTGATACGAATGCGGCAACTCCAAGAAGAATGATGGCAATTGCCATAAGTGTCTTTGAGTCCAGTTTCACCTTATAAATTCGCGCATTCATGACTGAGGTCATGATTAGAGCCAAGGCGCCAATTGGTTGCACCACAATCAATGGGGCCAGTGCCAAAGCTCCTAGCTGAAAAAGTGCAGCGAGCAGCAGAAAGGAAGTGCCAGTTAGCCAGCGCGGACGTCGGAATAGATCGAGAATCTGTCCAAAGCGAAGAGCAGAAATCTTTCTAGTCTTTGGAACGTAATGCTTTGTGACCGCATCATTTTGAAACTGTGCACCGAGAGATAGGAAGAAAGCTCCTAGCACTGCTAGCAGTATTGCAATAGCCCGGACTACTTCGGGGGTCAGCAAGCAAACTCTCCTAGGGGAAATCAGCGGTCTCAGCCTAGACCAAGGGTCTTGAAACGAAGGTAAATTTGACCTGTGACCATCCTGCCAATTCGAATTACGGGCGATCCTGTCCTGCACACTAAGGCTGAGCCCGTTAAGGAGATCACATCTGAAATCAGGGCACTAATTGACGACATGTTTGAAACCATGGACGCGGCCCCAGGTGTAGGACTCGCAGCACCTCAAATTGGCGTTGGGCTAAGAATTTTCGTTTATGACTATGAATTTGAAGAAACTCGACTGCGTGGAGTGGCAATCAACCCAGAGCTGAGAATTTCACAAGTGGAAGCTGGTGAACCTGATCCAGAAACAGAATCAGAAGGCTGCCTATCAATCCCAACCGAGCGCTTCCCGCTAAAGCGAGCGCAAGAAGCCACGCTCAGTGCATTAGATGAAGCTGGGAACAAGTACTCGCTAACGGTGAATGGCTGGATGGCCCGTATTTTCCAACATGAATTTGATCACCTTGAAGGAATTCTTTACGCAGACCGACTACTGCCTACTTACAAGGAAGAAGCGATGAAGGCAATTGAAGAATATGGTTGGGGTGTTCCCGGAATTAGTTGGCAGCCAGGCGAAGACGATTTAGAACCCTAAGAGTCTCAGAATTCCTGCAACTGCTGCACCAGCGATCACTACCAGAATGTATGGCGCTCGTAGCCACAACATCAACGCAGCCACCGCAAGTGCTGGCAGCCTTGCATCCACGACAACTTCACCTTGCGTTGTGAAGCCTTGAATCATCACCATCGCAGCCAATAACGCAACGGTGACTCGCTCTGCAAAGTCTTTGAATTTGTCTGTGATGAAACGCTCTGGAATCAGGTACCCCAGAAGCTTCCAACTGTAAACAGCCAGCGACGCAATAATCACGCTCAGAATCATTTGCGTGCTCCAAGCGGAATAAGGGCAACTGCTGCTGCTAACAGAATTGGAATGCCTGGCGGCAAAAAGGGCGTGGTTACAAGTGCAGCTGCTGCACCAAGAGCTGCAAGGCGCCAATTCTCTCGAAGCCTCGGCCAGAGCAATCCTAAAAATGCTGCCGCTGCCGCTGCATCTAACCCCCACTGCTCGACCGAGCCCATGAGATTTCCGGCAAGTGCTCCTAGTAGTGTCGCAAGGTTCCAGAAAATAAAAACTGCTGCACCTGTAAGCCAGAAGCCTGCCTTTTGCGATTTGCTCTCTGACTGCGCAGCAGAAACCGCGTTTGATTCATCAATGGTCAATTGAGCCGCTAGAAGCCGAAGTAAGCCTTTTGGTCCAATCACACTCGTGAGTCTCAGCGCATAAAAAGAGTTGCGGATAC
Organism: uncultured Aquiluna sp.; assembly: GCA_964468885.1. Lineage (GTDB taxonomy): Bacteria > Actinomycetota > Actinomycetes > Actinomycetales > Microbacteriaceae > Aquiluna. Next base: position 9,329 of record CAYXWU010000024.1, on the reverse strand, counting down.
CCATCAACCAGGCACTAGTGATTGCGGTGACTGGCGCTCCTCCAGCAGCCAAGACGCCAACAAATGCGAATTGAGATCCACCTGAAAACATCAGCAGACTCAAGATCATCACCGAGAGAATGTCTAGGCCTGCGGCGACACCAATGGCCCCAAATGAGATGCCGTAGAGACCTGTCGCGATTCCGACTGACAGAGAGGTGGAGAGGACTTGTTTATTCATTTCCACCTTCAAGAAAGTGGCTCCCCGGCTTGGACTCGAACCAAGAACCCTCCGGTTAACAGCCGAATGCTCTGCCAATTGAGCTACCGAGGAATGGCCCTGCGGGCCTAGGAAAGATTAGCAGATAACGGGCTTAGTTCATAAGAGAACGTCGCTCAGCCTCTAAGTCAACCAATTGGCGCTGAATAGCGACTTTCTGGTCTTCGCTAGCCGCTAGTTCGGCTCTCCTAAGGGCTGCCAATAAATCGGTCTTTTCTCTATCGAGAGCCTTGATCATTGCAGCATTCACAATCCCTAGGCTGTACTTTCCCAAATCCGCATCACTTTTCAGTGGCAAAGGTGCGAGCGCTAACTGCCGCACGACAGCTTGCAATCTCTCATCGACTGAGGTTGCCAAAAGGTTGGCAAAACTTGGCTCCGATAAACGATCCGAATTTTCTAGCACCACCTCAAGTAATGCCTTGTAATCAGCAGTTGAAATGCCAGCAGCCTGCATTCTTCTAAGTTGGGAAACGCTAAATGCCGTGGGGTTTTGAACGAGGACCTGCATGATCTGAGTTTCCAGTTTGTCGGCAATTGGCTCTGACGACGGAAGTGCTTCGGAAGTTCGAAGCGGCTCAACCTTGGCTCTTGTTGCCTGGTTCTTGCTTCCCCCGACCATGGAAGCTACATCGGTCACGTCGAGTGATACCCACTCAGCGAGCATTCTTGTGTAGCCCGAGCGCAAGGCCGGGTCCACGATGTCTGCAACCACTGGTGCGGCTGCCCTGGCTGCAGCGACTCGTGAGTCAATGTCGGAGAGATTAAATTGTCCAAGTCTGTGTTGAATTACGAATTCAAAAAGTGGTTTGCGATTCTTTAGCATTTCAACCACTGCCGAATCGCCCTGTTGCTGGCGTAAGTCAGATGGGTCGAGGCCAGCCGGTCCACTTGCTACGAAAGTTAGTGCATTGAACTTACTCGCATCGCCGTAGACCTTCAGAGCCGCCTTCTCGCCGGCAGCATCTGGGTCAAAAGTGAAGACAACCGAAGCTGGATCGGTTGACTGTCCAAGCAGTCGGTTTATTAGTTTTATGTGCTCTTCGCCAAATGCCGTGCCACAGGTGGCTACCGCAGTCTTCTCTCCAGCCAAGTGGCAAGCCATTACATCTGTGTATCCCTCTACTACAACGACCTGTCGCTTGCTTGCTATCTCACGCCTTGCCAAATCAAGCCCATACAAAACAGTTGATTTGTGATACACAGGTGTTTCAGGAGTGTTCAAATACTTTGGACCCTGATCTTCTGCATAGAGCTTTCTTGCGCCAAAGCCAACAACCTGAGAATTCGCATCACGAATTGGCCAAAGCACTCTGCCACGAAAACGGTCATAGTAACCTTTCTCGCCTTTGCTGAGAAGTCCAGCTAGAGCCTGATCTTCGAGCTTGAATCCTTTTTCAGTTAAGTGTTCCGATAAGTTTTGCCAACCCTTAGGGGCATAACCGACCTCAAAGTCGGAAATGCTATCAAGATCGAATCCACGAGCAACCAAGAAATCCCTGGCTGCCTTGCCCTCCTCACCTTGCAACTGCGCTTTGTAATACTCACTAGCTGCTTTATTGATGCTCAGCAGTAGATTGCGATTTGAAGTCTCTCGCTCCCCCTCTTCATAAGTGAGCTGAAAGCCTGTTCGCTGAGCTAGTTTTTCAATTGCCTCACCAAAACCAATTTTGTCCATCTCTTGAACGAACTTGAAAGCATCTCCCCCAACACCGCAACCAAAGCAGTGATAAAAAGCGGGATTCGATCGGACATGGAAACTTGGTGACTTTTCTCCATGAAATGGGCACAGCCCCTTGAAAGAACCTGGGCCCGCTGGCTTTAGAGCGATGTACGAGCCAATCAGTTCAACAATGTCAACTCGTTCTTTGAGAGCATCGATGTCTGACTGCTTTACCCGTGGCATATGGAAATCCTATGCTCGAAGCTCAGCATGCAAAGCGATGGCTGCGGGGTCTGTAAGAGAGGCAACCGCGTCAACTACCGCGCGTCGCTTAGCCTCTTCGTTTTTTGCACTTAGCCAGGCCGCTTTGCTCACTGGGTCGAGGTGTTGACCATTAGTAGCCAGAAGAGTGTCAGCTAGCTCGATCAAAAGGTGACGTTGACTTTCGTAATATGGCTGTCTCTCATCATTGGTCATAATTTGAGCCGCGACTACGCCTTTTAGTACTGCAATCTCGCTCTGCACATCTCTCGGAACAATCAGGGACGCTTGGTAACGAGCAATCATGCTGCTCCCATGAGAAAAAACAGCGTCGATTGTCCTCTTTACAAAAGACCCAATGAGATCACTGGTTAGGTTCTTTAGAGTTGCAAGATCTGCCGGGGTTTGTTTGAAGCTGACGAGCCAGTTGGGATTTGATTGAAGTCTCGCTAGAGCACCCTCTATTTCAACTTGGCTGATTTCACCGCCTGACCACTTGCCAATTTCATCCAATAGCTGAGGATGACTCGATGGGTCATTCAGAATCTGAGGGTTAATTAGTCCTTCGACAATGGCGTCCTCAAAGTCATGAATGGAATAGGCAACGTCGTCAGCAAAGTCCATGATTTGAGCCTCGACGCACTTCTTTCCAGCTGGTGCTGAGATGCGCATCCATTCAAAGACCTCTAGGTCGTCCGAATAAACGCCGAACTTAACCTGATTGCCGAACTTTGCTGCTTCGGCGAGCTGCCATGGGTACTTGGTTGCAGCGTCAAGTGAAGCCCTGCTTAGATTGAGTCCTCTTGAAGTGCCACTACTATCGATAATCTTTGTTTCGAGCCTGCTGAGGATTCGAAAAGTTTGTGCATTTCCTTCAAAGCCACCAATATCCGCTGCCCAAAGATTTAGCGCGCTCTCGCCATTGTGACCAAATGGTGGATGACCAATATCGTGAGCTAAACAGGCAGTGTCAACTAGATCTGGATTAGTTCCCAGGGCAGTTGCTAGTTCTCTTCCAACCTGTGCCACCTCGAGCGAGTGCGTTAGACGAGTTCTTGCGAAAGCCTTGGAGCTGGGTGATAAAACTTGGGTCTTGGCAGAAAGTCTTCGAAAAGAAGATGAGTGCAAAACCCTGGCACGATCTCTCGCAAATTCTCCCCTGCCAGGTGTGGCAGATAATGGCTGGGCGACAAATCTCTCACGATCAAAATCGCTGTAGCCAACTTCAAAGTCTGGATTACTCATACACCACCAGATACTGATAGTTCCGCCAGTTGCAATTGGTTACGATGCTCATCGCTAAGAGACCTAGATTCCAGCCACTTGTCCGGCAAGGCACATGACTTAGCACTGCCTAATCTGCCACGCGGTCCCTCAGCCTCGTCCTTTGGATATGGCAGTGATCGATCAAGTGTTGCCAAAAGCGAAGAAATCTCACCCAACGAATTAGCAAGTGCGAGTGCAGCTCTAAACTCACCGCCGACTGGATAGCCCTTGAAGTACCAGGCAACGTGTTTTCGAATATCTCGGCAAGCTCTGCCCTCATCTTCAAAGAACTCAGTTAGCAACTCAGCGTGGCGATAAAAAGCATCAGCCACCTCACCTAACTTTGGAGCAGTAGTTTCAATCTCCTTTTCGTCACCCGTTAGGTAATTCAAAATGGCTCTTTCTAAATCGGCAAATAGCCAGGGCCTTCCCAAACAACCTCTTCCAACAACTACCCCGTCAACTCCCGTCTGCCTCATCATTTCAACTGCGTCACTGGCTGACCAAATGTCGCCGTTACCTAGTACTTGAGTATCGGGCAGGGCTTCACGAAGTTTGCTAATCGCTGACCAATCAGCTTGGCCGGAGTAGTAGTCCTCTGCAGTTCTGGCATGCAAAGCCACTGCCGTTACACCTGCATCCCTGGCAGCCTTTCCAGCTTCTAGATAAGTCAGGTGATCTTGGTCAATGCCTTTGCGCATTTTGACAGTCACCGGAACTTCTCCGGCAGCATCAACAGCGGCTTTCACGATTGAGGAAAACAATTCAGACTTCCAAGGCAGTGCTGCTCCACCGCCTTTTCTTGTGACTTTGGGAACTGGGCAACCAAAGTTCAAATCAATGTGGTCAGCTCGGTCTTCATCTACCAGCATTTTCACGGCATCCGCGATGGTCTTTGGTTCAACGCCATAAAGCTGAATTGACCTGATTTCCTCTGTTGGGTGGTGTCGAATCAGGCGCATGGACTCGGGAGTTCTTTCAACCAGAGCTCTCGAAGTGATCATCTCTGATACAAACAAGCCGCCGCCGTGCTCGCGACACAGGCGACGGAATGCTGTGTTGGTTATTCCAGCCATGGGGGCAAGCACAACTGGAACTTCAATCCTGTGCTTACCGTATTGAAGAGCCAACTAGCCCAACAGCCTTTCTGAGACAAATGACTTAACCTGATCCAAAGCTACGCGCTCTTGTTGCATGGAATCGCGGTGGCGAATGGTTACCGCCTGATCAATTAATGTGTCAAAGTCGACGGTTATGCAGAATGGTGTGCCAATCTCGTCTTGGCGACGATAGCGTCTACCAATTGCGCCTGAGTCGTCATAGTCGACATTCCAGTTCTTACGCAGATCAGCAGCAAGCTTGTCCGCGATTGGATTCAGTTCTTCATTTCGGCTCAGCGGTAGAACTGCTGCCTTGACTGGAGCAAGACGAGCGTCAAGGCGCAGGACGGTTCTGGTGTCCATACCACCCTTAGTATTTGGTGCTTGATCCTCGTGATACGCATCAACCAGGAATGCCATCAATGATCGAGTTAGGCCTGCCGCCGGTTCAATGACATATGGAGTCCAGCGCTTCTCTTCAGCAGGATCGAAGTAGCTCAGATCCACACCGCTGTGCTCAGAATGAGTCTTGAGATCAAAATCAGTTCTATTGGCAACACCTTCCAACTCACCAAACTCGCTGCCTTGGAATCCGAAGCGATATTCGATGTCGACTGTTCGCTTTGAATAGTGTGAGAGCTTTTCTTTCGGGTGCTCGAATAGACGAAGGTTATCGGGGTTGATTCCCAAATTCACATACCAGTTATAGCGCTCTTGGATCCAATACTCGTGCCACTCCTCGTCTTCACCAGGCTTCACAAAAAATTCCATTTCCATCTGCTCAAATTCTCGAGTTCTGAAAATGAAGTTGCCAGGAGTGATTTCATTGCGGAAGCTCTTTCCCATTTGACCAATTCCAAATGGAGGCTTCATACGAGCTGCGTTGAGAACATTGTTGAAATTGACAAAAATTCCCTGAGCGGTCTCTGGTCGCAAGTAATGCAGACCAGACTCATCCTCTACCGGTCCCAACGAGGTCTTAAGCAGGCCATTAAAGTTTTTTGGCTCTGTCCAGATTTCCTTATTTCCACAATTAGGACATGGCACTTCAGCTAACGAACTAGGCGCACGTCCTTTTTTCTCTTGGAAAGCTTCCTCAAGATGATCTGCACGAAATCGCTTGTGGCAGCTTGTGCACTCAATTAGCGGATCAACAAAAGCCTCCACGTGACCAGAAGCTTCCCAAACTCTCTTTGGCAGAATAATTGAACTGTCTAAGCCAACAACGTCATCACGACCAGAAACCATCGACTGCCACCACTGGCGCTTGATGTTTTCTTTCAACTCGACGCCTAGTGGGCCATAGTCCCAGGCCGACCTTGAACCGCCATAAATTTCACCAGCTTGAAAGACGAAGCCCCTTCGCTTGGCTAGCGAAATGACAGCATCGAGCTTTTGGGTAGACATAAACCAACCTCTGGGATGGAAAACGCTAGTTTATCGGCCTGTCTTCGGCTGCGCCGAAACGTCGGTCCCTGCCTTGCATAATCGCGATGGCTTCCCAGAGGGTCTCCCGCGTGAAATCTGGCCAGAGCTTGTCTAGGAACACCATCTCGGCATAGCTCGACTCCCAAAGCAAAAAGTTGCTTAGCCTCATCTCGCCACTTGATCTTAGAAACAGATCGACATCAGGCATATTTGGAATGTAAAGCTCTTTAGCAAACCTAGCCTCAGTCACTTTTCCAGTGATTTCACCAGCTAGTGCTTTATCAACCAAGTTTTGAGCCGCATCGAGAATTTCCTGCCTTCCACCATAGTTAATCGCCATATTGAGCACTAAACCTTTGTTTTTTGCAGTTAGTCGCTCTGCTTCTTTAAGCTCGCTAATTACGGAAGGCCAGAGCTTACGCTCGGCACCCGACCAGCGGATTCTCACACCCCACTCCATCAATAGGTCTCTTCGGGCTCGCAGGGTTTCTATGTTGTAAGTCATAAGAAATTTGACTTCTTCAGGTGAGCGTTTCCAGTTCTCTGTGGAGAATGCAAATGCAGTTAAGTTCTTAACTCCAACTTCGATGGCACCAGCGACTACCTCGAGAAGGGCAAGCTCTCCGGCTTTGTGCCCTTCAGTTCGCTTTAGGCCTCTTTGATTTGCCCAACGACCATTTCCATCCATCACAATCGCAATGTGATTTGGGACTTCCTTGAACTTAGGTGGTTTCCTTGTGGGGTCAAAGAGTTTCATGATCTCTCCACAAAATTCATTGACTTCAATCCCTTTTCAAGCTGCCACTGAGTGTATCCAGCGATTGAACCGCTCACACTCTTTCTAGTTTGCTCGCAAGCCTTAGATACTTCTTCCCAATTGCCGGCAAGCAAGTTTTTCATGTGATGAATACCTTCCGAACCTAATGAAATCGACCCCGGCACTGAGCAGCTAGCGCATGTCACCGCTCCAGTTTGAACCGAGAAAACGGTTGGTTCGGAGCCGCAGTTCACGCAAGATGCCAATGAAGGAACCCAGCCAGATAATGAAAGAGATCTGAGCAGATATGAATCCAGTATTTGATCTGGGGCAATTTCTCCTTGAGCCAAGGAACGCAGTGCTCCCACAACCAGCAAGTAATGCTTCTCACTAGAAATTTCTCGAGTGAGCCGCTCGGCAGCTTCCACAATTGCCGAAGCAATTGTGTAGCGCTGGTAGTCCTCGATTATTTTGGTTGCGTAGGAAGCTAGTTGCTCAGCCTGGGTGACGGTATCTAAGTTCTTACCCTCGTATAGCTGCAGGTCGACAATCGTGAATGGTTCCAGCCGTCCGCCGAACCTGCTCGTAGTTTTTCTGATGCCTTTAGCAACAGCCCGGATTTGTCCGTGCTGACGAGTGAGTAGAGTCAAAATGCGATCAACTTCGCCCAACTTATGGGTTCGAAGAACAACCGCCTCATCTCGGTAGTTAGGCACCTAATAAGTATTCCAGCGCTAGCCGACGTTGGATGACACGGCAAGCCGCAGTGCCCTATTGACCGCGCTGATAATGGCCTTCAAAGAAGCAACAGCGATGTCCCCATCGATACCCACGCCCCAGAGAGTCTTCCCGGCAACCTCAAGCTCGACATAGGCAGCCGCATTAGCGTCACTGCCAGTACTCATGGTGTGCTCGATGTAATCCAGTAAACGAATCTTTACGCCTTGCTGTCCCAGAACATCAATGAAAGCAGAAACTGGACCGTTGCCTTGGCCTGCTGCAGCTAACTCGCCATCGCCATCTCTCAGGACGATTTCAATTTTGACTACGCCATCCATTTCACTTTCGCTGCGGAGTTTTTTCAGCTCGAATCTTCCCCACTTCAACTCTTCAACCGATGCAGGTAGGTATTCGTCCTGGAAAATGTCCCACAGTTGTTCTGAAGAGACTTCGCCGCCCAGGGTGTCTGTGTGGGCTTGCACTACCTTCGAGAATTCAATCTGCAGTCTTCGTGGTAGATCGAGCTTGTGATCTGCCTTCATCAGATAGGCAACGCCGCCCTTGCCAGATTGAGAGTTGACTCGAATAACGGCTTCATAGCTCCTGCCAACGTCCTTCGGATCGATGGGAAGATAAGGCACGGCCCATGTAAATTCATCAACTGGCTTACCAGCAGCTTTCGCATCTTTTTCAAGATGCTCGAAACCCTTCTTGATTGCATCTTGGTGGCTGCCACTAAATGCCGTGTAGACAAGATCTCCACCATATGGGCTGCGCTCTGGCACGGGCAGTTGATTGCAAAACTCCACAGTTCTCTTGATCTCATCAATGTTGCTGAAATCAATCATCGGATCAACGCCTTGACTGAACAAATTTAGGCCAAGGGTAATTAGATCGACATTGCCAGTGCGCTCGCCGTTACCAAACAAGCATCCCTCAATTCGATCCGCGCCAGCCATGTAACCAAGCTCCGCCGCAGCGACCGCCGTTCCCCGATCGTTGTGTGGGTGAAGTGAAAGAATGATTGATTCTCTTGGTTGAAGTCTGCGTGACATCCACTCAATGCTGTCGGCGTAGACGTTAGGAGTAATCATCTCGACGGTTGCTGGCAGATTTATGATCATCTTGCGCTCAGGAGTTGGCTTGATTACATCGATTACTGCATTACAAACCTCAAGCGCAAATTCAAGCTCAGTACCGGTGTAAGACTCCGGGGAATACTCGTAGAAGACATTGGTACCTGGCAACTTGGACTCCAAAGCAAGGCACAGTGCCGCCGCGTCAGTGGCAATTTTCTTGATTCCTTCTTTATCTTGTCCAAAAACTACTCGTCTTTGAAGAACAGATGTTGAGTTGTAGAAGTGAACAATCGCATTCTTTGCACCCTTGAGGGATTCGTAGGTTCTTTCAATAAGGTGATCTCTTGACTGAGTTAAGACCTGAATTGTGACATCGTCAGGAATGTGATCTTCCTCAATCAATAAGCGAACGAAGTCGAAATCAGTTTGAGAGGCAGACGGAAATCCAACCTCGATTTCCTTGTAGCCCATCCGAACCAAAAGCTTGAACATCTCAAGCTTGCGCTCTGGACTCATTGGATCAATCAACGCTTGATTGCCATCGCGCAGATCAACAGCGCACCAACGTGGTGCTTTAGTTATGAGTTTGCTTGGCCAAGTTCGATCAGCTAGTTCGACCTTGATTTGTTCGTGAAAAGGCTTATATCGACCAAAAGGCATCTTTGAAGATTGCTGATTGTTTTTCATTCTCTCTGCTCCTGAATATGGGGATTTGGCCGCAACTGGGCTCCGCGACGAGAATGGGCCGGAGGTTTAGGCCTCGTCGCGGCCGCTAAGCAGGAGAGCGAAACGCATT